>JBPCQW010000148.1:0-14480 GCA_050997715.1 Hassallia sp.
TTGCGGCTATTCAGCCAGACTATATTTAACTGCTTATACTTTCATCAAAAGAAGATTTGTAGCTGATTGGTATTCAAAGCTAAATTTAAATAGTATTTTTTGATAAGGTCTTTGACAGCAATGATTAACCAGATAAAATAATTTTTGTTATAGTATTTTATTTGACAATTTTATAAGTCAATATATGTTTTATTAGAAAACAAGTCTTTAAAAATATAACTTTATTTAGTTATAAATACGAATGAAAATAAGACTCACGTATTTTCTGCGTTTATTGAATTTCCAAAATTAATTGATTTGGCAGTTTGTACGTGAGTATTGTAAATTCAAAAAGATGCAAAAAGACCTGATAAAATAATCTATATAAAACGAGCCTACCTAAGCATTCTTAAGTTTAAAGTTAAAATGCTTATGCAAGTAACTTTACGCAAAGAAACATATAGCAGTTTGCAATTAAATGAGTTACAGTATCTCAACTTGAAAGCCAGATACAAAGACTGTTTCACTTGTGAATTCTGACTCCTGACTACTGCTGTAACTATCGAAAAAATCACATACTATATTTACTGCTAAACCTCGTCCATGTTGAAAATAAGGAGTTTCGCTCTTATTCAGATGTGTCCCAATCGACGTAAGGAACCAATCTCAAAGTATTGGCAGAAAACTACGGTTCTCAAGGTAGACCACCTTTAACAACCAACCAATAACACCCTTAGTTATCAATATTTACAGTCTCCTGCCCGAAGACAATCTTCTGTTTGGTCATCTCTAGCGGATAGTTTAAACGGCACTATATGTATTAACTCTTTTAAGTTGCTAGTAAATAAATTGGTTTTTAGCAAAAAATTATTCGGTGATATCGGCACGTCACGAGAAACAGCCAAGCTAGAAGCTGTATTACCTAAAAAAACAGGTAATGATACCATCAAAGCAATAAAAATTGTCCTACTCATACAAACCTCAGTTAGAAATTTCCGATTGCGTTACAGTAGATGTCACCTTGATGAACCGGAGTTTAAAAACTGAGCATTATTATGTTTATTTTTAATAAATTTAAACTTAATGCTTATGATTTAGAGACTTGATATATAATTATCGGTTCCACCCTTATTAAAGGTAGGCAATGCCTGCAATATAACTTCCTAGTCACATATTCATTTTAAACTTGAATCGAACCGGACGAAAAGAGCGATCGCCCTAAAAAAAATATCGTAATAGCCGCTACCCTAGATAAAATAGTTAACAAATGATGCCTACTGTTTGATACTCATGACTCCTTCACAAGACGTAGACACTTCAACTAACCCTGGTATCGACCTTGAAGGATACGACAACCCAGAAGTAAATCCTCTCGATGAATTGCCTGGTGAGGTCGAAATGTCGATTTTCGACCACTTAGAGGAGTTGCGACAGCGGATTTTTTATGCCTTGATTGCTCTAGCAGTTGGTGTTATCGGCTGTTTTTTTGCCGTCAAGCCGATTGTCCAGCTGTTGGAAGTACCAGCACAAGGAGTTAAATTTCTCCAACTTGCTCCCGGAGAATATTTCTTTGTCTCCGTGAAAGTTGCCGGTTACAGTGGCTTGGTGCTAGCTAGTCCTTTTGTACTTTACCAAATTATCCAGTTCGTACTCCCAGGATTGACCAGACGTGAACGACGCTTGCTGATACCCGTGATGTTGGGTTCGAGTGTGCTGTTTGCCGGCGGGTTAGTGTTTGCTTATATACTGCTGATTCCTGCCGCTTTGAACTTCTTTATCAGCTACGGTGCCGATGTAGTCGAGCAATTGTGGTCGATTGACAAATATTTTGAATTTGTGTTGTTGTTGTTATTTAGCACCGGATTAGCATTTCAAATTCCCGTAATTCAACTGTTGCTAGGTGCTTTAGGAATTGTTTCTTCTCAAAAAATGCTTTCTGCTTGGCGTTATGTAATTATCGGATCAGTGGTTTTGGGAGCTATTCTCACACCTTCTACAGATCCTTTTACCCAAAGTCTTTTAGCCGGTGCTGTTTTAGGACTTTATTTCGGGGGTATCGGTTTGGTTAAGCTTGTTGGGAAATAAATGGAGATTGGGGATTGGGGACTGGGGAATAAAGGAGCATTCCAATTAAGTAAAAATTAAACGATTTTTAGGGTTATCTTATTTATGGACTGCTTCTATTAATGGCGTGTTCGCGCAGCGTCTCCCTTTGGGAGAAGTTACAAGTGTGGGCTACTTGGCTATTTTATGCCGTCTTGGTTGACTTTGGGGATGCGATCGCCACACAAATAAGAAAAAGTCAAAAATGAAACTAAAAGAACTACTTCAAGAAAAAAAAGAAGAAATCATCCAAATCGCAGCTAAACACGGAGCTTACAATCTCCGAATATTTGGTAGTGTAGCCAGAGGGGAAGAAACAGAAACCAGTGACATTGATTTTTTGATTGATTATGACTTGAATAAAATTACAGCTTGGTTTCCTGGAGGACTAATTCAAGATTTAGAAACTTTGTTAAATCGTAAGGTTGATATAGTAACGGCAAATTCTTTACATTCTTTTATTAAAGAAAAAGTATTTAAGGAAGCTATCAATTTATGAAAGATAGTTTAGTTTATCTGATTCATATTCGAGATTGTATTAATAGAATTAAACAATATACAGACGAAGGAAAAGAAGTATTTTTGAACGACATTAAAACTCAAGATGCAGTTTTACGAAATGTTCAGGTGATGTGTGAGTCTGTACAGAAATTACCAAGCGATTGGAAAAATGCATACCCCGAAACAGAATGGACTAATATTGCTGGTTTTCGTAATCGATTAACTCATGAATATCTAAGTGTAGACCTCGATATAATTTGGAATGTAATTGAGAACTATTTGCCAGATTTAGAAAAAACGATTGAAGCAATGGCAGCAGAATTTTGGAATTTTAGGTAATAAGCCTAAAAATCTCCTATCGCGCAAAAGAAGTAATGAAGTACATATATAAAACCCAAAACCTTGTAGAGACGTAGCAGTGGTACGTCTCTACCTGTATTTAATAACAACGCAATCTGCTGTATTCTTTTATTTGTTATCGTAAATTAAAGAGTTTAAGATCCCTACCTCTACACGTAGTCTCAGTTTCAATCGGGGTTTAAATCCTCGTATGAAAATTTATTGAATTTTGAATTTTGAATTGTTATTTGAATTATAAACTAATCAATCAACCATTCGGAAGCACGTTCACCCAAATCTAGAGGAATGCTAACTGCTTTACCAAGTCGCGGACGTTCGCGGGTTTGATTAATAAATGTTTGCACCTGAATTGTACCACCAAAGGCATTAAGGTAAGTAGCGACGCTATCGAGATGCTCTTGATAGTCTGCTTCACTTAAGGGAAAAGATACTTGCTCAAGATATTTCCACATTATTTGCACAAATATCTTACCCTGAGTCCGTCGCAACTGGACATCGTATGAGCGTCCCCACTTATCAAGCAACAGTTGACGTAATTCTTGTCCGGTCATAGCTTTTTTAAATTATATTTTACATTTAGTTATGATGTTAAGTTCCGTAACTCAAGTATGATAGGACTATAAAGAAATGTAATGTCCAGCAAAAGATGCTAGAAATATCTTTGAAGAGAAAAGTATGGCATCGTCGGCGGCACAATTCATTTCGATGCAGACAAGAGCTACTAACATTATGGGAAATCTTGTCAATATTCTTAACAAAATAGAGAATCATAGCACGGGGATTATGGCTCAATTTTCAGAATCAGCAGACGTGCCCGATATGGGGCGTCGTCAATTCATGAATCTGCTCACTTTCGGGACTGTTACCGGAGTGGCTCTGGGAGCATTGTATCCCGTAGTCAAGTTTTTTAT
The DNA here is from genome assembly GCA_050997715.1 of Hassallia sp. Taxonomy (GTDB): domain Bacteria; phylum Cyanobacteriota; class Cyanobacteriia; order Cyanobacteriales; family Nostocaceae; genus Hassallia. Next base: position 3,855 of record JBPCQW010000148.1, read on the forward strand.
TCCCGTTTCTGCTAGCGGTGCTGGTGGTGGGATAACAGCAAAAGACGAGTTGGGTAATAACGTCAGCGTAGCTAAATTTTTAGAAAGCCATAATGTCGGCGATCGCACTTTAGTTCAAGGACTCAAAGGAGACCCGACCTATATTGTGGTAGAAAGCAAAGAAGCGATCGCTGATTACGGCATTAACGCTATCTGCACTCACTTAGGTTGTGTTGTCCCCTGGAACATTGCTGAGAACAAATTTAAGTGTCCTTGTCACGGTTCCCAGTATGATGCTACTGGTAAGGTTGTCCGAGGTCCAGCACCGAAGTCTTTGGCTTTAGCTCATACCAAAGTAGATGACGACAAAATCGTCTTAACTCAATGGACTGAAACCGACTTCCGCACAGGTGAAGAACCTTGGTGGGCTTAATTATTTCGTCAATTGTCCTTAGTGATTTGACTATTGACTATTGACTATTGACCTTCATTTCTAGAACTGTTGTCCTTATTGAGATGAGAAATGCCTTTACACCTGCGAGGTTGACTCGCAATGCTAGAGCGATGGTAAAAACATTGCTTATAGCGATCGCTACTGTGACATTATTCTTCACCAGCGATCTAATTCTTCCCCAATCAGCTGCTGCTTATCCATTTTGGGCACAGCAAACCTATCCCGAAACCCCCCGCGAAGCAACAGGACGCATTGTCTGCGCTAACTGTCACCTAGCGGCAAAACTGACGGAAGTAGAAATTCCCCAATCGATATTACCCGATACCGTATTTAAAGCGGTAGTAAAAATTCCTTACGACACCAGCGTGCAGCAAGTGGGTGCTGATGGTTCCAAAACCGGCTTGAATGTTGGTGCTGTACTGATGTTACCAGATGGCTTCAAGATTGCTCCTGAGGATCGCATCCCTGAGGACATGAAAGAAGAAATTGAAGGTTTATTTTACCAACCCTACTCAGAAGACAAAGAAAACGTTGTCATCATCGGACCACTACCCGGTGAACAGTATCAAGAAATCGTTTTCCCAGTTCTTTCTCCCAACCCCGCAACCGACAAGAATATTAGGTTTGGTAAATATTCAGTTCACGCAGGTGGTAATCGTGGACGCGGACAAGTTTACCCCACCGGCGAAAAGAGCAACAACACCGTTTACAACGCTTCTGCTACCGGCACAATTAGCAAAATTGCCAAAGAGGAAGATGAAGATGGTAACGTCAAATACGCCATAAATATCCAATCTGAGACTGGTGAAACAGTTACAGAGAAGGTTCCCGTCGGACCCGAACTGCTTGTTTCTGAAGGACAAGCGGTGACTTCTGGTGACGCTTTGACCAGTAACCCCAACGTCGGTGGATTTGGTCAAGATGATGCGGAAATTGTTCTGCAAGATGCTGGCAGAATTAAAGGCTTAATCGCATTCATCGCTTTGGTGATGTTAGCTCAAGTATTGTTAGTGCTGAAGAAAAAGCAGGTTGAGAAAGTTCAAGCTGCTGAGATGAATTTCTAAATTCTCTACTAATTCATCACTTAATTAGGACAGGTATTTTACCTGTCTTTTTTTTGTTATATTTTTTACAAGCAGATAAACATAAATAAAAGCTCTTAAATGTAGTAAGGGCTTCAGCCCTTAAAACCGAAGCTATGAGATGAAAGTATTATGATGAGCCTTTTTCTTGACTTTCTGATGAAGGATGCTATGAAAAATCCTTCTCAGCTTGTTCCTTACACCAAGGAAATGAGCGATGAAATGGATGATTTACTAGCAGACGTAATTCTCGATTAATGGCTTTATTCACTTGTAAAGATATTAGTAGGAAATTCCTAATTTTTCGTAGAGACGTTCCGATGGAACGTCTCTACCAACGAAGGTTTTCAAACTATCGTAATATCACTTTATTAAGGTAATTGGTTTTTTACCTTCAACTTCACAGTTGACACGACCAATTATGCAGCTATATTTATATCCCAAATCTTTCAATGCAATTAAACATTCTTCAGCTTGCGCTTCTGGAATCGAAGCTAAAAGACCGCCGGCAGTTTGCGGGTCAAATAATATGGGATAATTAAAATGGCTCTCAGTTTGTGCCAAATTGGAAATGTAATGTGATGCTTGTAAATTTTCTGGATGCAGTGAGCTAAAAATACCTTGTTGTAATGTCTCTTTTGCCCCTTCTAAAATCGGTATCGCTTCAAGTTGTAACTCAACTGCAACCCCAGAAGCTTGCACCATTTCCAGCAGGTGTCCCAGCAAGCCAAAACCTGTAACATCAGTGCAAGCTGTAGCTTGGTGTGACAAGAAACATGCAGCAGCAGCTTGATTTGATAACAGCATCGACTCGATCGCAGCATCAATCCAACGATTTTTAACTTGGTGACGCATCTGAGCGGCAAATAATGTGCCGGTTCCTAGGGCTTTTGTCAAAATTAGCACTTCCCCTGGTTGCATTCCGCTTTTGCGTAAGAGTTTATCGGGATAAACTAATCCGTTGCAAGTCAAGCCAAATGCTAATTCTGCACCTTGGGTTGTGTGTCCACCGATGAGGGGTGCTTGTGCTTGATTTAGCACTTTTACAGCACCAGATAATAATTGATAAAGGATTTCGGCGATTTTAGCTGGTGCAGCATGAGGAATTGTAGCGATCGCTAACGCACTTTGAGGAATAGCACCCATTGCCAAAATATCACTTAAGCAATGATTCGCGCTAATTTGCCCAAATATATACGGGTCGTTAATCAAACTCGGAAAATAATCAATCGTCTGCACCATCAACTGATTATTTTCTATCTTGATCACCGCTGCGTCGTCTGGTGCATCCAATCCAATTATGATATCTTTTCTATCTTTGCCAATCGGTTGTTCTTGCTTAATGCGATTTAGAACATCTTTTAAAACTGTACTACCAACTTTAGAACCACAGCCAGCGCAAGTGGGAGGAGTGGGGGAGTGGGGGAGTGGGGGAGGGGGAGAAACTTTCCTTGTCTCCTTGTCCCCCTGTCTCCTTGTCCCCTTGTCTCCTTGTCCCCAGTCCCTAGTCCCTAGTCCCTCGCTAAAGCGTTGCATAAATCGCCGATCAATTGAGTCTTTGAGATGCCACAATAATTTATGCGGTGGCAAAGTTAAAAAACCTCGTGTAGCGATCGCACGTTTATCCCCAGTACCAATTAAACTTAAATATTGTTTCTGTGGTTTGTAAGGTTTGGGTGATTTTCCTAATAAAATTCGCTGCAAGTTCTCAAATAAAGGTTTACCTTGCCGAACAGCAAATACACCAGCTTTCGGACGCGGATAATTTACCATTGTGGCAATATCACCAGTAGCAAATATATGTGGATGTGTTAGCGATCGCAATGTGTCATCAACTAAAATAAAGCCTTGCTCATCAGTTGCTAATTGTGTTGTTTTTAACCACTGCGGTGCTGATGCTTGAGTTACCCAGAACAAGCGATCGCATTTCACTTTCAACCCAGATTCACATATAATATTTAATTCACCTTTCTCTGCTGGCTCATCAGATATAGAACTAAAGTTATTGAGTGCGACTTTACACACACTTTCCCTCAAATGCAGTTGCATCCCGCGCTTAATCAAAAGTTGTCTAACTAAACGCCGTACCGATGGATGATAATGAGGCATCAGTTCCGCGTCACGCTGGAATAGATGAATTTCCACATTAGGAAAATTCTTCTTTCCCTCTTGTACAGACGCGATTAATCGCGTCTCTGATTGTACAGACGCGATTAATCGCGTCTCTACTCCAATCCCCAATAAATTAGCTTGCATTGATAGCGCCAATTCTACACCGCCAGCGCCACCACCTACTATTCCAATCCTGATTAATTCTTTGGTATTTTCAGCGACATCCTCAATTAACTGATACCAGTGTTTTAGTAGTTGCGCTACAGGTTTAGCCGGAATTGCATATTCTGCACCCTCTACAGATAAAGTAGCGGGAGTACTACCAATATCAATTGACAGCACATCGAAAGCTACAGGTGGACGGTTAGCACAAAAAACTTTATTATTTTTTAAGTCAAGCCCAACCACTTTATCGATGTATAATTCTGCTTGAGCCAATTGAGCTAAACCTCGCAAATCGATGTGACATTCATCATGACTGTAAAATCCGGCAATGTGTCCGGGTAGCATTCCAGAGTAAGGTGTATCTGAAGCTTCGGTAATCAACGTTAACCGTACTCCTGGTAACGGTTTCATGCCAAACATCAAAAGTGCGATCGCATGACTATGACCCCCACCAATCAGCACTAAGTCTTTTACAATTGGTTGTGTATTTTGTTGCATCTGGTAAACCCATGCGGGTAAATTAAAAATTACAGATAAATTCTCTAAAAATCTCTTTTCCTAGCCCTTAGCTTCTATTTTCTAGACTGCAATTATTATTTAGATAAATTAAAAAAATCTTAAGTTTTGGTGAATAGTTAGTATAAATTATTATAAAATTGTCTGGAAATATTTTGTGTATTAACAGCAAGTAATAATACGCATTAAAAAGCACAAAGTTAAGGTTTTACTAAGAACAGCCTCTAAATAAATTCCTCCTTTAGAGGTTTGTCAAGCAAAAAAGAATCCCACAAAATCAACATAAGTCGCTGAAATTAAACATGAGAAATAGTAATTAATGAAACAACTTGGAGGTAAAAACATAGAAACCAGTGTGGATGCAATTTATGAAAGCGAGCAAATTGCCAACAACGATCCACAACAACGCTGGGAAATCATGGAAATGCTCACAATTTTTGTGTGAAACAATTCTCCTCATACAGCACAAGAGAAGTCAAAAAGCAACTTCAAAACGAAAATTCGTACAGATATTCAAGCAGCCCGAAGCTTATTGGCAGGAGAAATGTAAAAAAAGATGCAGAAAATCAGCTACTTGATTGGAGTGATACGGATATGCGCGGGGTAAACCTTAATGGTGCTAACTTAGCAGGGGCAAATCTATATAAAGTTAACTTTGCAGGGGCAATTCTCAAAACTGCTAACTTAAGTGGTACAATCTTATGTGCATCTAAGAAGCCAAATATCTAGATTTTCAGCACATGAAATCAAGCGATATTTCGTGAGTTTTCTACGTCTGTAAGGCATGTACGCTCATAGTATTGAAGTACATATTGCATTGAATGCATTCTACCAATCGTAAGAGTAAGAATAATTGAGCCTTGGGGCACATATTGCAATTTGGAGATAAATGCTATACTTTTTTTTGCCAATAATCACCGTAAAAATTATAAGATGTGAGGAACACTTCTGCTATGTCTGCTAAGAAGACAGACACGCTGTTGAATCGGTTAATAGCCATATCGGTTATATTTACTCTCTCATGGACTCTAATTTTAGTGGCATTTTCTCATAATGAGAAAGTGTCAACGCAGCAACAAATAGAGAACAGAAATCAAGCATTGACAACTTCTGCAATAGTTTTTTTAGGACTAGCAGGAATGATTAATGCTTATTATGCAGCAAAGCGTGCAGAAGCTTTAGAAAAAAGTGCGAATTCAGCTGAGAGAAACATCGAACTCAGCATTGAAAATAACAAACTCAATCAAGACAGGTTAATTGCTGAACGCTTTATGGCAGCGATTGAACAGCTTGGACATGACAAAGTGTCAACACGGACAGGGGCAATTTACGCTTTAGAACGAGTCGCTCAAGATTTTCCTAAAGAACACTGGACAATCATGGAAATTCTCTCAGCTTTTGTGCGCGAGAATGCCCCCATCCAGGTAGAACAACGGCAACAAACCGAGGAAGATTCTGAACCTCGTTTTGGTAGACACACCCGTGTAGTGCGTCGCGAACACCCCGACGACCTCAACTGGTTGGAGGAATCACCGCGCATTCGCACAGATATTCAAGTGGCTTTAACAGTCATCGGTAGACGCGATTCACAAAAAGACCCGGTAAATCAAAAAATTGATTTACGTAATACTCACATCAGACGTGCAGACCTGCGTGGAGCAGATTTTGCCGGGGCAGACTTAAGTGGATCTGACCTTTGTGGTGCAGACTTGCGATCAGCCGATTTGTGTGGTGCAGACCTCGATAAAGCTCAACTCTGTGGTTCAATTTTGTATGAAGCCAACTTGCAATCATGCAGCTTGATGGGAGCCAACCTTAGTGGAGCCAATCTGAATAAAGTTAAGCTGTGTGGGGCAAATTTGCGTGCAGCCAACCTCTCTGGTGCAAGTTTGCGTGCGGCAAATCTCACCGATGCTAACCTTTATAAAGCCAACTTGCAACAAGCTACTTTAAAACTTGCTAACCTCTCTGGTGCAAAGCTGTTTTTAGCCAACTTGCAGCAAGCAAAGTTTGGTAAAGCCAACTTGCAGGGTACTGGTTTGATTGGAGCAAACTTGCAGCAAGCAAACTTGAATGGAGCCAATCTTAGTAAGGCAAATTTGAACGCAGCCAAACTGCAACAAACAGATATATTGTTTGCTAATTTGTCTGAAGCAAGTTTGATAGAAGTTGATTTGTATAGAGCAAATTTGATGGGAGCCAACTTGCAAAGAGCAATCCTTCATGAAGCTAACCTTTGTGAGGCAAACTTGATGGGGGCAAACCTTTATGGAGCGAATCTTTGCGATGTTAAATTAGAAGGAGCAATTTTGACAGGTGTGAAAAATTTAGACCCACAGCAGATTAGAGGAGCATTAGGCGATCGCACAACTCGTCTACCTGATAATGTGGAAGCACCAATGCATTGGCGCCAAACTGTCTAAGTAACATTTGGGTGCATCTTCTTTTTATCCAAAATCTATTCCTCTCTCCACAAGCAAATTAAATATTTAAGAATATGATCAAAACATCGGATTATGTTCATAATCCCAACATTTGTCATCACGCCAAGTTCTATGGGTATGCTGACATTCATATTTCTCAGTCAGCCAAGGAATCGATGTTGGGTGACTGAATGTGGCTGTAGATGTGGAACCTACGTAGTCAAGTGAGAGTATTAAATAAGCTGTACAAAAGCCAGAAGTCGGTAGTACAGCAACAAAGGTAGCGAACAACATAACTTTTGCAGTGTTTGAAAGCTGAAATTTACCTTGTTTAATACTCAGGCGATCGCGCATATATTTTCCCAATTTTTCCCGAATATAAGTAGAAACAGTTAAACGTAAAATGCCAACTTTATAGAAAGCATATATAAGCAAAGTTTTGCTTTCTGCCTTCTATTTAGCAGTTGATATAAATGACGAAATGCTAAAGCGGTGCAAATATTTGCACCAACAATTGTGTTAACAAAACTTTAGTTTTTTGCTAACTTTATAGTCGTGTATATCCTCTGGCTGTATGTAATCTATCGATGAGTTGATTTTTACACGCTCTTATCTAAAAGCACAGATGTTAATCGTGATTTTTACTAAGAAAAAATACTTAAGTGTTATTTTTAAAGATTATGTATATTTTTTCTTCAAGCAAATAATTTTATTTTTTGGTATAGATAAGATAATTTTTGTGTATAGATAATTTAAATTTAAAATACAAAAAAGTATAAAAAGTTTCAAAATAATTTATCTGCGGTGACTACTCGATTGCAGACATAGCCGCCCATCCTTGGGTATCGATTTATGAAAGTCAAGGTTTAACGCTAGATAATCACTTCAATCTCAAACGTTGGGTAGAAACAGTACAGCAGCACTAATGCGGAGGATGAAAGTGCCGTAGGGGAAGAGGAGAAGAGGAGGAGAAAGAATAATTTTGTCTCCTTGTCCTCCTTGTCCTCCTGTCTCCCAATCACATCGAACCCATAACAACTCCCCAGAAATAATCTTCAAAAGGTCTTTCATCAAGGTCGATGTGAAACTTTTTTGCCCAAGAGTAAATATCTAAGCTGACACGTCCGCTTTCTTCTTCAAACCACGAACCACCTTTAAACGAGATATTTCCTAATATCGTAATCCAGTGATTTGGGTAAGGTAAAAAAGGCTTTTTCCCACCTAGTAAACCTGAGGCAGTAATCAAAGCAAAAGCTACACCACCGGAGTTAATGACATCTGTTGCTTCATTCAAAGCCTCGTATTCTCCAAATATATATGTATGGATATACTTGACTTTACGATAACCTAATACTTCTCGCGTCCAGCCTTTCATCTCCCAAGATTTCGTCATACCCGACAAATTTCGGATGATATCTGGTGCTTCTACTTCAATGTTAAAAATCGAGTTCTCTGCTTCTCTTAGTGTTGCTAAAACCATCCAATCGGCTTGACTTAACCGCAGTCTGCCCCGACTTTTAACAAGTGTTTGGGATGCTTTAATGCGTGTAGTTTCTCCTTGAAAACTGCCAGTTTCAAATATACTACGGCAAATTTGCACATAACGCAGTGGTTGTTTGCGAATAAGTTCAAACAAAATGGACGCAGGTCCACAAAATGGTTGTCCACCTTGATTGACGAGAAAAGGATCGGCAACACGCGATCGCATGTCCGCAAGTACTTGGTTTTTATCTAAAGTTGTCCAAACACCAGGTACGTGGGATTTTTCAAAGTCTGCAATCGCTAAAATAACTGCTGGATCTAACTGCTGGGAATTCATATATTTATTAGATTACTGAAAGCGTCCAATCGTTAATTTCCTTCACTACAGTACTGATGACCAGTAATCCGCAAATAATCTTAACAAAATCAAAAAGGATGAAGGATAAAATTTTGCCACTTTACCATTCATCCTTTTTTTGACTTATATCGTGGGAGCGCAAATCACACATACTGTAGAGATGTTCCATCGGAACGTCTCTACAGTATATTTTATTACTGTTAATTAAACGGACATGATATTACCTATCTTCTTCTCTCACAAAGATATTTCTCAACACCGATTTACTCCAGTCTTTACCATTAAGTTTGGTTTGCCAAGCTTGATATAGTTTTTGACCGGAACCGACTCCAAATATCGTCAATCTGCCATCCTGATTTTGGCTAACTTTGAGATTCTTACTAATTTCATCGCTAAAATCTTGCCATTTACCCCATTTACCATTAGGTTCAGTTTGTGCAAGTCGATATGCTTTTTTCTCAGTACTAATTGCAAAAGCTTCTAATCTACCATCTGGGTTTTGAGCGACTGCCAAAGTTTTCGCAACCCCACGAGAAAGATTGTCCCATTTACTCCAATCGTTACTATTGATTGTGGTTTGCCAAATATGATATGCCTTCTCATCAGTACCAACTACAAAAACTTCTAGTCTGCCATCTTTGTTTGGAGCTACTGTCACACTTTTAGCAGTTCCATCAACAAGACTATCCCATTTACTCCAATCGTTACTATTGAGTGTGGTTTGCCAAGCATGATAGACCTTATTATCAGTACCAATTGCAAAAACTTCTAATCTGCCATCTTGACTGGGAACTAATGTTAGGTTATCAGCAATGCCACCAGAAAGACCGTCCCATTTGCTCCATTCTTCGCTATTGGGTTTAGTTTGCCGAGCGTAATATACTTTATCATCAGTACCGATCGCCACGACTTCGAGTCTACCATCTGAAGAAGCAGCTACTGCCAAACTTTTCGCAATCCCACCAGAAAGGCTTTTTAATGGACTCCAATCTTTGCCATTAGCTGTGGTTTGCCGAGCATGGTAAACTTTTTTATCGTTACCAATTGTAAAAACTTCTAGTCTGCCATCTTGATTGTGAGCTACTGTCAAACTTTTAGCAGTTGCATTTGAAAGACTTTGCCAATCACTCCAATCTTGACCATTGGGTGTAATTTGCCAAGCATGATGAATATTATCATCAGTGTCAATTACAAAAGCTTCTAATCTACCATCTTGATTTTGACTAATTGCCAGACTACTTGTAACTCGATTCAAGTTTAGCAAATTTGTACTAGCTACATTGGCTGCGCTAGATTCTTGTAAATTTGTCATTTAAACCTCCAAAACTTATATTGAATGGAAGGAGTCAGAAGTCAGGAGTCAGGAGTAGGATTTAGAAGTCAAAATTTAGAAGATACAGCAGTTTGCAATTAAATGAAGTACAAAAGCCATGTCTCACACGCTAGATATAAATCGATTTTTCTTCTAACTCTCCATTCTCCTGACTCCTGACTCCTGTCTTTTATTTAATAGGGGTAATTAACATCAAGTTATGCAGTTTATGGTTAAGCTTACCTCGCTCCTTCCATTTAGGGGCTTGCGGAAAAATAAAGTACCAGCCATTCTAGAAGATTAAGCTGTCACGCATCTACCCGTGGCTGCTCTCAATCTCTAGAGTTGGAATAGCTCAAATTATGCTCACCGACACCATAAAATCGACTTTTAAAGATGCAGCCAAGAAACTAACTGGCAATCGCAAACGAGACTTCATGGCCAAAGTTACCGAAGATTACTTCGATAGTTCAGCACGCATTGCAGAAACAGTTTTGGGATGGAATCGCCAGACTGTACAACTTGGCTTGCATGAACGGCGGACGGGGATAGTCTGTGTAGATAATTATCAGGCAAGGGGACGAGACAATAGTGTTGAGATTCTGCCCAATTTAGAATTGGATATTCATTCATTGGTGGATGCTCAAGCTCAAGCCGACCCAAAATTTCAATCGACCTTTCTATATGCGCGTATCAGTGCCAGAGCGGTACGAGAAGCATTAGTGAGTGAACGAGGCTACGAA
>JBPCQW010000192.1:0-14314 GCA_050997715.1 Hassallia sp.
GAATTATAGCATATCATGAATGATTTTTCTAGCCTTAAAGCTTGGCGAATTCGATTTAGCAAACGAGGACGTTCTAAAATCTTTTGGCTGAGAGGTTTGAGGGAAGAATCGTAAGTAGAAAGCAGCAGCAAGCGATTGCGAGCATGTGAAAAGGGAATTCCCGGCAATAATTGTAAATAATAATCAATAACACTGGGATGCAGCGGCATTGATGTGACATAAATCAGCCTTGTGAGAGGATTCCGCAAACGCATCAACGAAAATAGCAATCGTTCTTCATAATGTTCGCAACCTTCAATTTTCCGAAGTTCCTGCTGGTCAAGACTGAGAGAGGGAACAACTAAAATATCAGCATCACTATTGTCAAATAGCTCGATAGTTTTCCAGCGATCGCGTAAAGTTAATTGCAGATCCCGAAAGCGATCAGCTTGATCTAACTCAGAAATATTCAACGTTACCATAATCTTTATCCTATATTGATCCCAATAATGCGTTATTACTCTGGTATATCTTAGGAAACAACGAGACAGGCTAAAGACGCAACACTTCTTTGATATACGTCTGTGGGAATGGGTTAAATCAACTTCATTTCCCGCAAAGACTCACGTAATTTCTTCGCTTCATCGGGGTTATACTTCTCATGAAGGACGATCGCTTTGCCAAAAGCTGATAAACTATCTTGGACATTGCCTAGTTTCAACCAAGCAACGCCCAAATTTTGATAAGCTTCTGCATAGTTGGGATTTAATTTAATCGCTTGAGTATAAGATGCGATCGCTTCATTCAACAATCCTAAAGCCTTCTGTGTCATTCCCAGATTATAATGTCCGGCAGCAAAACTCGGATCGATTCGCAAAGCTGTTTCATAAGCAGCTTTTGCATATTTTAAATCTCCCCCTGCCTTGAGTAAGTTACCCAAATTGTTGTATGCTCCTAATTTGAGCATGGGGTAAATATGTAACTTAATTGCAGCGGTATAATGTGCGATCGCTTGTTGAGGATTTTGCAATCGACTGTAAGCAATGCCTAAATGATAGTAAAGCTCATACAAAATCTCATCCGACGCTTGTTTGCAAGCGATACCTTTAATCAACAACTCAAAGCCTTGAGCAGTTTTACCAGTTTGCACATATAAAGCACCTAGCTTGCTGCATACATATGGGTCATCAGGATGATTGACAAGAAAGCTTTCCATTGCTGCTTGTGCTTTAGCGTATTTATTTTGTTGAGCGATCGCGTTTTTTTGGTATCCTTCATGCAGAATTGCCACCTCTGGTAAATAGCCTACCTGCCAATCAAGTTCTTTAGCTAAAATTGCCGATACACTATCATCCACCAAAGCATGATATGGACGGGAAAAGCTGATATCTGGATGTTTTCTAAAAAGCCGCGAAACCATAGAATAAGGAGATTGTTCAGCACCAACTTCATGCCGGACTAAATTAATTAGAAGATGCGAATCACTTTGTATAGCTTCTCGGATATGCGGCACAATCTTTGGTGTCAGAGTTTCATCTGCATCCAATACTAGAACCCAATCAGCTGTAACGTATTTTAAAGCATCATTGCGAGCGGCACTAAAATCATTGCACCATTTAAAGTCATAAACTTTTGCACCGAATTGTTTAGCAATCTCCGGAGTTTTATCTTGAGAACCCGTATCTAATATTATTATTTCATCAACAACATTTTTCACACTACCCAAACACTTTGGCAGCGTAGTTGCTTCATCCTTAACAATCATACATAAACTGAGTTTCATCACTTGCCGTCATCCAAACTTAGTATACGCATTGCACAAAGAAAGTAACGAACACTCTGCGTTTGTTTGCCTTTTCCTTTGCGTTCTTCTGCGTTTCAATTTCCTTGTTTACTAAAAGACAGAATAAGAGGCATATTTCAAGTCGGGTAAAAAGTTAAAAGTTGATTTTTTCTTTTTACCCCAACTTTGGTATACTTCTTATACTACGCCGTTTTAGCGTTCTCACCGGATGCAACTTCAGTATTAGTTCTCAAGCGACTCATCCTGCTTCTGCGGATACGTTCGCTTTTACGAACACCACCAGCCATTTCATACTCACGGCTATCTTTACCGTATTTAAAGGCTATTCCAATCAGCATTCTTTCCGCAAGGTCGCTCAAGTTTTTTTCTAGCTCATCAATCTCGGTTTTAGAAGAGTCTATCACAGATAAAGCAGTATTATAAGCATCAATTTTTGTCCGTAACTGCTCAATTAATTGTGTCATATTTTGCAAGTTCCGAGCATCGCCAAAATCCATACTTGGATCGATCGCTTTCAATCCAGCAGTTCTTAACTCAGCTTTCTCCAAAAAGCGCGATTTACGTTTTTTCCGAGACATAAATATACTCCGATAAAAGATTATACAGCTAGCTTGCCCTACAAAACCTGCATTCTCAATCAGCATAACTAGTGATTCTTTGTGCTTTTTGAATTTTTTCAAGTGCAGCAACCTAGTAATATCCCTGACTTCTTTAAGAAGTCGGGGATCTGAAGATGATAAATAACGACAGCTTCAACATTGGTAACGACAGCTTATCTTTTCGTCACGACAACTTCTGCATTCATAACCAAAGCTTTAACGTTGGTAACGACAGCTTCAACCTTCATAATCACAGCTTATCTTTTGGTCACGACAACTTCTGTATTCATAACTAAAGTTTATATACACACAAACCCGACTTCTTCAAGAAGTCGGGTTTCTACAGGTTGGGTATGAAATCTATAATAAAATTAAAAACACCTCTTAATTATGTCTCTCACCACCGACAAAACCAAGCAACAAATCTCATTCGAGCAATTTATTGAACAATTGCCGGATGAAGAGGGACGCTACGAACTTGTAAATGGAGAAATAATGCGAATATTAGCAACACGACAACACGATAACATCGCCGAATTTATTGCTGATACTTTTAAAGTAGAAGTAAGAAGACTTAGCCTCAATTATCGCGTATCTGGTCGAATTGTCGTGAGGACGCAAACAGAAAGCGGTAAAATACAAGGTCGTCAACCGGATGTGAGTGTAGTAGATAAAAACCTTTGGGACTCGAATATTGCTGCTTATTCCGCGTTAGTTGAACCCTTGCAATTAGCTGTAGAAATTATCTCAACTAATTGGGAAGACGATTATATTGATAAAGTTGATGAATATAAACGTTTAGGAATTTTAGAATTTTGGATTGTAGATTATTTAGCCTTAGGTAGTCGCAACTATTTAGGGAATCCGAAAGTGCCGACAATTTTTGTTTATTTACTTGATGAAAATAAAGAATATCAAGTTAGCGCATTTCGAGGACAAGATAAAATATTATCGCGGACTTTTCCGGAATTAGTTTTAATTGCCGAGCAAGTATTTACTGCTTAGACACAAAGATAATTGTGATAAACAAGAATCCCGGTTTATTTAAGAAAGCGGGATTCAGTGACAAACGCTTTGCAAGTGCGATCGCGTAGCAAGGACAACTGACCGATAATTGCTAAATTTAGCAGTAGGTAAGTGTTACTCACTACCGACATAGGTCAAATCATCCTCTAATTCTTCCGCTCCATAGTGCCTATTGATGGCACGTTCACTCAATAACTTGCCAAATTCATATTTACCCATTTGGGCTAATTCTCTAGCCTTGCCAAAGGATAAAAGGTCTTGAGCGTAAAGAGCGATCGCTAATTCTATTAATAGTTCTTTAAATATGTGCGAAAATTGTCATCAAATAAGGTGATAACTTCCAGTACCCACACAGATCATGCAACCTCAAAAGCTTGGTGGACGCTACCAAATTCTCAAATATTTAGGAGAAGGGACTTTTGGAGTTACTTTCGTAGCTGAAGATATGCAACGACCGAGAAATCCTAAGTGCGTTGTCAAGCAGTTTAAACCAAAAGCTATCGACCCGTACACTTTACGAGAAGCACAACGTCTTTTTGACCAAGAAGCAGAAATGCTGGAAACTTTAGGAAAGCATGACCAAATCCCCTCTCTTTTAGCTCACCTTGAGGAAAATCACGAATTTTATTTGGTTCAGGAGTTTATCGAAGGTCACGATTTAAGTGCAGAATTGCCTTTAGGCAAAAAACTCAGCGAAGCTAATACCATTGAAATTTTACAACATATTCTCGAAGTTTTAGCTTTCGTCCATCAGCACGAAATTATTCACCGAGATATCAAACCATCAAACATCCGGCGGCGTCAAGATGGTAAAATTGTCTTGATTGACTTTGGTGCAGTCAAACAAATCAGTACCCAAATTATAAATTCTCAAGGGCAAACGAGTTTTACTGTTGCTATTGGTACTCCTGGTTATATGCCAAGCGAACAAGCGAATCGTCACCCGCAATTCAGCAGCGATGTCTACGCAGTGGGAATGATTGGTATCCAAGCACTTACAGGAATATTCCCACTCCACTTGGCAAAAGACTCTCAAGGTGAAGTTGTTTGGCAAAATCAAGCAAAGGTAAGTCAACAGTTAGCAGATATTATAGATAAAATGGTGCGCTACGACTTTCGTCAACGTTACCAGTCAGCATCGGAAGCATTGCAAGCTTTAACGACAATACCAGATTTTGGCACAAAAGTACACAATCAAACAACAGTAATTTCGGAGTCTTCAACAGTCACTGCAACTACACAAACTCAGCAAGAGCGATCGCCTGGTAAATTTATGATAGGATTGGCGATCGCAGCAGTACTTGCAACAATTATCGGATATTGGTACTTATTTCATCCTTCCAAACCACCATTACCACCAGAAAATTTCTTAAGTTATGGAAATTCAAGTTTAGGGATAAAGATGAAATATCCGCAAAGTTGGGAAAGACGAGATATAGACAATCTGATTACTGGGGAAGTAGTTGCATTTGTCTCTCCCAAACAAACTAATACAGACAAATTCCAAGAAAAACTAACTATCAGCGTTGAAGATTTTTCTGGGACATTAGAGAATTTTAGCGATACATCTACTAAAGACATCACAAGACATTTGGTAAAAGCTGAAATTCAAAAGCCAAGTGACACAACTCTGGCAAATAAATCAGCCTATCAATTAATTTATACTGGTAAAGATGGGGAAAAGAATTTAAAAAGTATGCAACTTTTTACTTTAAAAGGTGATAAAGCATATGTAATTACTTACACAGCAGCAATAGATAATTACAACGACTTTATCCAAACAGCAGAGACAATGATTAAATCATTTGAAATTCAGTAGAGACGTTCCACCGGAACGTCTCTACAATAGATGTGATTTGCCGGATATAAAATGAAAAAAAACGGTTTAACCGCACTATCAAACTATGACGATTATTACCCTGCAATTGTCACCGGAATTGAAACAAAAACTACGGGAAAGTATCGCACGTCGCGATGCCCAAAGCATTCAACAGCTATTAGCTGAAGCATTTGCACCAACGGTAGAAGCATTGCTGGAACAAACATCTACTCAATTGAATAATAACAACTGGGAAGATGAATTGGAGTTGGAAGAAAGTATAGATAGATTGTTAGATGAGTTTGCATTACAGGTTAACTCAATACCAACACTTTCGCAATAATTTACTAGCACAAGAAGTATATCTCGCAAAGCGCGATCGCATTATCTAGCGCGACTAAAACTTTCTAATGAATTCAATAGTTTTTTGGTAATCTTCTTTTTTTCCTTGTTGTTGATAGAGATCAGCTGCTTTCTGCAAATCAGTTAATGCTCCTTGTTTGTCTCCTAAAGAAATACGCTCAAGACCCCGGTTATAATAAGCCAGAGCATAGTTAGGATCAATGGCGATCGCTTGACTATAATCAGCGATCGCTGCTTGCTTATCTCCCAAATTAGAGCGGACAAGACCCCGGTTATTGTAAGCTAAGACATATTTAGGATCAATCCCGATCGCTTGATTGTAATCAGCTAATGCTCCCTGCCAATCTTTCAATCTGTAGCGGGTAATACCCCGGTTGATATAAGTATAGGAATCGTTGGGATTAATCTTGATAGCTTGATTGTAATCAGCTAATGCTGCCTGCCTATTTCCCAAATCATCTTCAGCATTACCTCGGTTAACATAAGCTTCAGCATAGTCGGGATTGAGGCGAATCGCAGAGTTATAATCGGTAATTGCCATCTGCAAGTCTTTCAAGTGGTAGCGGACAAGACCCCGGTTGTTATAAGCTAAAGCAGAGTTGGGGCTAATCTTGATAGCTTGATTGTAATCAGCGATCGCTCCCTGCTTGTCTCCCAAATTAGAGCGGGTAACACCTCGGTTGATATAAGCATTGACATAATTGGGGTTAATCTTGATGGTTTGGGTGTAATCAGCGATCGCTCCCTGCTTGTCTCCTAAGTCATCACGGGCAATACCTCGGTTGTAATAAGCGTTAACATAGTTAGGGTCAATCTTGATGGCAGAGGTGTAATCAGCGATCGCTCCTTGCTTGTCTCCTGAGTCATTGCGGGCAATACCTCGGTTGTAATAAGCATTAAGAGAGTTAGGGTCAATCTTGATAGCAGTATTGTAATCAGCCAATGCTTGTTGATAGTCTTTCAACTTGTAGCGAACAAGACCGCGATTATAATAAGCTAGGGCATCCTTAGGATTAATACCTATAGCTTGATTGTAATCAGCCAATGCTTGTGGATAGTCTTTCAACTTGTAGCGAACAAGACCGCGATTGTTGTAAGCATTGCCATTTTTAGGATCAATACCTATAGCTTGATTGTAATCAGCCAGTGCCCCTTGATTATCTTCCAATTCATCGCGGATAATACCTCGGTTGTAATAAGCTAGGGCATAGTTAGGATTAATGTTTATAGCTTGATTGTAATCAGCCAGTGCCCCTTGGTTATCTCCTAAACTAGAGCGGATAAGACCCCGGTTATTGTAAGCTAAGACATATTTGGGATCAATCTTGATTGCAGAGTTATAATCGCTAATTGCCCCCTTTTTATCTCCCAAATTAGAGCGTGTAAGACCTCGATTGTAATAAGCCTCGGCATTATTGGGGTTAATTCGTAGTGCCGAGTTATAATCAGCCAATGCTCCCTGCTTGTCTCCTGAGTCATCGCGGGCATTACCTCGGTTAACGTAGGCTAAAGTATAGTTAGGATTAAGGCGAATTGCTTCAGTTAAATAAGCGATCGCTCCTTTGAAGTCTCCTTTGCTATACTTATCCACACCCTGAATATACAAATCGTCAGCTTTAGATTTTATGGCAACTGGAGTGTTAGGAGCAGAAACTCCTACATTTACGTTAGTTGTTGCTGATAGTTTCAAAAAGGTATTGATGGGAACACCCAAATTAAACCCTGTTTTAATTTCTTTAGTATCTTTGTCTGCTCTGCCATGAATTCCTACCAATTCACCATTTTCATTTAATACTGCACCACCACTCATCCCTTCTGAGGTATTATTGCTATAAACCAAAGTATATCCATCACGCAGAGCTTTTGAAGCATTAGCAGTAATCCGCCCATCGCTGAAAGTATAAATTGATTGATTAATCGCGAATGTTGGTGCAGGAAACCCAGCTACATAAGCCGTTGTCCCTTCTGTACTCACGTCCGAATTGCCTATCTTTGCCACAGTGTAATTTTGATTACTGCTAAACTGCACCACAGCTAAATCTACTCCCGGCAGCACTTTCATTGTGCTGTAGTTAACTGTATAGCGCTTATTATCAGGAGTAACAATTTCATAATTATCTGTAACATCTACCACATGAGCCGCAGTCAGCACAGTGTAAATATTGCCTTCTTTCTTAACAATTACCCCAGAACCAAACCTCGGCTTTTTACTTTGAATCAGCACCGTGATTTCTTTCGCAATTTTATTCACCTCAGTGGGTGATAGCGCTACAGCTACTTGCATTTGCACAAAAGCAATTGAAACCCCAATTAATGCTGGTGCGAGTCGAGAATAAAAATTCATTTCTTTAATCTCCAATAAACTTAATAACAGTCTCTATCGGCACAGCCCAACTCAGATGAGTAATTTTTTTGTGCAAAGCTGTGTCAGCTTCCGAACCATCAGCAAACATAGAAGGTGCATCCCATAGTGGATAAGCGTGCATTCCATTTACACCCACAACTTCACCACGACGATTTAACAAAGGTCCGCCGCTCATCCCTTTTTCGATATCATTGGTATACCCAAACTGATATCCTCCCTCCAAAGCTTTGTGCAGCCTCAGCGATATTTTACCAGTAGTGAATGCAAAGCCTTTTTTTCCAGTTCCCTCTTCTTGAGAGGGAAAGCCACCGGCAAATACTTCATCGCCCACCGCCGGTGAAGAACCAAAAGATGCCACACTATAAATAATGCCAGTGCTGCGGAACTGCAATAAAGCCAAATCATTTTGCCCAAAGCGAATAGTTTTAGGCACATCAGCCACCCAGATCCGATTATCGTTTGTCTGAATGCGATACGGGGGGTTCTGCGATCGCAACACATGAGCATTCGTCAGCACAGTATAAAAGTTGCCTTGCCTTTTTAATAAAATCCCTGACCCTAAGACATCTTGCGATATTACCTTCACGGTAATAGCTTGCCCTTGCTTCTCCAACTGTTTTATCGATAGTTGAGTAACCGATAATTGCGGTTTTACAAACTTATTACTACTGACATTTACTGCACATGTTGACAAAGTAATACATAAACTGCCCGCACAAGCAATCAGTGTAAATTTACGCCAATTCATTTAATTTTTAGAGTATTTCCTCATCACCACTACTCCTTCCCATCTACCAATGTTTGGTGCCTGCATTGGGTTGAGATGATGTAAAGTATAAGTACGCTTCCACATCAATACTCACCGGATCGTTGCTCGTGTCGCCGCCAAGTTGATTTGTAGCGTTTCCAGCTGCCAACGCACGTCGGTCAAATAATTGGCGTGCAGTCGCGTTGGGATCGCTGCCGCGTTTGAGAGTGAATAACAAATTTCTATCTGTACAAGCAGCGTTTTTTTGAGCAGTAGCACAGATGACTGGCTGTGCGTTGAGGATACCCGCTTTGATATATCTTAGAGTACCGTTGTCATAACTTTTTTGAAATCTCCAAGACACCTGTTGGCAGCGTTGCACAGGTGTTAACTCCTTACTACCCAAAGACGTAGTAATCCAGCGAATAATCGGCAAATTCTTGCCGTCTTGAGTGCGAACAAATGTTGTGGGCACACTGTTGCTTTTACCGCAGTAAAAAGTTGTGCCTTCAGCATGGCTAGGTAGATTCATTGCAGTTGTGGCAAAACCAGTCAGCGCAGCTATACCAAAGACTCGTGCAAACCCAGTCAAAACTTGACTATATTTTGTTTTCATAAATACAACTTAGTAAAAAAGGGTTAATAACGCTAATGTTGCTCTACACTTAGTTACAAGCTCAAATTGCACCATATCGGAATATACTTAAATATATATCAGGAAAGTGGCATTTATTTTTTAATTTAAACATAACTGAAGATAAATTATTATTGCTTGACAATAGTTACGTATTTGCTTAATTTGTTCAAGCATTATGAAGCAAACAACTTTAGCGGGAGCCATAAAAAGAAATCACGACTCTGTGTTTTGGGTGTTTTCTTTGGTATTGGGTAAAACTACGTGTGCCACAACTGAGATTTATTTACTCGTAAATGCCTTCCCAGCGAGAGGCTTGAGGTTTACGTCACAACATTGACACATGGTTTTCATACTATCTTCACAACTTTTAAATATATTGGCAGATTAAGTTAACTATTTGTAACAAACTGGTTAGCGATCGCTCGTGTTTTTTAGAAGTTTTTCATGATTCTTTGCACACATCGGGGTTATCAGATATGAATTCGAGCCTGATTTTGTCCAATATATTAAATCCACCAGTACTTTTTTTCTTTCTAGGAATGTTGGCGATTTTTCTCAAATCCGATCTAGAAATTCCTCCCCCTTTACCAAAGTTGTTTTCTCTTTATCTTTTACTTGCGATTGGGTTTAAGGGAGGATATGAACTTGAAGAAAGTGGAATTAATCCCCAAATCGGGCTGACACTTTTAGCAGCTGTAATCATGGCTTCTTTGGTCCCCGTCTACTCCTTTTTTATCCTAAAAATCAAACTTGACGCATATAATGCAGCAGCAATTGCTGCAACTTATGGTTCAATTAGTGCCGTCACATTTATCACCGCACAGTCTTTTCTAAAAGTTCTTAACATCAACTCAGATGGTTACATGGTAGCCGCTTTAGCGTTGATGGAATCTCCCGCAATTGTCGTGGGAATTGTTTTAGTGAGAATTTTTGCTAAAAGCAAAGAAAACCAAGCCGAAAAATCCGAATTTTCTTGGAGTGAAGTTCTCCGAGAAGCCTTTTTAAATGGTTCTGTATTTCTCTTAGTTGGTAGCGTACTTATCGGTATTCTCACCGGGGAAAAAGGATGGGAGAAATTGCAACCATTTACCCAAGGAATCTTTTACGGTACATTATCATTCTTCTTATTAGATATGGGAATGGTAGCGGCAAGAAGAATCAAAGACTTGAGTAAAACAGGTTCTTTTTTGATTGCATTTTCTATATTTATGCCTGTGACAAATGCAATTATCGGCATAATCATCGCTAAACTCATCGGTATTTCTCAAGGAAATGCCCTTTTGTTTGCCGTTCTTTGTGCAAGTGCTTCTTATATAGCGGTTCCAGCAGCAATGAGAATGACAGTTCCGGAAGCTAATCCCAGTTTGTACGTTTCTATGGCTTTAGCGCTAACCTTTCCCTTCAACATTATTGTCGGGATTCCCTTATATATGAATATCATCAAAATCATGGGACTTTAAACAAGTGGAATTAGTTAAGAAAGTAGAAATAATTACTAATTCCTTAGAGCTTCCTCAAGTTCTGAAGATTCTGGAAAAAGCGGGTGTTTCTGGCTATACTGTCATTGAGAACGTTACAGGCACAGGTGACAGAGGTAGAATCCTGAATGATTTAGCAACACAAGCACTCACCAATGGCTATGTAATGAGTATTTGTACCGAAAAACAAGAGCATGAATTAGTGAAAGCGATCGAACCCGTATTGAAGAAATTTGGTGGTGTGTGTATTGTTTCTGATGCACAGTGGATTGCTCATTAGATAAGCTTTGTACGTAGAGAGACACCGTTATTTTTACGCGTTTCTCTCTCCTTGAAAAGTTGATGTTTTTTATCAGTAAAAATAATTCTATCTGATAAATGATTAGACTTAACACATATTTATTGAGGTAATTAAACCGTGCCACTAAAAAGAATAATTGCCGGACTGAACGATTTTCATGATAATTATTTCACCATCCACCGTGAGATGTTTGAAAATTTATCTCATGGTCAAAGTCCGGAAGTTTTATTTATCACTTGTTCAGATTCACGCATTGATCCGTGTTTAATCACTCAAAGCCAACCTGGTGAATTATTTGTTATCCGTAATATCGGTAATATTATACCAGCTTATGGAATTTCAAATAGTGCCGAAGCCGCTGGTATAGAATATGCCGTTCAAACTTTGAATATCAAAGACATTGTTATCTGCGGTCACTCTCACTGCGGAGCAATGAAAGGACTATTGCAAGTAGGTAGTCTTGCTCAACAGATGCCTTTAGTTTACGATTGGTTAAAGCATCATGGGGAAGCAACTCGGCGCCTTGTTATGGATAACTATCAACATTGTTCCGGAGATAAACTTTTAAAGATAACAATTGAGCAGAATGTTCTGACGCAGATAGAAAATCTAGAGACTTACCCAGTTATTCGCTCTAGACTTCACAGCGGTAAACTTACTCTCCACGCTTGGATTTATGAGATTGAGACTGGAGAAGTCTTTGCCTACGACGCTAACATAGGTAAATTTAAAATTATTGAAAATCGCCCTTTCCCTGTACCTAACCCTTTAATTGGTGTACACTTAGAATAGTCTATAATATTTAATGCATAATGGCTAATGAGTAGTGATTTGGATCAATTACTCATTAGCCATTATCAATTTTGATTTAGCATATAAATAACAATTGAACCACTACAAATTAGGGGTGACAAAGTGAAAAAGCAACCAGATTCATCTCCCGAAGAAGTTAAAAAAGTTCAACCTGTCATGAAAAAAACCGGATTTATACCTAGGTCAATTGGGAGAACAATTAATAAAATAAAAAGTGATTTTAATCCGCAATCAGAGCAGCAATTTGTTCAAGATTACCGAATCTCTAAAAATAGAACAAGAACGGCTGTCAAATTTCTGGCAATGCTAATTCTTGTACCGCTTTTGACGCAGATATTATCTAAAGAATTAATAATAAATCCTATATTAGAGCGCGTTAGAGGTGAAAATACACCCGAAATTTTCTTGAACTCGGAAATGGAAGAACAAGCTCTCCAAGAATTAAAGAGTTTTGAACAACAACTTAGATTTAACAATTTGATTCATCAAGCACCGCTGCTTTCTTCTGAGGTGATAGAAGAAAAAGTAAAAAATAAAGCACTTGAACTAGCTGAAGAATTTATTGGTAAAAGCAATAATGCCATTAGCAATCTTTTTGCTGATTTAATATCACTAATCGCTTTTGGGGTAGTCATCGCTACAAGTAAAAGAGAAATTGCGATAGTCAAATCTTTTATGGATGAGATTGTTTATGGTCTGAGTGATAGTGCTAAAGCTTTTTTAATTATTTTATTTACAGATATATTTGTCGGATTCCACTCACCACATGGGTGGGAAGTTATTCTAGAAGGATTATCAGAACATTTAGGATTACCAGCAAATAGAAGCGCAATATTTTTCTTTATCGCGACATTTCCTGTAATTTTAGATACGATATTTAAATATTGGATATTTCGCTATCTCAGTCGTTTATCTCCATCAGCCTTAGCTACTCTAACAGAGATGGACGAGTAATGAAGAATTAAAACTTCAAAAAATATCAATGCCTAGAAGTGAGATCAAAAATATTTATGCAAAAATTTTAGTGTTTAAATATATATATAAATACTTTTACGTTGAAAAACGCCTAACTTCAAATCCCTGCAATCCTTTCGGCTCCTCATAATCAACCACTACATCTTGAACCATAGCACCAGGTGGTCCAGAATGACACCAGCGAATCATCTCTTCTACAACATTCTGCGCTCCCTCAAAGACTGCTTCCACGCGATTGTCGGGGAGATTTCGAACCCAGCCTTGTAATCCCAACTGGCTGGCTGTATCGACAGTAGCGTAGCGATAACCTACTCCTTGAACTCTTCCCGTAACAAATACGTGGGCGCAGATTTGCGGCGATGCTGTAAAACTTTCCATTGGATAATATACTATTGACGATATCCAGTTTACCTGCTTTATTGACATCATATCTACTTTTTTTATCCCCAGCCTCAACGCTCCAACTAACAATTTTTCGTTTTCCCTATGTCTAACCTGCCTCCACTCAATACCGAAACCATTTGGGCAATTCTTAATGAAGAAATTGATGATGCCATAGTTAACAAATTGGTATGGCATTACTTAGGCTATCGCTACAACGAAATAACCGGACAATGGGACACCAGCAAAGTGTTAGCAGAATGGCAAGATGAATACCCAGAACCACCAAATTTTATTGAAAATCGCCCCCCAACAGTCAAATTGACTCGTTCGATTCCTGCGGAAAATAAACAGTTGCTGAAAGAACAATTAGGTTTCAAAGGTTATAAAATAGGTGAATTTGGACCTCGACAAACTCGCAGGGCAACGGCAGCCAATTGGTTGTTAAGTTACATGAAACAAACTAACAGCAAATCTGAGTAATCAAGCAGATATTCTCACTTTAGATATACCTAAGGAGTATTGACAAGTTATTAGAACCTGTTAAAAAGGCAGCTAGGCGATCGCCACAAAAAAATCAAGTCTCTTTAACAAAACATGTCTGAAGATAGAGGTATTATTTATATAATTACTTCGCAAGAGCTATTGGCTAATTTAAAAAAAAATCTGAGAATACGAACAATCACACTTTTTCTTACAAATACTTCTATGGCGAAGCCAATTGAATTTAACTTATTTGCACCATATAACGAAGGAGCAGCATTAATTGGTTCTTTTTCTGATTGGAAAGATATTCCAATGGAAAAAGGCGATGATGGTTATTTTCGTACAACTGTTGAATTAGAAGACGGGGATTATCAATATAAATTCCGCGTCCAGTCAAAATCGTGGTTTTTTGAGCCAGATCAATGGGTGGAAGTCACCGATCCTTACGCAACAAATATTGATGAAACAACTGGTAAAGATAACGGTATTGTGCGAATTAAAGATGGTGAAAGAATTGTTGATACCTATGTGTGGAAACAC
>JBPCQW010000194.1:0-6711 GCA_050997715.1 Hassallia sp.
GGTAATGCGGTTAATTCCGCTGAAAATCCTGACTATGGAACAATTAAACTTGCCTTCAGTTTTTCGGGATATTTGCCACTTTCATAAAGGTTTGATTTTGGTGACAGGTCCGACTGGTTCTGGTAAATCGACCACAATGGCGGCGATGGTTGATTATATTAATAAGGAGATGGCTAAACACATCATCACCATCGAAGATCCAATCGAATTTGTCCACAAAAGCCAAAAGTCGTTAGTTAAACAACGGGAAGTAGGAATGCACACCCGAAAATTTGACAACGCTTTAAAAGCAGCTTTGCGGGAAGACCCAGATTTGATTCTGGTCGGGGAAATGCGGGATAAAGAAACGGTCAATACTGCCCTGAAAGCCGCTCAGACAGGTCACTTGGTCATGGGAACCCTCCACACCAACAGCGCTGTGAAAACCATTGAGCGGATTCTTAATCTCTTCTCAGCCGGAGAACAGGACGCGATGCGGGTAGCGCTTGCTGAGTCTTTGGTGACAGTAATTGCTCAAGGTTTGTGTCGCACCACTGATGGCAAGCGTGCTGCTTTCCACGATATCCTAATTAATACCGACGCAGTTAAAGAATGGGTGAAAGACGGTAAGTATGATGAAATTGGCGAGTTGATGAAACAAGCTGGTTTTGACGGCATGATTACAATGAATCAGTCTCTGCTGAACCTTTATCAAGAAGGTCGCATTACTGAAGAAACAGCTTTGGAGATGTCACCAACTCCTAACGAAATGGCACAGTTTCTCCGAGGTCGAGTTTAAAAATTAGGGAGTGGGGAGTAGGGAGACAAGGAGACAAGGAGAGGGGGGGATGGGGAGAGGGGGAGACTCCTTGGAGATGGAGGGAAAGAATTATTCTCATTGTCCCCTTGTCCCCCTTGTCCCCCTTGTCCCCCTTGTCCCCCTTGTCCCCCTTGTCCCCTCTGCCCAGTGCCCAGTCCCCAGTCCCCTCTCCCCAGTCCCTTGAATCCAGATAAACCAGTTTTACCCCAGTTCTTTAAGGGCATTGCCCTACTTACACCTGGAGGAGATTTAATCTATTGCATCGACCCTGGCAAAAAAGGTCGATGGCATTTGCATTTGTGCGCTTTTTTACAAGAAATTTTAGACTTACCAGAACCACCTCATTTTTTAGTGCCTTGCTATACGGCAACTATTGACCACTGGTTAGATCCGCGCACTCAACAAGTGCGAACTTTTGCGGAAGCTTATCCGCTGGTGATGCGACATCAGGCTGTGCTGAATGCTGTTTTTGGCACAGGGGATTTAGTTTGGCAAGCTGCTCCGTGGCAAGAGGGATTGTGTGATCGCATGGTATTATCTAGTTATCGATCTTTATTTCCCCAACTTTGGCAAGACCATGATTTAATTGTGCGTTTAGAATTCTCTCAATCTGAAGTATCTCATCAACCGATCGCCGCAATCCAAAAAGCCCAACCGAAAACCCAAGCCTTTGTTCTTCGCTTATTTGTTGCCGGACATAGTGCCAACACTGAACGCATTCTTCAAAATCTACATGAATTGTTAGAGCGATCGCTTAAACATCCTTACACTTTAAAAGTTGTTGATGTTTTGACAAATCCAGAACTTGCAGAGCTCGATCAAGTTTCCGCAACTCCCACTCTAGTTAAAGTTTGGCCCCAACCGATTCGGCGCATGGCTGGAGATTTGGATAATGTAGAAAAAATTTTGCAAATGTTAGGAACTAAAAAAGAATCTTGACATCCTCCTAAAGGATTGTTTTTTTATGATCATGCGTCTTTGATAGGCATCGTCACCGCTAGGATAAATGACATAAGCTAATCGGCATTAAAATTGCAACATAGCCAATATTTCCCTTATTTTTTATGCTTCTTGTATATCATATAGGTCAATACGCTTGGTGTTAAGGATTTTTGGTACTGATTTTTAATCATTAGAGAGGCGAAATTTCGCCTCTCTAGTGAACGGTATTGTTATATAGGTTTGCTTTCTTGCTAAACAGTATCGGTAATAAAGCTAACACTGTATCAGTATTTTTTCGGGTAATCTCACTGGACATATCCATTCACTTATAGGTACTAGTACCCTTTATTAGTCGTTGAGAGTAATTTACAGAGATTGATGAAACCCGATACCACAACAGAATTTAACTCAGACCCAGAAATTGATCGCTTAATCGATGAAGTAATAACTTCTTCTTTAACGGATGAGCAGTATCGCAAAAAGATGCAGCGTCGTAAGCAAGTGCAAGATCAACGAATAGCGAATGCTGTCCCAGAAAAAGGATTAATTATTATTAATACCGGCAACGGTAAGGGAAAAACTACTGCCGCATTGGGGATGGTATTACGATCGCTAGGTCATGGATATAAAGTAGCGATCATTCAATTTATCAAAGGTGCCTGGGAACCTTCAGAAAAAAAGGTTTTCAGTATGTGGCAAGACCAGTTAGAATTTCATGCTATGGGCGAAGGCTTTACCTGGGAAACTCAAGACCGCGATCGCGACCTCGATAAAGCTTACGACGCTTGGCAAAAATCATTAGAATACATTCGCAATCCAGACTTCAAACTGGTGCTGTTGGATGAAATCAATATCGCTCTGAAAATGGGTTATTTGCAAGTTGAGGAAATTTTAGCAGGTTTGGAGCAAAAACCACCTGAGAAACACGTTATCCTTACAGGTAGGGGCGCACCAGCTGCTTTAATTGAGCGAGCCGATTTAGTCACAGAAATGACTTTAGTTAAACATCCTTTTCGCGATCAAGGTGTGAAAGCTCAAGCGGGGATTGAGTTTTAATCAATAAATGATGAACGATCAATTGATGCCAAAACTCATTATTCATCGTTCATCATTTAGCAATTATTTTACTCACTTTCGATATCCACCATCTGAGACTTGATTGCACATCTGCAAAATTCGGCGATCGCCTTCACTGACAGTATTTAATTTATGATAATCTTGTAGTGCCACTGAGTAGGCATAAGTCATTGGCTGATCTATATCTAGTTTCGGTAGTGTATTCGCCGTAGCCACCTCTTCTAGACCACCTTCACCAGGGGCAGTCACCGTCATCGCCAATTCTCCAGAGGAGTCAACATTGCCCTGAAAACAACTAAACTCAGAATTGGGGATATACAACGCACCCATCACCTGATTTTTGCGCTTCTCAAATACAATATATCCTTGCCCAAGTTGGTTTGGTTGTGGGGACTGACCATAGAGATAAACACCATCTTCTTTGGGAAACTTCGTAGCGGGAAAATTGGCGTTTTTTGTTGCTTTTTGAGATTCGGGAAGTTGTGCGGTAGTTCCAGGTGAAAAAACTTTATCCTCATCGTCTGAACTGAGACTGGCATTAGCCTGGATTTGTCTTTGTTGCAAAACAGCGTTTCTGGAAACTTGCAAATCCGTAACCAGCGTTGATGTTTGTACTGTTTCTATTTGCTTACTCAAAACTGGTTTAGCCTGTTCACCAACAACACCAGTGGTGGTAATTAAGCCAGCGAGGGGAATTGTCCATTTATGAGGGGAAAGAAATTTATTGATATTATACAGCACCCAAATTCTCCTGTAAAAAAATAACTACATACTCCACCACCTCTTTAAACCGTAACCAAGTATTTAAGCTTCAAGGCTCTGTCAAAGGTTTGATTTATATAGGAATCCGATTTTATTTATGAAAAAACATAAGTATATACAGGGTGTTTTATAGCACCTATAGTCCGGCATCAAAACCATCGGATGGTGCGTCAGCCAGAGGCATAACGCACGCTACGTGTAGTTCAAAAATCAAATATGAGTCCTATAGTGCGCGGAAAAACACACATTCAATAAATGAAGTTTTTAACGGTTAATTAGATTAGTCACTATATAGATTTTTATTAGAAGTGATAGATGCTCTTTTTTTATCTTCTACCACTTTTTTGCACCTCATTTATATTTCTGACGGATCTAATAGTCCATAGTCAATAGTTTAAAATTCTTAACTGTTGACTGTTGACCTTTGACTCCTAACCAATGACACCATCTGTTATTTTAATCATTGCCGCGACTTTAGATTACTTAATCGGCGATCCTTGGGGTTTTCCTCATCCAGTACAAGTTATGGGATGGGTAATTTCTCGTTTGAGCAAATTTGCATTTAAATTTTGTCACAATTCCATAACACAACGAATCGCGGGAATTTTAATAGCCACAATTCTCATAATAGGTAGCGGCATTGTTGGCGCTTTTTTAATTCAAATTGGGAGATGGCTGCATCCCCTATTGGGAATAATATTAGAAAGTATTCTTCTTGCTAGCTGTTTTGCTTTGAGAAGTTTAAGAACAGCAGCGCAAGCAGTTTTACTACCTTTAGGTGCAGGAAAAATCGAAGATGCTCGGTCTATGTTAAGTAATTATGTAGGACGAGATACAGAAAACCTTACCGAAGCAGAAATTTTGCGAGCTGTTCTGGAAACAGTTACGGAAAATGCTACCGATGGGGTCATGGCTCCTCTTTTTTATGCAATCGTGGGAGCATTTTTGCCATTTGTGGGGGCAGCGCCCCTAGCTCTAGCATACAAAGCTAGTAGTACACTTGATTCAATGGTGGGCTATCGCTCTTATCCATATACTTATTTGGGTTGGTTCAGTGCCCGGTTAGAAGATTGTTTAACTTGGCTTCCTTGTCGGTTAACAGTGATAACATTAGCGCTTTTATCAGGTAAACCATTGCATGTTTTCAGGATTTGTCAGCGAGATGCAATTAAAGATTCCAGTCCTAATTCGGGTTGGAGTGAATGCGCTTATGCTGCTATTTTAGGTGTGCAAATGGGAGGTACAAACTACTATCGCGGTATAGCTTCATATAAACCACTGCTAGGAGATGCGATTTGTGCGATCGCACCAACTCACATCCAAAAAGCTTTGCAATTAACTCGATATTGCTTTTTAGTGTGGTTGTTTTCAACTACATCCCTATTCTTTTTGCTCCTAAAAAGGTAATGATCTAAATAACTCCTCCCCACTCCCTACTCCCCCTTGTCCCCCACTCCCCCACTCCTCAAAAAAACGGTATAATCAATAACTCAGGGTATTGTTTATGATTATTATGTCTGCCAAAGTCGTTGAAATTCTCTCAGCAGAAGAAATACGTCGTACCGTAACCCGTCTTGCCTCTCAAATCGTCGAAAGGACGCGTGATTTATCCGACTTAGTACTATTAGGCATTTACTCTAGAGGGGCACTATTAGCCGAATTGCTAGCACGTCAGATTGAGATACTCGAAAACGTATCCGTGTCAGTAGGAGCATTAGATATTACATTATATCGGGATGACCTTGACCAAATTGGCTTGCGAACTCCGGCAAAAAGTGATATTTCTATTGACCTGACAGGAAAAACGGTTGTCCTTGTCGATGATGTAATTTTTAAAGGACGGACAATTCGTGCTGCTTTGAATGCAATACAAGAGTATGGCAGACCAGAAGTGGTTCGTTTAGCTGTGCTGGTAGACAGAGGTCATCGTGAGTTACCGATTCATCCTGATTTTATCGGTAAGCAACTGCCCACAGCTAAGGAAGAAGTTGTCAAAGTTTACCTGCAAGATTGGGATGGACGAGATGCGGTGGAGTTAATTGGGGATTAGGAATTGGGAAGAGGGAAGGGGGAAAGGGTAATTTGAAGAGGGGAAAAGGGGAAAGGGTAAGAAAGAAAAAATATTTCTCCCCCTTGTCCCCCTGTCCCCCTGTCCCCCTGTCCCTCAAACCCCATCTTCTACCGCATAATCGGGCTACCATGATGATGAATTAAATACCACTTTCCACCAAGAAGTTCAAATACATTGGTAGCCATTGATTGTGCTTGAATTCGTCTACCCTCAATCACTTGAAAGACGTTTTCTACAAGTACAATGCAGGCAATATTATCGCGAACTTCTGTAGTAATTATGTCTGTGTTTATTTCAATGTAGGCAGTATTTTTAAATATCTGTTCCCAAGAGGTGCGAACTTCCTTCCAACCCCGCAGCACATTCCATCCGGGGTGAATACAAAGACTACCAGTTCCCTGCGACCATACTACACTCATTGCTTCAATATCTTTCTTTTCAAAAGCTCGATAAAAAGCTGTGTTAGCGGCTAAAACTTCAGGTGTCATGGGAGGTGGGGGAGTGGGGGAGTGGGGGACAAAGAACAACTAACAACTAATTATTTTTAACTGTATTAATTGTTTCCAGTAATTGCTTGGCTGTGTAAGGTTTGGATAAAAAAGCTTTGATTCCTAATTCATATGCTGCATTCATTTTATCGCTAGTAGCAAGTCCGCTGATGGCGATAATTTTGACGTTAGGGTTAATTTTGTGCAAGGTGCGAATGGTTGTGATGCCATCCATTGAGGGCATTAGCATATCTGTTAAGACTATAGATATTTTATCGCGATACTCTGCGTAAAGGGCGATCGCTTCTATGCCATCGCAAGCGGTGATCGCTTTGTAGTTATAGGCTTCTAGCGATGTTTTGGTAATTTCTCGGATCGAAGGTTCATCATCGATGACCAAAACCAATTCTCCGCTGCCATGTGGCAATTCTAGTTCTTTTTCTTCGGGGGTTTCTGTTGTTTCCTGGGCAGGTAAATATACTTCAAATTTGCTGCCTTTCCCTACCTCGCTGTATACATTGATAAAACCACCGTGGCTTTTGACAATACCAAGTACTGTGGAAAGTCCTAAA
>JBPCQW010000253.1:0-34687 GCA_050997715.1 Hassallia sp.
ATGTTGAATTTTGGTATTTAAATCGATGTTTTCATATTGTGGGCGTTCTTGATGAGAGTCTAACTTTTGAAGCGTCAACAAGTCATTAATCAAGTTAATTTCTTTAGTACACTCGCTCTCTAAGATATCCACATATTTAGCTTGACGCTTTGGTGCTATTCCTGGTAGACGTAAATTGCGGATTGACATCAGCATATTCGTCAAGGGATAACGCAAGCGATCGCTCATGTTGCTCAAAAATTCATCTTTGAGTTCGTTAAGTTCCCGCAGTTGCTCAACATATTGCCGAGTTCTTTCGTGCAATTTTGCTTGCAATTCCAGACTGCTTTGTAGTTTTGCCGTGCGCTCGTCAACCAACATCTGTACTTGGCGGAGTGTCTGTGATTGAATTATGGCATTGCTCATTTGAGCGCAAATCATTTCCATCATATTTAATTCTGCAAAGTCCCAATTACGAGACGCTGCTTGTTGAAGCACTAAAAATCCTATAACTTTACCTTGATTCTCTAAAGGTACTAATAGCACAGCAGGCAGTATATCCAAAGCAAACACCTCAGCAATTGAAATACTGTTGTGGTCTATATTTTCATTTATAATTACTGGTTTTCCTGATGTGAAAACACGCTGGCATAAACCACACTCGGAAACAGAGAAAGACTTTTCTAAAGTTTCTAGTTGAGTGGTGCGCGAAGTTTCATCTTTAGACCATTCAGCAACAACAGTTGCTTTTGCTTTGGGAATTTGTTTTTTAGGTTGAGTCCTAAATAGCGGATCTGTATATTTTAGCAGTATGAGCATACCACGATCGGCTTGGAGACATTCTGCTGTGGAGGCGATCGCTAACTGAAGCATTTGATTTAACTCCAGGTTGCTGCGACTGAGTATTGTCAATTGCGTGATTAAGCTTTGATGCTGGGCGCTCTTAGCTATATATTTTTCTTGAGAAGCAATTACCTGTGCTTGTGCTACTTGGGAAAAAGCGATCGCGCAAGACGATTCCACCGCTTTTAGCAGTTGTTTTTCTGACTCGCTCCAATCATAGGGATGAAACTGTATTAGACTTATCACCCCGTTATTTTTGCCACCAAAGCGCGTCGGAATTGCCAAAACCGCTTTAATCGGTAACGGTAAATATTGATATCCAGTTTCCAGACTGTTTTTAATCGTCGAAATATCCTCAATCGTTGGTTCCGAGGCACACTGCACCTGTTCGGTTGAGAATATCTCATCTGGATGCGGCAAGCCTAAATACTTTGACGCACACCAATTAGCAGTAATTGCCCGGTCAACTCCTTCACCCGTTACTGGAACTAAGCAGCAAGAATCAACTTGAAACGCGGTTCCTAGCAGTTGGGCAATCTCTTGCAGCATTGTTGCTGGAGCCAAGCTCTTTTTGATGATTTGATGAATATGATGTGGCAACTGGTGTTCCGGTTCTTCCTGATACTGCATCAGCTTGACTGAGTATTGTTGTCGATCTACTTCATCTTGGCGCAGTAGTGGCGATGATAAAGTTTTTTTTATTCCTGGCAGACTGTTTGATAATGACCCCATCCTCTTTTTACCCAACCTCCCGGCATTTCTTTTACTCTTTGTCCTGTAGCTAGCTGCCTGCCCCTAATGATTCACTTTCTTTGCGATCAGAACTTTCTCTCACCTGTTATAGCCCCTTTCTATTTCAGATAACCAAATCACTGGTATATTAAATAAATCTATATTTAGTTGAAAAAATACCAATTATAGACTACGACTCGGAAACCAGTTAATTTCTGGCTTTTACATGTTGAGTTAATCTACTAACTTTGATTTAGAATATCCTGTCTGTAAGTATACATAAACAGTAATTTCTCTATAATTTAGGCAAGTACTACGTAAGTATTCTACGGATTAACACTGATCTTTGTTATATAATTATGTAATATTTTTTCAAGTTATATTTAATTAATTGCGCGAACCTTCTGTTTATAAACCAAAACTAAAATGTGAGGCAGCAGGGTCATGTTCGTTACCACGCCAGGTGCGCGGCTGTCGAGACCGCTTCCAAGGCACTGGCTCTCCTGTTCGGTGATTATAGGAAAACTGAGGCATAATTTTTACGGGTTACTTACCTAAATAGTAAAGAAATTGTAAAATTTTGTAAGGGGAATTTTATTGGCGAGAATCATCTCCCGATTAGGGTGGTTGGCATCTGTTAATTCCCCCGTGGAAAAAAAGAGAACATTCCTGTTTATCTACGCTACAAGTCGTGGATCTGTGGGAGAAAACCGAGCAATAAGAGATATTTTGGTATAGAATATATGGTACTTTTATCCTGCCTGGTTTTATCAATATAAGTGGGTCTTTATTTGGGAGAAAGTTCCTCGTTTTTTCCATCCTTTATGCGTCCCCCATTTTTTGTCACCAAATTGTTTATAAATATTTGGATATTATGAAATTTATTTTTTTATAAAATTTAATTAGAGTATAGCCCAGTTACCACCAAATAGACGTGAGTAACTGAGCCGTATTTACTTGAAACGGAGGTTATCCAACCAAACTTTCGACACTTAGAGGAACCATATCGCCATTCCTCGTCAGTCCTAACAACATTGGTTGTTGGGGTTGAATTAATTGACCTGTAAGTACGCAGCGTTCTTCTTGTTGAGCCGTAGCGGCTATGCTGGCTCGAATATCAGATCGCGAAAATCGTGGTTTCCACTCACCTGATTTTTGCTGGACATAATTCCAGAGTATATCTCGGATTAATGCCTGATATCCCTGGCTGCCGGCTAATTCTTTGAGTTTATCTTTTAGTTCGCGCTCCAGACGGATGCTGGTAACTTCCATATCGGTGGTTGGTGTGCGAGCGATCGTATGCATGACTTTTTCTCCTTATAGGTATGGACAGGATAGTAATACAAGTGTAGTATGTTTAAAGGAATGTTCAATAGGTGAAATTTTCTGTGAAATCCGTTTACCCAAACTCTACTTCTTCGCGTGCTGCCAACTGCCGATTCAGTTGGGAATCAGCCGCTATGGGAGTGGAGTATTTATTTATGGGTGACTATCGCCAAAATCAACGGCAAATCACAGAGGGTAATCATGATTTTAGATTTCAGAGAATTAGTGGGCTGAATATAGCACTAAAACCAAACCAAGCAAGCGGGAGGTACAGATACCAAGATGCTGTACCGATATAAGACCAGAATAGTTTCCGGTCAATTTCCAACCCCCGCTTCCAAAACGAAAGAAGCGGGGGTTTTTTAATAAGGAGTTAAGCTGTGACGAGCGCTTTTGGGCAAGTGTTAGAGCAATCCGTGGTGGTTTTTTCGCAAAACTACTTGCCATTGTGTCGGATAAATATCAAGCGGGCGATCGTGCTGTTGGTAACAGATAAAGCTGAACCGCTAGATTTTATCGCAGAAAGCGGATGGCAAGTCCACTCACCCAGGTTGGTACTTTATGTACCAAGACATATTCGCTTGAAAATTGCTTCTGGTGAGCGTGTGTGGAAAGTTCCGCCGGTAAATCGGCGTGAAGTGTTGCGACGAGATCATCACAGTTGCCAATATTGCGGTAGCAGCAAGCATCTGACGCTGGATCATGTGATTCCGCGTTCTAAAGGCGGTTCGCACACTTGGGATAACGTAGTCACAGCTTGTGAAAAATGTAACTCCCGAAAAGGCTCAAGCACTCTGTTTGAGACTGGTATGCAACTGCATACCAAACCTAAAGCACCAGTTCATCCGGCTATATCTTTTGCCGAACAGTTCTGGCGCTTTGAACAAGCAAACCTGGAATAACAGGAGAGCATAAGGAATGTTGAAATTAATTTACACTGAAAAAAGCTTTCACTTAGAGTGTCTAACTCAGTCCTTGGAGCAATGGGTGCAAGGGCGTGTTATTTTGGCACTGCGAGTCGGGCAATGTCTGTGCGTAGAACCGAGTACCGCTTCCTTTTTGCTTCCTGTTAATTTACCAGGAGTAGAAGCGCTAAAGGCTGAGGTGAAACGCGACGTGTCAGAAATCATTGCGTTGTCAGTTTGTGATGCCGAATATTTAGAAGTTACTCTGCGCGGTTCTTGGATATCAGATGGTTCTGAGGATGCTGAGGGTGTGTTCGTCACAGCGATGAGCGATTCGCCTAACGGCGATAGCTTGGCTTCACGCACTGAATTCTTTGTACACAAACTCTGGCAAGAAGCGCAAAAAAGCGCCTCCGTCGTGAGCGAGTGAAGAAGGGATGGGGAGATAAGGGGACAAGGAGGACAAGGAGGACGACTTGGGGACAAGGAGACAAGGAGAATAATTCTTCTTTCCCCCCATCCCCCCCTCTCTTTAAGGAGTTCGGGAACTGTGACTAATCGGTAGCCTTGCTGTTTAAGTCCACTGATGATTTGTGGTAAGGCTTGCACAGTTTTTTGGCGATCGCCTCCACCATCCATCGTGCATTAAGACAATCCCACCTGGTATGTAGAGCAAGCGGCTGTTAACTGCCAGGTTGTAGGTTCGAGTCTGACTGGGGCAGCTATATTTCTGGGTGGTTGGCATAACGGCTGTGCAGCTGACCAACACTACATAGGTTCGACTCCCATACCATCCATTTTTAATTAATATAATTTAATTTTATTTTTAGTATTAAATTCTAGATTAGAGAAAGTACTTTAACTAAAATTTTTCTGGCGGTTACAATTAAATTATTATGTCTTTAAACGAAAGATGATTTAGAGGCGACATCTTTATTACATCTCTTAAATATCTGTTAGCCAGTTGATAATTAATTACTTTATGACTATAAATAAATTAAGGAATTAATCAACTCAACTTAATATCATCTACATTTGTAGTAAACAGATCAACATAGAATTAAGTTTATCTATCCATAGAGTGATTATGTTGCGAATATAAACAAATATAATTTCAGTCTAGGGGTCGATTCAAGTGTTAGGGTGCTAGAAGTATAAAAAAATAAGCGAACCTTGAAAGAAGAATCTATTATGTGACCCGCAATACTTTTATAAAAAAGTCACGGTTGATTTGCTTGTTTACCCTTACTTAGCCGATGCGGAACATACAGCCCCTCTCTTCACAAGGTTTGTAGAGCAAGAACGTAAAGATAGAAGTACAGCTTGATAATTTGATTGCTCAAATTGATAAGCTATAGGTACAGGCTTCTCTATAATATTAAAAGTTCTGCTTTAGTGCTGTTATCGAGGATTTAAAATGAAAATAATTGGTTTTGTTTCGTCTCTAGTACGTCCCGTGCGTTTTCTAGTTGTTGCTTTTACCTGTGCCTTACTACTTTTAACTAACGCTTTTCCGGCTTTGGCGATCGGTACTACCAAAAGCGACCCAACAGAAGGTACACAGCAGCTAAATCAAATTCAGCGCAAAACTGATGAATTATCTACACAAGAGCCTCCCGGACTCGATGTGTATCAAAAAAATACAAGCGGGGGAGGACTTAACGAGATTCAGGGAACCGCTGACATTGATAAAATGAATCGTCCTGAGAATTCACAAAATGCTACTACTGTGGAAGATAAAGTTAATGATTTTCTGGATAAAGTGACAGGTAAAAACTAAGCAGGCTTAGAACCTTCACAATTTGAACATCTTTCTCAAAGTAGGTTTCGGTGTTTTTATTGTAGACATCTTGATTGCTGAATCTAGTCAAGGTGTCTATTATTATTTGCTCTAGGAAAATTTAGTTTGTGTATTAAGTTACTTTAAGTGATAAAAGGTAATTATTGTTGAATAAATAATTATCAGTATTTACCAAATGTTAAATTATTTACAAATATATAATTATTCCTTTGAGAATCTATTTGCCTTTGATAATACTTCCTTAGGTTGATGTTGCTTGGGGGGGAAATTAGTGAACCTAGAAAGAGAGTTAGCCTAGAGATTGAAAATTATGCGTAAGTTAAACATTGGTTTGACAGAAGAACAACGTCAAGGTGTAATTAACCTGTTGAATCAAGATTTGGCAGATGCCTATTTACTCTTAGTGAAAACGAAGAAGTTTCACTGGGATGTCGTCGGACCTCAGTTCCGCAGTCTGCACCTGCTTTGGGAAGAACACTACACAGCATTAACTGAAAGTATCGATTCAGTAGCCGAACGGGTTCGTGCTTTGGGTGGTTATCCAATTGGGACTATGGAAGGATTTCTCAAGGTTGCTTCGCTAAAAGAGCAACCCAATAACATCCCCTTAGCAACTGAGATGGTAGCTCAATTAGTCAACGATCATGAGCAGGTAATTCGCAATTTACGCGACCATGTAGATAAGTCTAGCGAAGAGTTCCATGATGAAGGAACTGCTGACTTCTTGACTGGATTGATGGAAGCTCACGAACAAATGGCTTGGATGCTGCGCTCCTTTATCGAAGGAGAATCATTACAATCAGATGGTAGTCAGCAAGCATCTGGTGGAATTAAAACACCTGTAGGCGTGTAACCGTAAGCAGATATAGTGTAATCCATAATGTCTGATTAGAAGATGGCAGATGCGGGAAGAGAAAATATCCCCGCATCTGCATTCTCAGTTTTATTAATACAAAAGCAAGATATAAGGTGCATCAAAATGACTGAAGCATATAAGGCAAAAGGTAGTATTTTTGGGGAAACCCCGCCCGTACATTATTAATTATTGGTTTTTTAGGGCGATTTATAGCTGGCAACTCGCAGAGTTAACTGACCTTTGCGAGGGTCAGTACGAAATACAAAAGCTCCTTCTTCTTTTTCACTACTGGATAAAAAATCAATCTGTTGCTCTCCTGTTTCTATAATTTCACTGTTAATTTTTAATTCAGCGATAATTTGTACTGATTCGGCTGTTTCTCCACCGTTATTAATGATTTCAAAGGGGACATAGAATTGTCCATTTACCTCTCTAATTTTCTGTTTGTTAGTTACAGAAAGAATGGGGGGTTCATTTTTATCATTTACCCAGGTGTAACATACCAGACCGATAATTACTGTGAGGATTAATGTTGCGATGCTAAATGTAAGCCATTCAGCAAGCGATCGCTTTGGTCGTTGTTCTGTTTGATTCATATCGCTAACCTTCCAGCTGCACCGCCAATAGTTGCAGGTAAACCAAGTAGCAAAGCATGATCTAACCACATTGTCCAAGGATCACTAAATGTCAACTTTTGAAAGAACCACAACATAAAAGCGCCTGCTAGCAGCGAGACTAAATAAGACATAATAGTTTCACTTAATGGGCGTTGAAAAATTCCTTCTTGCTGCCTGCGCTTTTGTTGATCTGAAAAACCCGCTTGAAACACAATTCCGTAAGAAATCAGTAAAGATGCAACAATAATTGATAAAAGCCAGAATGGAGACACCGCTGCCGCTAACATGGGAATTTCATCTGTTGGGGCAATATTAAAAGCAATTACAGTTGCCCCAATCAGGGTTCCACCAATATCAGCAAGAGTTGCTTGTAATTCATCTGGGTTTTTCTGCTGAGGAGCTTTGTTTGTCTTACCATTTTGTTGTGTATTGGTATTACGGCTATCTCCTAAAAAATGATTCGCTAATGCTACCCCTAATGAAAATGGTACACTTTCAAAGATGATTTTACCTACAGCTTCTTTTAAGGCGGTTTCTGGTGTGAGTTCTCGCAATAATAACAGCACAAAAGCAGAGCAAACTATGCCGATCACCATCGCTTCTACAGTATCAAATACTGCGTCATAAGCTTGTGCTGCACGTCTGCGTTTGCGAAAGCCTTCAGTTAGATTGAGCAAGAAAACCACAATAAATGTTAGTGCGATCGCTACCATCATCATTCGTGGTTTTGCTACTGAACCAATCCACCAAACTTCCATCGTATAAAGTAAGGGAATGCCAAACAAAAATCCTCCACTCGCACCCCTAATGATGTTATTAAATTCACTTGCCCAAATATTTTTATTACGCTTAATTGCCACGTCTAGACTTTCCTTATATATTTTTTATTTACTAAAATCATAATTTGGTTATATTTATTAATTTTTTTTAATGAATTCTTCAAATATTACTTGTATCTATCCTCTCAAAGGCGGTGTTTATATAAAAAATATATCTAAGGATAGTTATAAAATAAGTCATATATCTATATATTAGGTTATTAAGTTACAAACTAATAATTAAAATAAGTAAAAAATATGAGCGCTGAAAATAGAATCAAGGCAACTGCTAAAAATATCGAAGGTAAGGTTCAAGAAGCTCTTGGTGAATTGACTGGCAATCCAGAAGACAAGGCTGAAGGCAAAGTCAAGCAAGCTGAGGCTCAAGTTATTCACACCGCTGAAAACATAAAAGATGAATTTAAAAAATCTTTACAATAGTCAGGTTTGCCCAGATTAGATATTAGGGTGCGTATACCAAACAGTAGTTCGGCTTTTTGTAAAAAATGGTATATCTACAATTTTGTCTTTACAATCTAAATATTCAAGTAAGGTAAATTACGGGCATTCCCTAACCGTGGGATGAATCGTAGAGACGTTCCGCCGGAACGTCTCTACAATATGTTTGACGTATAATGCAAAATCATCCCATAAATATGCAAAGCCGAATCAGACATTTATAGGCTGCAAAGTTAGGGCTTAGGCAAAACAATCGCTATTAATATTTACCCGGATATATAACTAAATACTCCACTGCCGTTAAGCAAGTGAAGTATTTTTATCTACTTGAAATAGTAATAGGTTAGTTCCTAATAAATTGGCTCTAACGACAATTATTATTGCCATTTAACTAAACACTAGTACGTCCAGCAATTAATCCCCAAAGGAAAATAGCAATCATAGCACCAATCACAGCAACAATTAGACCAGGAATACTGAGAGTAGCAGCAGTAAATTGTAGCGTTCCTGTCTGTAAGACAGTAACTATAGTTCCCCCAACAAAAGCGCCAATTATACCTAAAATCATTGTTGTGAGGATACCACCGCCTTGACGACCGGGGTAAATAGCTTTAGCGATCGCTCCGGCTATAAGACCGAGAATAATCCAAGCAATAATGTTCATTTTTTAGTCCATCAATAATCTTATAATTACTATATCAATTATGATTAACTTATTCTTCTATCGTAAGAGATAACTAATAGATGTTAAGAAAATTAAAGTGTTTTTATGTTTTGTAGATACTCTCGTGGTACATTATCTACTAACCAAACATTATTATCAGAACAGTAAAACTCGTAACCTGCCTGATACATTGCCTTAGTATTTACAGCAAAAACTATCGGTTTACCGTGCCTTGCACCTACATCTGTGGCGGTAACAATATATGCTTAAAGATGGACATGATGGCGCGGCATTTAAAAATATCGTAATCCTCGTGGAGACGTTGCAGCGGAACGTCTCTACAAAATATGTAAAAATATCTACTATCAAATTATAATCCTAGTGAAAACAGTTTACCAACTTGGGCTAAATCGACATTTCCACCGCTGATGATGACACCGATTTTTGCTTCTGATGCTGTTACTATGCCTTCTAATAAAGCTGCTGCTGCTAGTACTCCGGTGGGTTCAACGACAATTTTTAAACGTGACCATAAGAAAAACATCGTGCGAAGAATTGCTTCTTCCGATACCGTCACCATATCATCAACATAATGCAGCACTAACGGGAAAGTTATTTTACCCAAGCTGGGAGTACGCGCACCGTCAGCAATGGTATTAGGATTGTTTACAGTATGCAAGATTTTGCTATGAAATGAGCGTGTAGCATCGTCGGCAAGTTCTGGTTCTACGCCAATTACTTGACAATTTGGTAAAAGTGCTTTGCAGGCGATCGCACAACCGGAAAGTAATCCCCCACCCCCACAACAAACTAATAGCAAGTTTAATTCGCCAACTTCTTCAATTAGTTCTAAAGCTGTTGTACCTTGTCCGGCAATTATATCAGGATGGTCGTAAGGAGGAATGAGTGTTAAACCTCTTTCTTGTACTATATTTTGGGCTAATTCTTCTCTGTTGGTTTGCTGTCTATTATATAGAATCACCTCAGCACCATAACCGCGTGTGGCAGTTTGTTTGACGGCAGGTGCATCATCAGGCATTACAATTGTAGTGGGAATGTTGAGTAATTTTCCGCCTAAGGCAATTCCTTGAGCATGATTCCCGGATGAAAATGTCAAAACACCTTTTTGTTTTTGTGTTTCAGATAGTTGCGACAGCGCATTATATGCACCTCTAAATTTGAAAGATCCAGTGCGTTGAAAATTTTCGCATTTAAAAAATACTTGGCTATTGATGCGTTGATTAACAGTTCTGGAAGTTAGAGCTGGGGTACGATGGGCAATTCCATCAAGACGTTTTACAGCAGCTTGTATGTCAGTTATAGTGATAGAATTATACTGTGACATAATATCATGTCCGCTTAATTAACATTAATAAAAACATTGCAACGGTCGTAGAGACGTTCGGTCCGGAACGTCTCTACAATATATGTGATTTGTCGGACATGATATCAATGGCATTGTTTTCTCCAAAAGAGTAATCATACCAATCATTTAGAGGTTGATAACCAATGTTTTGGTAGATGTGATTGGATGTAGGATTTGCCAAGTCAGTAAACAAAAAGCAGTATTTATATCCTTGGTTCAATAAAGTTTGACTCAACGCTGCTACACAAGCACTGGCGTAACCCTTTTTGCGATATTCTGGGGGCGTATATACCATATTAATACTCGCACCGTTAGGCGTTATTCCCCCACCACAAGCGATTGACACAGGAATTTTATCTTCCCAAATGTAAGCAGTACGTTGCTGCAAAGTGTGTTCAAGCCAACGTTTTGGATATGACTCAATACCACCACTTGTTTCCAGCGAAAAGGCTTCATACCAGCGCAAAAGAAGTTCTCTGTCTGTTTCTGTCGCTATCCGTAAATTACCATGTGCTGACGAAATTGGCTGCACTTTTTCCAGTTGAAAGGTACGCAGCCTTTTAATTAATTGGTAGGATTGACCAGTAAGCGATCGCCAAGTTTCCGCAAAAGCTTTTGCCTCATTCATGGGAGCAGTAACTCCCGGTAATGATTGAATGAGGTGTAAATCTTGAGCGATCGCCTTCACTGCTGCAAAATCCTGTATCTTGGATAAAAGTAACCTGTGAGGTGGTGTTCTCATCGCAACTGCAACAATATTTCCGTCTGTTTCTACAGTTGCTAAATAAAGCTTTTCCCCATAGCGTTCTGGGTTGTAAATTAAAACGTTGCTAATTCCCAGCAGCAGGAAATGAAGTGCTTCCTGACTCAGCAAGTAATCTTTAACCCGCTGATAAAATTGACTTGCATCTTCATACCGATGAACTTTCATTTTACTCTGTGCCTCCGCATCTGGTGGGTGAAAAAATCATCCCCCAAAGAAAGAATAATCATACAAATCTCCTACCGATTGATAACCGATCGCTTGATAAATATGGTTAGAAATCAGGTTTGCCAAGTCGGTAAACAAAAAGCAGTATTTGTGTCCACGAGATAGTAAAGTCTGGCTCAAAGCTGCTACACAAAAACTAGCGTAACCCTTGCCACGGTGTGACGGTGGTGTGTAAACTATACCAATTCGCGCACCGTTGGGCGTTATCCCAACATTACAAGCGATTGAGACGGGGGTTTCATTCTCCCAAAGGTAAACAGTACCTCGCTGTAAATGACGCTCAACAGTGCGCTCTGTATTTGTCGCAGCAATACCCAAAGCTTCCACCCCAAAGGCTTCAAACCAATCGATCAGCAATTCGCGATCGCTCTGAGTCGCTTGACGTAATTCACCCGTTGCTTTAGAAATCTTCTCAATCTGCTTCAATTGAAAAGCACGCAGCGCCATTTTTATTTCGTATGATTGACTGGTAAGCGATCGCCAAGTTTCTACAAAGGCTTTTGCCTCAGCATTAGGAGCATTGACTCCCGCTAATGAATTTTCTGTGAGGTGTAAGTCTTGAGACATCGCCTCTATTGCCCCAAAATCCTGTATCTTGGATAATAGCAAGTTTCGAGATGGTGTTCTCATTGCTACTGCAACGATATCTCCCTCAGCTTCCACGGTTGCTAAAAGTGGCTTTTCCTTGAAACTTTCAGGATTGTGAATCAAGCTGTGGCAAAGTGCAAGCTGCACGTTATGAAGTGCTTCATCTCTGAGCAAGTAATCTTTTACCCGGTCATAAAATTGACTTGCATCCTGATATCGATGGACTTTCATTTCAATTACCCAAATTTGAGTTGCCAGTAGTACTACTCATTTGTTCTCGCAAAATAGCAACTTGAGAAATGATAATTTTCTCCATCGCTCCACCTTCCATTGTTCCCATCCAGCGAATCATAGAAGAGAGAAATAGTTCTTTCAAGTAAGCAAAAGAAAAGCCATCCGTCATCGCAATTATCTGATTTAAAACATCTTCAGATAGACGCATTGCAGTTTGCAAGCGATTGTTCCAAAATTCTATGTAAGCTTGTCGTACTGTGATATCTGGCAGTTCAAAATGATACTTGCGGTCAAAACGACTGGGGCGATCGCGAATTGCTGAATCTAAACGTTGTGGATGATTTGTTGTCGCAAGGGTGACAATTCCCTCATTATACGCAAAACCATCAAGTTCATTCAAAAAGAAAGAGCGATTTTCATCAGTTAATAAAGAATCAATATCTTCTAAAACCAAAATACAAGGAGCAGATTGTCGTGCTTGTTTGAAGACTTGACGGATGTTTTCGCTATCAGTAGCGTACTCTGACTTAAAGCTT
The DNA here is from genome assembly GCA_050997715.1 of Hassallia sp. GTDB lineage: Bacteria > Cyanobacteriota > Cyanobacteriia > Cyanobacteriales > Nostocaceae > Hassallia. The sequence goes on from JBPCQW010000253.1 coordinate 12,716, forward strand.
TTAACGTACAAGCAAGGCTGTTGCATTTTATTAATTAATGCTTTTACTGTGTGCGTCTTGCCATTTCCTGGGGAACCGATAAACAAAATTCCTCGCTTCCAAGGTACATTATAAGCTGCGTATGTTTCGTGAGATGCAAAGAAATTTATCAAGTCGTCTTGAATGTCTTGTTTGAGAGTGCCATGCAAGACGAGATTCTCAAAAGTTGCGCTTTTAATGGCTTGAAAAAGGTCTGGGTTTTTTGCCCATGAACCATCTTCAAATACTAAAACTTCGTCGCGAATTTCTGAGTTCCAATCACAAACAGCAGTAAAAAAGCTTTCAGCAATCTCTTTGCTATCAGCTAAAATCCAGTAATAGCGAATTTTACAATAACCTTCTTGCCAACTCATTAAAAGTACGTCGATTTTATGCCCTTGCCATATCACCTCGAAGTTAGCATTTTCGGTATAATTGTAAATTTTATTTTCCATTCCATCCCAGCCTGTCAAAATCTGGTTGTGGATAGATGTTTGTTGGTGCAGAAAGCAAAAGTTTGCTTCTGCGTACTTTTCTAAATCAAAGTCAGAATCGCTACCTTCTACGAGTGCTTTTTTAGGATAAAGTGCGGCTAACTCTTGACTGACATGGTAAGCGATCGCATTATTAGGAAGGCTAAGTGCTTCTGTAATCAATTGTTGGATTTTCACCTTTATTTACTCCCCTGGTTGTGGCATGATAATCAGTACGCTTGGAGATTATCTACAAGACATCTAGGACGAATTCCTGATATAGGAATCCGATTTTATTTTTGAACAAAATTAGGTATTTGTAGGGTGCGGAGCGCGAAACCCTTAACAAGGGTGCGTTACGAGAAGCGTTAACACAACGGCAATAAAGGGGGAGGAACATCCACACCCCTTTTTGCCTCCCCTACGTATATTTTCCAAAATCAAATATGAGTCCTATATTAATATTATTTAACTTTTTCTACACAAGCTTTCTTTGTCAGGCTTAAACAAATTTCTGCTCAAACTTATACATTAAATCTATTCTACCTTTACGTAACATTGCGGGGTCTAATCTTTCAGTTGTGTTGCAAGTCATCAAGATGACCAAACGCTGTTGCATTTGAATACCAGACTCATCAATTACACTTTGGTATAATGTGCCATCCAGCAAGCTGAGAATGTGTTCGGTTTTGTTATTGTATTGGGCTACTTCGCTGGCACGGTCTTGTGCTAAGTTATCAGCTTCGTTGATAATAATACAAATTCTTTCTAAGTATGTGGGTGGGACAAAGTTAGCGATCGCATCGTGATCTAAAATGAAAATCACATATCCTAAAGGCACAAGAATTTCTTTGGCTACTGCTTGCGTCCATGCCGTTTTACCTGTACCCGGTTGCCCGTGTACTAAAACTGCTAGCTGCTTTTGATTGAGAACCGTTTGCTGTACGGAATCTGTAAAACTTTGGATATCTTCTGGAAAAGTCCGAATGGGAAATTGACTGTGAACCTTACCCACACGACTTTGATATCCACTCAGCATCATTGCTAAGTCGAAAGTTGCTTTATTAATTAATGGCGTTAAAGTTCTTGCCATTAAAGTATACTGTCGTCGTCCGCGATCGTAAGGGTCAATTTGCAACCAAACGTCATGTTTAGACCAGTAAGCATAAACTGTATTTATTACATCTAAACGTTCCCAGTTAGAAAATCGTTCGACTGGAAAATAAAAATCTCGCTCTAAATAATATTGAGTAATAATATCCGGACGACCTAATAATTCTAAAACTCTTAATACAGTAATTTCTTGAAGTCTATTCAGAACGTAATCAATGGGGATACTGTTGCGGCTCACAAATTGAACGATGGGTGTTTCTGTACTTAAAATATCTTTATAGCGATGATCTGGTGAGTTAGGTTCCGGTGTGATGTAATTCCAAAGTTTCTCTATTTCGTAACGGGTATTATCAGAAACAACATTTAATATATTAGCCCACCAAGCATAATTAGTCCGTCCCAAATTATCAGCAATATTACTTGCTAAATTCAAACTTTTTTGAGTTAATTCCCCCGCGTCAGTATACAACAAATGCCACAAAAAGCCCAAGTCAAACTCTCGGTTAAATGGGCGCCAACCGCTAGCTAATAAGCTTTGACGATTGTTATTTGTTGGAGCGCCTTCATTTTGTCTAAAATAATCAAAATCCATATTTTCAGTTGTGCGGCAGTGGCTGAGTTGTTCTGTTGTAATGTAAAAGATGAGAAAAAAGTTTTATTGTACTATAAACTACAAAAAGTGCAAGTAGCCACTTTCATTGTCCATCACAGAAGAAAAAACTCCGCTGGGGAGTTGTTACACACTATGTACAAGGATAGCCACTTGTAAGCTTACCTTGCAGGTTTTGGGCACTTCCTCGCTTTTCTATGTAAGCTCAAGGAACGTCCACCAAGCATAAGGATAAAGGTTTTATTTACCCAGTTTTTCAGAAATTTCCTTATTAGTGTGAAGTACACTATATCTGCGATCGCTAACCAGTCATGATGCTTTTGTTTATCGCTATTTTATACTACAATTATACTACAAAAATCTCAAGGGGGTGGATGGTAATTTTTACAAATAAACTCAAAAATAAGGACTTCAGTTTCTACTACAAAGTAGGTTAACCTAGTTATTCTATGATTGTTAATTTTCTTTGAGAAAAATGTAATAAAGTGCTATAATCTTAAATTATAATTAATTTTGTTAGCGTTTACTCACTATATTGCTATCATAATTTACAAATTTCTCATATAATCAAGAAGTGTCTGATCGCTTTGTCAGTTAGATATATTCTTTCCTCGTGCATGTGTTGAGTGAGCAAAGATTATCAGCTTTGAAGGTCGAAACAAGAGCCAGTCTGGAATGAGCGTGCGATCGCCTTCCTGAGTGCCTCCGCTGTTGTCTCAATAACTACGATGAACATAAATATAATCTTCTGGAGAAGATATGGATTTGGCACGTTCTTTCATTACTGAAGAAAAGAAGCCCAATTATCCACAGCCTTTGATTTTGGCGGTGGAAGACAACGATGATAATTTACTGTTGATTCGCTATACCCTAGAGTCACTTGGTTGTAAACTCATTTGTCAAACAGACAGTTATTCAACGCTACTTGTGGCGAAAGAGTATCAACCAGACTTGATACTGATGGATATTTTGTTACCTGGTTTGAGTGGTATCGATGTAGTACGTTATGTAAAAAAAGAACCGCTAACTTGGCATATTCCGGTGATAGCAGTTACAGCTCTTGCAAGCCCGGAGGAACGAGAACGCATCCTCATGGCAGGCTTTGATGATTATATCAGCAAGCCTTACATGATTGAAGACCTGGAAGCGCTCATTTGCCGGGTCTTGGGTAAAAAGCTAAATCCGGAATCTGCCTTTGACCTACACCAACAGTAGTTTATTCAGCAGATGTTTCACTATCGCTTTTATCTGTTGTCTTTTTTTTAATATTGGAAGCTAAAGGCGAATTGCGAACATTTGGGGTATCTGTAAGTAAAGCTATAATTCCTGTGCGTCCTGTCTCTAGTGTGGCATCGCTAAGTAGTTCAACGACCTCGACATTTAATATATCTTCAATTAGTGTTTTGAGTTGAGGTTGAATTGCTTCATCTAAATCAGATCGTACTTGTTCTGCAAGTTCTTGACGACCGATTTGTGCTAGCAACTGCTCTGGTTGAGTGATGGAATTTTCGAGGATGATGGTAAGATTGCTATCCGATAACTGACAGGTAACTTTACTCGGCTGATGTCCTAATTGGTCACGGTACAAAGCTTGGATACGCTGTGCGAGTGTTCTTTGAATTTGTCCACGGGTTGGGGTTGATGTTGTCGTCATGTGTTGTTTGCGGTAAAGATTTAGACAACTACCAAGAAGTCAGAAAGTATTTTAATCTACTTTTATTATTGATTACTTTCTGAGTTATCAGCAGTAGTGCGCTCTTAGGATACTTGTAAGTAGATGAACATAAATAAAGGCTCTTTAACGTATTAAGATAGTAACGGCAAGAGCCGTTAAAATCCTTGTTTTGAGCGGTAAACCGCTCACTACGAAGCAGGAGAGTACTTTACGTTTAATTTCGCCCGCTTACTTAACTGTCCTGATTATAGTAATAGCCACTGCCAAAAATCAGCGTCCAAATGTAGTATTTCTCACTCCTTTTTTATCCCTCTCCTGGTTTATTCGATTGGGAATTTTAGATATAGCTAATGGCTAATTGCTCAATTGACTTTGCTTTGGTAAGCGTAAAGTAAATACACTCCCCTTACCTACTTCAGAGAAAAGCTCAATCGTTCCCCCATGTGCCTCGGCAATCAGACGGGATAAATGCAGTCCCAAACCGCTACCGGCGCGGTTCTTTTTCCCTTGTCGAAAGCGCTCGAAAATTGTCGCTTGGTCTTCGGCAGCTATCCCATATCCGGTATCTTCTATCTCAATTGTTACCAAAGTTTTCTCGTTAGTCTGTGCGGATTCAAAAATACGAGTTTCTATCCCTCCTATATCTGTAAACTTGATGGCGTTACCGATTAAGTTGCTGAAAACGCGCCGCAATTCCAAGCGATCGCCTGTGATTACAGCAGCATTTTCACCGACTTTTTCCAAACCGCTAGTATCTACTTTTAGAGTTAAGCCTTTATCGTTAGCAATTGGATTTAATTCTTCAACTACTTCAGTTAGCATTTCTGGTAAATTGCAAATTTCGGAATTTAAGGTCTTTTTACCAGCCTCAATCCGATATACTTCTAGCAGATTGTTTACCATCTGCGTCAAGTTATGGTTGCTGCGAATCATCACAGCGATCGCTTGTTTCATTTCTGGCGAAATCTTGCAGAAAATCTCTTGCTGAAACAAATTCAACATCCGATCCGAAGCTACTAAAGGAGTTCGCAAATCATGCGTCATCCGCGAAACAAAGTCTTCTCGCTGACGTGCCATTTTTTGTTGTTCGTCAAGACTGTGTTTCAGACGTAGAAGCGATCGCACTCTTGCCAGTAGCTCATCTGTATCAAATGGTTTTCTAATAAAATCATCCGCTCCCGCATCCAAACCTTCAACAACGCTAGATTCAGTAAAAGCTGTAATTAGCAGAATCGGGATATAAGGCAACTCCGTGTTACTACGTATACGGCGCGTTACTTCATAACCATCTATCCCCGGCATCATCACATCGAGCAAAATCAAATCTGGTGGGGATTCTGTAATTTGCTGCAAAGCACTTAGCCCATCTGCCACTAAATCCATCTCAAATCCTTCGCTCTCTAAAATTGTCTCAACGAGGATGAGATTATCTGGAGTATCATCAACAGCGAGAATACGGTCAATTTTTAAAGTTTCAACAACAGACATGACTTACCGACTTTTTTGAGAGAAATTTTAGAGTTTTTGGTTTCGGTATCTCAGCGATGCTTTGGTTTGCGGAGGATACTGAGAATTTTGGTTATCTTGACTACTTAATCTCGGTTCTGTGAGATTTTCGTCTTTGTTCAATAATGATATTTGACGTGGTATTTCAATGCGAAACATTGAACCATGACCCAACTTACTTTCTATAATAATTTTGCCGTCCATCATTTGCACCAGCGAATCTATAATTGCCAAACCCAGACCTGTGCCGGGATATTTGCGGGTGGTGGATTGATCGACTTGCCGAAATGCTTCAAAAATATGATTTAAATCTTCGGCAGCGATACCAATACCTGTATCACGAATAGCGATCGCTACTTGATGTGGTCCTATTTCTTTAATATCGATCCAAATACTCCCAGATTCTGTAAATTTAATCGCGTTTGAAAGCAAATTCGTGACAATTTGTCGCACACGCAATGAATCATTAAACACCATCGGGTTTTGCAACTGATTTTGAACCAGCACCGTCAGTTTTTTGGCTTCTGCTAGAGAACGCATTTCTGCGACTGTGGCATTAACTATCTTTGATAAATCAAAGATTCCTGGTTTTAACTGCATCCCTCCGGCTTCTAAATGGGAAAAATCAAGAACTTCGTTCAGCAGCACGAGCAGATTTTTGCCATTGTTTAAGATTCGCTGCACCATATCTTTTTGCTTCAGCGTAAGTTCCCCAGCCTTGGGACGCAGCAATAATTGCGAAAACCCAATGATGGCATTTAGGGGTGTCCGCAATTCATGAGATATTGTGGCTAAAAACTGAGTTTTCAGCCGCGATGCTTCTAATAACTTTAGGTTTTGTAACTGAATTTGTTGGCGTTGTTTTTCCAGTTCATAATTTTTCCGAATCAATTCCTCGTTAGTTTCTCGGATCTGTCTGTCGGCAAAGGCTACCTGTATTTCTGCGCGGTAAATGCGGATGGCATTCCGCAGAACTTGCGCCAAAATTTCTGAGGATACTTTACACTTAGACAGATAATCTGTAGCACCAGCCTTCATCAGTTCCATAGCGATTTGCTCATCTCCTTGACCGGTGAGAACTACTAAGGGAACTTTGATTTTTGCTCTTCGTATTTTTTGGATCAGCGTTAAGCCATCTTGGTCTGGTAGACGATAATCGAGGAAAACGCAGTCATAGCTATTATGGTTTAGCGCAGCGATCGCACTTTCACAGTCTTCTACTTCCGACAGTTCCATCCGCACACCTGCTTTTGTCAGTGCCCGACGTACTGCCATGCGATCCACTATGTCATCGTCTACTAGCAAAATTGAGAGCGTTTCTTCCATCGGCTTGAGTTATCGCTTTCAAATAAAGGTTCATGTATAACATTTCTATTTTCAAATCCATCACGGGAATTTTCTCTTTTATATTTTAAATTTTTACATTGGCAGAAACTGATAACTGTTAACCCTTAACCAATCTCAAATCCAAAATCTACCTAATGGTAATTTTTTATGGCATCTCACATAATGTCCAATATTTATTCAGTGTTGCCATTAATTCTACAAAATTACTAAAGGTTACAGGTTTAAGTATATACCCAGCTACATTTAAATTGTATGCTTCCACTCTATCTTGATCCTGGTTGGAAGTTGTCATGACGACCACAGGAGTAGGTCTCAATTTAGGGTCAGAGCGTAATTCAAGTAAAAATTCAATTCCGCCCATTTTCGGCATATTCAAATCCAATAAAATTAAGCGTCGCGCAGTGGGAACTTGCGGTGGTTCATTATTATTGCTTCGTAGCATCGAGAGTCCTTCTATCCCATTTGTCGCTACGTAAACTGGGTTAGTGATATTAATTTTTTTGAATGCCCGCCGCACATTCATGACATCAACTTCGTCATCCTCCACTAGTAGTATATTAATCACTTTTATCGTATTTCCTTGGGTTGAAATTACCAAACTAGAAAATTAGGGTTTAGTATCTTTACCGAAATCACCTTAGTGGATAATAGTTAATCATTCACCATTTACTGCAAACAATACAAGCATTAGCAATTTTCCCAGTGAGAATGATTATCTATAATCTATCCCAATTTAAATAGAGTGTCATTAATACGGCAATCTCTAAGTTCTACCCAATTGTATATAAACACGCGATCACCTGTCCTCACCCATTGGTGAGAGTTGCACTCAAACTTTTGTTGATCAAAACTTTGGGCAGGAGTTAGGAGTCACGAACCAGAATTCAGGAGTAAATGACTCTGCGATTAGCTCAAGAAAGATTAGTCTTAAGACTCGTTTATAAGTGGACGAGAAAAAATTAATAAATACTTTGTAGAAACTGGATTTATTCATGGGTTAAATTCTCCGTGCCTCCTGACTCCTTCTACTTATACCAGGTAAAACAAAAAGTGCTTCCGGCATTTATTTGTGACTTTAAAGTAATCGTACCTCCTTGCGTTTCCACAATTTTTTTGACGATCGCCAAACCAATGCCCGTACTTTCTTTTTGATCGCGGGCTTGCAGAGTTTGGAAGATAGCAAAAATCTTTTCGTGATATTCTGGGGCAATACCAGCACCATCATCAGGTACAGCAAATTCGTAATACGATTTCCGTTCTTGAACAGAGATTTTCACATGACCATCCATTCGGGGATGATGCTTGATTGCGTTACCAATTAAGTTAGAAAATACTTGCTGTAAGGGTAATCGCTTGGTCATGAAAGTGGGCATTTGGTCAGAAACTTCGATGGTGAAAGTTAACGGTGGTGCAAGCAAATCAATCACTTCCTTTATCAATTTCCCAACATTTACTTCATCAGATTCTGTTTGATGTCGTCCAATACGAGAATAGTCTAATAAACCGTTGATCAGTCCTTCCATTCTTTGCACCCTTCCACGCAACAGATGCATCTGATGACGATTTTCTTCTCTAAGTTGATCTGCGAGGTCTTCTTCAATCCATTCTGATAGACTAGCGATCGCTCGTAAAGGTGCCTTCAAATCATGAGATGCTACATAAGCAAATTGGTCAAGTTCTTGATTTTGCTTTTGTAAAAGTGTGGTTGTTTGCGCCAAAATAGTTGTCAAACTAGTTAATTCTGAAGCTCGTTGTTTGAGAGCTAATTCTGATTGTTTGCGATCGCTAATATCTGTTACCGTGCCAAAATACCCAACAACCTTACCATCATCTTTAGTTTCCGCTACTGCTTGCGACAAGACCCAACTTGTTTTGCCGTCTGCATGGATGAAGCGAAATTCACACTCAAAGGGCTTTGCATCTTGAATGATATGTTGTAAATCAGAATCTATCCGCTTTAAGTCTTCTGGTGGAATTGTACATCGCCAACCTTTTCCTAAAGCAGCTTCTGATACAATTCCGCTAATTTCACACCAGCGCTCGTTGACATAAAGATAATTTCCTGATAAATCTGTACGGTAGATGCCGACAGGGGGAATTTTGGCGAAAGTTTCCCAACGACGCTCGCTTGTTAAGAGTGCTTCATTTTTTTTAGCGACACGTTGGTTTAGTTCTACGTTGGCTTCGCTAATGTCTCTACCTTCTGAGATTAACAAAATTACTTGCCCACTTTCGTTTTTTATCGGCTTAATCGAAAAGTCGATGGTTATGATGTTATTGCTTGCACCGAGTATATCAACTTCGTAGCGGACGAATTCTCCTTCTTCTGCGAGTGCGATCGCTTCTTGTAATTGTCTTTGAGTTTGGAGAGAAGTCCACCAACGCGCTTCCCATAAAGGATGCCCAATCACTTCAGCACTAGTGACTCCGGCAAACTGTAACATTGTCTGATTGACTTCAACGACAGTGCCATCCGGCTTGATTAATCCGATAAATTGAGATGTTTGGTCAAAAATGGTACGAAAGCATACTTTATTTGCTTGTATATCTGCTTCCACCGACTCTGATTTGTTCATTTTGCTGAAAAATCATACTTTTTTAGATTATTTTGAAGATAAATGCTATTTTTATTTAATATTATTAATTACCTCAAAGGGGGAAAGGTGTTCATGGTCTTAGTGAAAGGCTGAATTTAGGAGGGTTAAAGGTTAAAAGATGAAGAGTTATTTGTAAATACATTGAACGATTTTAAATCAACTCCTCCCCTTTCCCCTTCTTGTGATCATGAAGCTCTACAAGTTTAACTTCGTCTTAATATTTCACAATTATTCGCCAAATAGCTATATATCCTAGGCTAGATTTTTGCTTTTATGCAAGAATAAAAAGAAAAACCAATTATTTCTATCGGTGGATGCATGTTGGTAAAAAAATCATCTATCTTAAGTTTTGACATTAAGATAATTTGATCGCAAAAGGTCGTAACTTAATATATATAATCAGGAGAAAGTGGGTATAGCTATGAGCGAAATTAAAATAGTTCTCATTGAAGACCATGATTTAACAAGAATGGGACTACGAGCGGCATTACAGTCTCATAGCGGACTTCAAGTGGTTGGTGAAGCAGCAAATGCTACCCAAGGACTGAAACTTTTGCAAACCAGTAAGCCGGATGTGGCAGTTGTGGATATTGGTTTGCCGGACATGGATGGAATTGAACTCACCAAAAGGTTTAGAAGTTTCCAAGAAGAGACAGCAGACCACGGAACAAAGATCCTCATTTTGACGATGGAACATTCAGAGGATGCTGTGCTGGCTGCTTTTGCGGCAGGTGCAGACTCATATTACATGAAGGATACCAGTATTGATAGATTAATGGAAGCCATCCAAGCGACTCACGAAGGGAACTCGTGGATCGATCCAGCGATCGCAAACGTCGTATTACGGCAAATGCGTCAAGGCTTACCAGAAGATAACCCACAGTCAAGTCAGCCAAAGACCGTCAAAATTGAAGCGCTAGAGACTGAATACGAGCAAGTTTTAGAAACCTACCCACTAACTCAACGAGAATTAGAAATCCTAGAGTTGATTGTTGCCGGTTGTAGCAACGGGCAGATTGCCGAAAAACTCTATATTACAGTTGGGACAGTTAAAACCCACGTTCGCAACATCTTAAACAAACTCTGCGCTGATGACCGTACTCAAGCGGCAGTTCGCGCATTACGTTCCGGGTTAGTAGCATAGCATAAATTCCCAAACTCTGCGCCCCTTTGCGTTTAAAAACGCGCTCGCTTTTACCCCAACCGATTCTGCAAGCATTCGGCAATACGTCGTGCTGCCCCAGGTTTACCCATGCGTCGCAAGCCATTATCAGCGATCGCTTGGAGTTTATCTGGATCGTTAAAAAGCGATCGCACGACTTGACCAACTTGCGCCGCTTGCTCTACTAAAATCAAAGATGAACCCAAATGACGGCTTTGTGCTTCCGCAAATCCAGGGTTATACTGAGGACCATTTCCCGGAATAGCGATGGCAGGTTTTCCCAAGCCGATAAATTGTTCTGTCGCTGTCCCTGCCATTGCGATCGCCAAATCTCCTAAATGCAAGCAGTCGTTATAAGCTTCTTGAGTTAAAATAAGATATGCATTATTTGATTTAAAAGTCAAGGCATTGGCATCAGAAATTTGCACCGGAGATTCAGAGTGAAGATGCCAGCCTTGAGATTGTAGGGATTGACATAAAATGTTCAAGTCTAAACCAGAAGCGATCGCACCTAAAAACACCATAGTTCCAGTGCGTGAAAGGTAATCACGTTCTGCAAAACTCCCCATGACTGAAGAAACTGCAACCATAATTTGTTCCCAATTCGCATAAGCTTCTGGTGAACGAGAACCAGGTAAAAGAGTCACAATCAACGGACGAATTATTTCTTGTTGTTCAGCATCACCACGATAAACTCGTGCTTGAGGAAAACTCGGCTCAAGTCCATCCATCATCGGATTCCCCAAATCAAAAGCCGGAATAGACCACTTTTTTAAGATTTCCGTGGTTAGCGAGTCTCTGGGAAATATCGCTTTGCAGTGGGGACGACTCATCAACCAACGTTCCCAAGGATGATAAACTGAACCGGAAAAACTTTCCCAACGTGCATTTGATTTGCGTTGCAGTAACCCAACTTCATCCCGCACGTAATATTCTGACTTTGCCGTGCCGATAAAAGCATAATTAGCACCGCTCCCCCAAGCAAACAACAGCGGTACAATATCCCCCACAGCTAAAATAGCGCTTCTATTACCTGATTTCTTTTGCAAATTTACCCAAGTACGTACAGCTTTAATTTGACTGCGGGTAAGTTGCAGTAAACCACCACGCACATCTCGCACTAATTGCCGTCCATCCATGTAAATAAAGCCACCAGAAGGCATGGTACGTACTGAACCAATCAGGGGAATATTTAACTGTTGATAAGCATGTCCTTCACCGACTATAGGCAAAGCAAAGATATCTGGAGGGTTGGATAGTTGCTGGAGTTCTTGCAAAATGCGGACAGCAATTACATCCTCTCCATGACCATTACTTAAAACAAGTAAACGCAAGGCAGAAGTTGTAGCTGGTGAATTTAAGGCTAGGGATAACTTAGGTAGATCACTCATAAGAGAAACAAAAACTCATAATTAACTGTCTGTTTGGGCAAGAGGGGTGAATGGGAGTATCAATCGTCGGCGTGGTAGCTGGAAGTTAGTATTATTCCCATTGCCTAACCTCAGTACAAAAGTACAAACTAACTCCCAGGTAATCAGACTAAAAACATGCAAGTTTCTTCTGCCGCAATTTTGACTTTAGCTACCTTAGCGACTAGCAACGCTACTGAAGCAATAGCTGCACCTTCTATAACTCCCACTAAGCAAGAATTAGCCGGCTTGGTGGTGCCGGTGACTCAAGAAAATACACCTGCACCAATCAAAGCAATCGCATCCCCAGAAACGATAGTCGTCCAACAATTTTCTCAAACTCCGGCTAATAATAATTCAACTGTAGTCGTAACACAAGAGGTTGGGATAGGAGGACAAGGGGACAAGGGGACAGGGGGACAAGGGGGACAAGGGGGACAAGGGGGACAAGGAAAAATTTCTCCCTTGTCTCCCCCCTCTCCCTCATCTCCCTCATCTCCCCCCTCCTCCACTCCCCCAGTTAACGAAAAGGATTTAGTCGTTACCGCTACAGATGTGCAAGTAGTTGGTGCTACTCCAGAATTGCAGCAAATAATTAACAGCGTCATTAAAACCCAAACTGGGGGAGAAACCAGTCAAAATCAAATACAAAGAGATGTAGCGGCAATTTTGGATACTGGTTTATTCACTGATGCCCGTGTAAATACTACCACTAGTCCGGTGGGATTGAGTGTGGTGTATCAAGTGCAACCATTGATAGTGCGATCGCTTCAACTTTCCGGCGCGAAAACCCTTACCTATCAAGTAGTTTTGCCACTCTTTCAACCGCAAATAGGCAAAGCCATCAGTCCGGAAGCTTTGAAGCAATCAGTAGAACAAATTAAGAAATGGTACGCCGATAAAGGTTATAATCTTGCAAGGGTTATCTCTATTAAACCCAGCAGCGAAGGAATTTTGAGCTTGAATGTAGCTGAAGGTTTAGTGAGTAATGTCAAGTTTCGTTTTGTCAACGACGAAGGCAATACAGTTGATAGTAAAGGGAAACCAGTTACAGGACGCACCAAAGAAGATTTCTTGCGGCAACAGCTAAAGTTAAAACCCGGTCAAATTTTCCAAAACAATGTAGTCAAACAAGACTTGCAGCAGTTATATAAACTCGGATTATTTGAAAATGTCAATGTCGCCTTAGAAGGTGATGCGACAGGCGTTGATGTAGTTTACCAACTAAAAGAACTTGGCGCACGCGGTATCAACCTCGGTGGTAATTACAACGCAGACCAAGGAATTGTCGGCACATTAAACTATCAAGACCGAAATATCGGCGGTATTAACGATACTTTGAGCGCGAATGTTGAAGTCGGTGCGCGTGACCTTCAGTTTGATGGTAGGTATAGCAGTCCTTATCGCATAACCAACCCAGATCGCTTTGGTTACAGCATCAACGCTTTTCGCAAGCGCGGACTTTCAGAGGTTTTTGATGGCGATGTCAAGCTTGCTAACGCTGACAGACCACGGGAAGGTAAAGTTGGAGGTAGTGTAAGCTTACAGCGACCGATTGACGGTTGGGATACTTCATTAGGATTTAATTACACCCGTGTTAGCATACGCGATCGCGATGGCACAATTACCCCAAAAGATGAAAAGGGTAATCCACTAACTTTTAGCGATACTGGCATTGACGATTTAGCTACCGTATCCTTCAGTGCTATCAAAGACCGACGAGATAACCCCTTTAATCCTACCAAAGGTTCGATTCTCAGCCTCAGCACAGAACAATCAGTTCCGATTGGTCTAGGCAACATTTCTATGAATCGCCTCCGGGCAAATTATAGTCAGTTTCTCCCAGTAAAATTATATAACAGTAAGAACCCACAAGTATTTGCTTTGAATCTCCAAGGTGGCACCGTACTTGGTGACTTACCCCCCTATGATGCCTTTAATTTGGGCGGTCCAAATTCCGTGCGGGGTTACGAGGCTGGAGACGTTGGCAGCGGTCGCAGTTACGTATTAGCTTCGGCAGAATATCGCTTCCCGCTTTTGCCAATCTTGGGAGGTGTGCTGTTTGCTGACTTTGGCTCAGACTTAGGCACTGGTGATACAGTATTAGGAAATCCGGCAGGAGCGCGTAATAAACCAGGTAGTGGTTTTGGTTATGGTGCTGGTGTGCGTTTTGACTCACCTTTGGGCTTAATTAGGGCTGATTATGGTCTTAATGACCAAGGAGAGAGTCGCTTGCACTTTGGCATAGGTCAGCGTTTTTAAGAAAATGGGCATTGGGCATTGGGCATTGGAAAAAAAAAGAATTATTTTGCTCCCCCTGCTCCCCAGTCCCCAGTCCCCAGTTCCCTACTGTATTATTAACAAAGACAGAACTCTGGCGATGTGGTTTTTGCTTTTCCCACTCAAGGACTCACTACCAAGCTGCTCATTCAGGACTTAGGATTTTCTATGTTAGCAGGTACAACTTTGCAGGGTGGAAAATATACCCTCAACCAAGAAATCGGGCGTGGAGGCTTTGGCATTACGCACAAAGCTACGCATCATTACTTAAGGCAAGAAGTAGTGATTAAAACGCTGAATGATAAACTGCGACAACATGCTGATTTTACTAAGTTCGAGCGGCAATTCCAGGATGAGGCAAGGCGATTAGCTACTTGTGTCCACCCGAACATTGTCCGGGTAAGCGACTTTTTTATTGAAGCGGGTCTGCCTTACATGGTAATGGAATATATTCGGGGTGAAACCTTGGGCGAGGCATTTATTTTGCCAGGGATACCTTTACCAGAACCTACGGCAATTCATTATATCCGGCAGATTGGGGCAGCGTTGGAGGTGGTACACAATAACGGTTTGCTACACCGCGATGTGAAACCTGATAATATCATCCTCCGCCAAGGAACTCAGGAAGTAGTGCTGATTGATTTTGGCATTGCGCGAGAATTTAACGGTGGTGTGAGGCAAACTCATACAGGTATGGTTTCTGAGGGTTATTCGCCGATTGAACAGTATATGACGCAAGCAGAGCGCAGCCCAGCAACCGATGTTTATGGTTTGGCTGCTACTTTGTATGCACTGTTGACAGCACAAGTTCCTATGCCTGCATTGTTGCGCGATCGCGAGAAAATGCATTCCCCCCGCGAACTGCAACCTCACCTAAGTGCTGCTGTCAATCAAGCAATTATGCGTGGGATGGCGGTAGAATCTCGCTTTCGTCCGGCAACAGTTGCAGAATGGTTAAAGTTGCTACCCGCAAATGGGCTAAGTGTTGCAACTCAATTGACACCAACGCACACGGTTGCAACTGTCGATTTATCTACCCAGCAGTACCCATCACCTCCAGACGTTACCGCAAATAATACCACTGCGCCATCAACAACCGGGAATTTGACAAAAGTTGCCAAGAAAATTCGCTCTCACAAAGTTTTGATTGGTAGTGGAATAGCACTCATAGCCGCGACAATGGCTTTCGGTATCACTAGCCTAGTCCATAAATCTCAGTCGCCGCAACCATCCGCAAAGCCAGTTTTTGAACAGCCTACTACTAATGATACCTCTGCGGAAGTGCCTGGAGTGCAGATTTCACCATCCCCGCAGATAAAAGAGACTAGTAGCCCTAAACAGAGTAATACTACCTCGTCGTCGCGAGATGAATCCGCATCCACTTATACATCAAGACGACGCAAGCGCATTCGTCCTGTTGCTAATGATGAGGACGAAACACCAAAACGGACTTATAGACAAACAGAAGAATCGACATCAGACGACTCACCGCAACGTCGGCGTCGATCCTCTAATCAGGAAACTTCACCTACACCTGACGCAGCACCCTCACCATCTCTGGTTGATAAATTACGAGCGGTACGCTCAACTCGTGACGCTTCCCCCACCAACTCATCTTCTGATAACGCTTCTCCTTCACGTCAATCTCCTAAAGAGTCAAATTCTGTTGTTATACCACAAGTGCAACCAGCGAAAGAACCAAATGGTATCGTTGTACCAACACAGGAAGTGAAGCAAAATTCTCCTGCTGACAGCCCATCTCAGAAGGATGATAAGCCAGCGGATGAGGGTAATTAAAAATTAAACATTTGACACCATAGTCTCGTTCCTAAGTTGTCACCAATAGCCTCTGGCTGGGAACGAGAGACGAGATAAACCAGAAAACAAGTTTGCAATTCAAAATCAAACATCTCAAATCTTATTACCTTTGTGATGCGGATTTGTCACATTCTCAATTCATATGATAGTATGATGCAACTTTAAAATTATATCTACCCAAGGAATTAGATAAAAATCAGCTTCTGGAGGGTTGACGAATGCTAAATTTTGCAGTGTGCGTTAAAGCGATAATTACCAGCTTCAAAATACTTAATGAAAAATATTTTCATTAAATAAACTTTTAATGTAAGCTATTTTTCAGGTTAGTTGAATTATATTCTCAACAATTACAGCCTAAAAGTGTTATTTAGCGATTAGTAGCTAAAAAAATTTGCGGTTTTACTAATTGCTAAATTGATTATTTATTTGCAAGGAAATCTAATGACTAAACAGCCTGATGTTATTTGGTTGAATACAAGTCCTAGTTTGCAATACTTTAGCAAGCCGCTGATGAATTATTTGTCGCGTGAACTGACAGTGCAAGAGTGGGAGTATTCCCAAAGTCAGGATGAAGCGAGTTCCCTTTTATTGGCAGTTGAACTGCTGGATAACTATCTAAAATCGTACAATGAACCTGTGCATCTGATTGGTCATAGCATCGGTGGATTGCTAGGACTAATTTATGCGCGTCAATATCCAGAAAAAGTTAAGTCTTTAACTTTATTAGCTGTGGGGGTTGATCCTGCGGTTGATTGGCAGGCTCACTATTATACTCATCTACCGTTCTTATGTCGCCAAAAGACTTTGAGTGCAATGGTTGATAATTTGTTTGGCTATCAAGACCAACGCACTCTTAAGCGTCTAACGAGAATTTTGGAACAAGACTTAAATTGCTCACTCTCACCTCATTCGCTGTTTCAACGGGTGAGTATGACTCCCAACGAAGTGCCAGTACCGTTAATGATCTGTGGTAGCTTAGACGATATCGTTGTTGAACCCGATGCTTTACGAGGATGGCAACCTTGGTTAAATCCAAGCGATCGCCTATGGTTATGTCCAGAAGGACGGCACTTTTTTCACTTCTTTCATTTTCAGCTTGTGGCAGAACAAATTCTCAACTACTGGAAGTCTCTAAGTCAATTAGATACACTTTGTTCCAGCCTGAGACTTTAAGCAAAGTTCTCTGTGTTTTATGCTCAGTTCAAACCATTCAAGCAAGGTTTTTTGCTTTATCTTTATTCATGTTGATGTTGGCTGCGATCGCACTTGTAGCTCTGGCAGTTTTCTTTAGTGCCGCAAACAAAGGTACAGTCCTCCCAAATACCATCTGAAGTCATTTAGAAAAAGGTGTAGTCAAAGCTAGACCTTTTTTTTCAAACTGAGATGCTTTCTGTTTTTTGTGCAACCTCAGCTTCTTTTACAGCGACTGGAAGATGTACAATATGAACTGAACAAGGCGCGTGGTGTAGCACATAGTTACTGACGCTACCTAAAAATAATTCTTTTAAACCAGAGTGACCCCGACGCCCCATAATAATTAAGTCTGCACCCCAAGTATGGCTGACATCACAAATGCAGCGACCAGGACTGCCAGAATTTTGCGTAAATTCAGCAGTGACACCTGCCGTATTTGCCTGGGCGCAAAAAGATTGTAACATCTCTAAACCAAGGCGTTTAAAAGCGTCCCATTGCTCTTGGTAAACTTCCAAGGTTTGACCGCGTACTCCTGAATAGTAGTCAAAACCAGAGTATACAGGCACATAGGGACTACCTTCTTCTTCAGCAGAAAGAACGTGTAGCAGCATTAAATTAGCTTGTGTAACCTTCGCTAAAGCCAGCGCTTGCTCGAAAACCTGCTTGCTTAACTCAGAGCGATCTAATGCAACTAAAATTTTGTTAATAAACATATAGATACCCCTTTTTTCGCAATAATTATCGTTCGTTAGAGGGGGGAAGAATAATATCAGCTTTCCTCCTACAGTTATGTTATACACAAACAATTTGAGGATCTTGTGAGGAAGGGGGAGAGGGGGACAAGGGGAGCCAGCGCGTTGCGGAGGTTCCCTCCGTTGTAGCGACTGGCGTGGACAAGGATAAATCAGGCGAATTAATTGCGATCGCTCCAACAAGCACCTACAATTCAAGTAACTATAGGTCGCGTCGAAGTGAGAATAAGTGATTCTACTTCAGTTTCAACGCCACGCAGCAAGTCAACTAGACGCCAGCAATCTGTTTCTTTACAAGATTATTTGAAACAACGCCAAGGAGGCAAGTCATGAGTAACTCTCTGGCGATCGCAGCTGTCACGACAACGTTACGCAATCTGATTTCTCAAGGTGTTGCCCAAGAGTTGGGTGATGGTATTGTGACAACGCAGCCACCAGACAAGGCGCGCGAAAATGGTGATAATAGAAATCAAATTAATCTCTTTCTCTATCATATTTTACCAAATGCCTCTTGGCGGACTATGGATTTACCCAATCGCGTCAAACCTGGGGAAATCGGTCAACCGCCGCTAGCTCTCAATCTATATTATATAATGACTTGTTACGGCAAAGATAATGATGATATCTTGGCTCATCGTCTGTTGGGCAAGGCAATGCATATTTTAAATGATTATGCAGTGCTAAACCCGGCTGATATCAAAATTAGCTTAGGCGAAAGCGATTTACACAATCAAGTAGAACGAGTTCGGATTACACTTCAACCCATGTCCCTGGAAGATGTTTCTAACTTGTGGACAACTTTTCAAACTCAGTATCGCATATCCGCAGCTTATGAAGTGTCAGTGATAATAATTGAAAGTAGCCGTATTGTCAAGACACCTTTACCAGCTTTAACTCGTGGTTCTGCCGACCAAGGTGTATTTGCTATAGCTAGCTTAACACCCCCTTTCCCTACCCTGGAAGCGGTAGAACTACCCAACCAACAAAATCGCATTTTGTTAGGTGAAATTTTTACCCTCATTGGTCATCATCTCGATAGCGATGATGGTATAATATTTGTAAAATTGATGCATCAAAGCTTCAGCAAATCGGTGCAATTCAAACTAGAGCAACAATCATCTACACAAATAGTAGTCTCGTTACCAAAACAGCCGAATAATTTACCAGCGGGATTTTATACAGTTGCAGTTGGACTTTGCAAAGATGGCAAAGAACAGACAACCAACGCTTTACCTTTTTCAATTGCAACGAAAATTGAGCAGATTATACAAAGCGAACGCATTTTAACTTTAATCATTAATCCGCAAGTGTGGCAACAGCAAAAAGTAGCATTATTGTTAGGCGATCGCGAAATTTTGTTACTAACCGACTTAGAAGCAAGCGACGACGTAACCGCAGCAAAAACAGATACCCTTAAATTTAACATTGAAAAAATACCCCCTGGCGAATACTTTGTTCGCTTGCGTGTCGATGGAATTGACAGCTTATTAGTAGATCGTTCCGTCACACCGCATGTATTCGATGCTACCCCAAAAATCAGCCTGCCATGAACCAAAGCTGACAATTAGCAAACGACCAGTATCTCAAAATAGCATTAAATTAGCTGCGTCTGGGTTTACAAAAATAATGCAAATTTCTTCTTTTCATTTGCCTTATTTTTATCAGACTTCAATCTGAGACGTGAAACCTAGTAGTATATACTTCAGTACTTTCTCATCACCCACGTCTGCAAAAATAGCTTTATGTCAGAGCTCACTCCACCTACAGTCAAGCCAAACGTTCCTCATTTTTCCTCCGGACCTTGCGCTAAACGACCAGGTTGGTCTGTTTCTCAACTTGAAAAAGCCTGTGTAGGTCGCTCTCACCGCTCTGAAGCTGGTAAAGCCAAATTAGTAGAAGTGATTGAGCGTTCTAAAAAAATCCTCGGTGTACCCGCAGATTATCGGTTGGGTATCGTTCCCGCTTCGGATACAGGCGCTGTAGAAATGGCGTTGTGGTCACTACTAGGAAAACTTCCCGTAGATATTTTAGCATGGGAAAGCTTCGGGCAAGAATGGGTTAAAGATGTTTTAGATGAATTGAAATTGCCAGAAACTCGTCTTTTGAAAGCAGATTACGGTAGTTTACCAGACTTAAACGAAGTTGACTTTCAAAAAGATATTGTGTTTTTGTGGAATGGTACTACCTCAGGTGTTAGGGTAACAAATGGTGATTGGATTAAAAGCGATCGCCCAGGATTGACAATTTGTGATGCGACTTCTGCCGTTTTTGCAATGGAAGTACCTTGGGAAAAGCTCGATGTCGTAACCTACTCCTGGCAAAAAGTGTTGGGAGGAGAAGCGCAACATGGAGTAATTGTCCTTTCTCCCCGTGCAGTCGAACGTTTAGAAAATTATAATCCGGAACGCGCGATACCAAAGTTATTTCGCCTGACGCAAAAAGGTAAACTAATTGAAGGCATTTTCAAAGGTGACACCATCAATACACCATCGATGCTGTGTGTAGAAGATGCCCTGGATGGGTTGAAATGGGCTGAGAGTATTGGTGGACTTCCTGGTTTAATCAAGCGCAGTGAAGCGAATTTGCAAGCGATCGCTAAATGGGTTGAACAAAGTTCTTGGGCAGCTTTCTTAGCAGAAAAGCCAGAAAATCGCTCTTGTACCTCAATTTGTCTGAAGATAGTTGATTCCTGGTTTACCAGCTTAACTGCCGAAGAACAGGCAAAATGTGCGAAGAAACTCGCAAAACTTTTAGAAAAGCAAGAAGTAGCCTTTGATATCGCGTCCTATCGCTCCGCACCTCCCGGATTGCGGATTTGGGGTGGTGCGACAGTCGAAACCGCAGACATTGAAGCATTGCTTCCCTGGTTAGATTGGGGATACGCTACCATCAAAGCCGAATTTGAGAAAAGGGACTAGGGACTAGGGACTAGGGACTAGGGAATAGGGAATACGAAAAGAATCATTCCCATTGCCTAATGCCCATTGCCCCAGTCCCTATTTCAACAATCTCAGACCACTCAGAGTAACCAACACCGTAGAACCTTCATGCCCAATTACACCGATGGGTAAGTTAACATTGCCGAGAAAATTACCCACCAAAAGCAAAATAATGAAAGATAGAGCAACTGCTATATTCTGCTTAACTATACTGTGCGATCGCCTCCCCAAATCCATCGCTACTGCAAGTTTCTCTAGTCGGTCTGCCATCAGCACAATATCTGCTGTTTCCAATGCTACATCACTGCCCGCCAATCCCATCGTAATACCTACAGAAGCTTGAGCCAAAGCTGGTGCATCATTGATACCATCACCCACCATTGCCACCGTTTTATACTGCTTTTGCAAACCGCGAATTACATGCAATTTATCCTCCGGCAAAAGTTCTGCATATACGTGATTTATACCCAAAGCTTGGGCTACACTATCAGCAGTGCGCTGATTATCACCAGTTAACATAACGATTTGTTCAACTCCCAAAGCCTTTAAGCGAGCGATGGTTGCAGCAGCTTCTGCTCTCACTTCGTCAGCGATCGCTATTAATCCTATTACCTCAAATGCAGGGGGAGATGAGGACACAAACTCCCCCTGCCCCCTGCACCGAAGCGCTCCCTGCCCCCTGCCCCCTCCCCCCTGCGCTACCCAAACGACTGTCTTACCTTGTTGCTCTAACACTAAAGCAAATTTTTGTAAATCTTCAGGTAAATTTGTTACATACTTCTGCACAAAAGCAGTATTTCCGACAATTACCTGTTGGTCTTTGTTAATACCGACAATTCCCTGTCCGGGGATAGCTTGTACTTCAACTGCACTAACCCAATTTAAATCAGCAGCTGCTTTAACAATAGCTTTGCCGATCGCATGTTCGGAAACTGATTCCACGGTTGCGGCAACTTTCAATACATCAGCTTGCGAATAATTACCAGCAGGAATAACTTGAAAAACTTGCACAATACCTGTAGTCAGAGTACCAGTTTTATCGAAAGCGATCGCTCTCACTTTCCCCATCATTTCTAACT
>JBPCQW010000291.1:0-20554 GCA_050997715.1 Hassallia sp.
AGTTAAGCGAGTGTTGCCTAAAACTACGAAGGATGAGGGGGGCATTGGCATACCGACATACGTCGGGAAGCGTAAAATTGATAATCCGGGAATTTGGCTGATGCGGGTTCTAGCTTCATCTGCAAGTTGCAAGGTGCGAGACATTAATTCTTTGCCATGCAAAGCCATTTGCTGACGTGCTGCATCTAGGGAAGCAAGAAGTATGTAACTAGGACTGGTAGATTGTACTAATTGCAAAGCTTTATTTAGGCGATCGCTATTTACCCTATTCCCCCGAATATGCAGCATCGATGCTTGAGTCATCGCCCCAAGTGTTTTATGAATCGATTGTACGCTTAAATCTGCACCTGCGGCTAAAGCTGGGATGGGCAATTGGTGATGAAAAGCGAAATGTGCGCCGTGTGCTTCGTCTACCAGTAAAGGGATATTGTATTGATGGACGAGGGAAGCGATCGCCTCCACATCTCCACAAACGCCGTAATATGTTGGATAAACGATCATCACCGCTTTAGCATCCGGATGCTGTTTCAATGCTGCTTGCACAGATGCAGGCGTGATACTGTGAGCAATATCTAAAACTAAGTCATATTCAGGATTAACAAAAATTGGCATAGCACCAGAGAGAATTAAACCTGCTACGACAGAAGAATGCACATTTCGCGGCAAAATAATTTTATCCCCCATCCCACAAGTCGCGAGAATTGCCGCCTCAATTCCACACGTAGAGCCATTGACAAGAAACCATGTTTGTGAAGCGCCAAAAGCTTCAGCCGCTAAAAGTTGCGCTTGTTGAATGACTCCTTGGGGTACAAACAAATTATCTAACTCTGATAACTCAGTTAAATCAGCGCGAAATACAGCTTCACCAAGCAAATCAGTTAAACGTGGCGAAATTCCTACACCCCGCTTGTGTCCCGGTGTGTAAAAAGCCGCGTGAGGATGCGCTGCATGAGCTTTTAAGGCATCTAATAAGGGTGTTTGGTTTTGATTCAGCATTTTTGAATAATATTAACCGCTAGGGAGATGTCGGCAGTATTGCTTGTCATCTAGGTTGGGAAAGTCGAATAATTTAATTACACTTACCATGATTAATCCCACCGCTATTTCTATACCCGAACCACAGATTCCCACTCCGGAACCGAATCCGCTACCGAGTCCCGCACCTAGTCCGGAACCAACGATTCCCACTCCCATACCGGAACCAGTACCCGCTCCGATTCCCCAGACGGTTCCCAGTCCAATTCCCCAAACAATTCCTGAACCTGTCTAAAACTAATTCTTGGTAATTTGTAAGATAGTGATTGGACTTTAATCCAAAATCCAAAATCTAAAATCCAAAATGCTAAGAGCCGGAATTGTCGGACTTCCCAATGTGGGAAAATCTACTTTGTTCAATGCTTTGGTGGAAAATGCCAAGGCAGAAGCTGCTAATTTCCCTTTTTGTACGAAAGACCCAAATGTCGGCATTGTTTCTGTGCCAGATGAACGTTTAAATGTTTTGGCAAAGATTTCTGCTGCTAAAAAGATTGTCCCGGCTCAGGTGGAATTTGTCGATATAGCCGGTTTGATTAAAGGTGCAAGCAAAGGTGAGGGAATGGGAAATCAATTTCTCTCCCACATTCGAGAAGTCGATGCGATCGTGCATGTGGTGCGCTGTTTTGAGAATGATGATATTATCCACGTTGCTGGTTCAGTAGATCCAGTGCGGGATATTGAAATCGTCAATTTAGAACTCGGTTTAGCTGATTTGTCACAAATTGAACGTCGCATCGAACGCACTCGCAAACTAGCGCGTACTAACAAAGAAGGACAGTTAGAATTAGCACTTTTAGAAAGATTAGCAGCAACATTAAATGAAGGCAAATCAGTCCGCCAATTTGCTTTGACAGAAGAAGAAACCGAGATAATTAAAGGATTGGGATTACTCACAAGTAAACCGATTATTTATGCCGCTAATGTTTCGGAAGATGACTTGGCAAGTGGAAATGATTTTGTGGAAAAAGTTCGCGAAATTGCCAGTCAAGAAAATGCTCAAGTTGTGGTGGTTTCCGCTCAAGTTGAATCAGAATTGATTGACTTAGCACAAGAAGATAAAGCTGATTTTCTCGCTTCTTTGGGTGTGGAAGAAGGTGGTTTAAAATCTTTGATTCGTGCAACTTACGCGCTTTTAGGTTTAAGAACTTATTTCACCTCTGGAGAAAAAGAAACCCGCGCTTGGACAATTCACGCTGGTATGTCTGCACCTCAAGCTGCTGGTGTGATTCACACTGATTTTGAGCGGGGATTTATTCGGGCTGAAACTGTTGCTTACAATGATTTGGTGACGACTGGTTCCATGACTGCGGCAAAGGAAAAAGGATTAGTCAGAAGTGAGGGTAAAGAGTATATTGTCCAAGAAGGAGATGTGATGTTATTCCGGTTTAATGTGTAGGACTTTTATAAATTCAGCATGTAGGGTTTAGGGAAATGCCGTAACGCACCATGATTTATGACTGTGGTGCGTTAGCGCAGCATAACGCACCCTACGCTGAAAGTTTATTCCTAAAATATCGGTTTATCAAATAGCAGCAAAGATAAAACAAAGTCAATCACAAAAATTGACACCCAAGTAGTAACAACTGCGGCTGTTGCTGATTCTCCTACTTGTTTTACTCCTCCTTTGGTAGTTAGTCCCCAACTACAACCCACTACAGCAATCATTGAACCAAAGATAAATCCTTTCAGCACAATAATCAGCAAATCTGACGGTTCTAAAAGACTTCTAACTGAATCTAAAAATGTCTCCGGCGCTATGTGGTAAAATTGGAAGGCGGCAAAAATTCCGCCAGCTATGCCGATAACTAAGGCAAAAATTGTTAATAAGGGTACCATTAAACAGCAAGCAATAACTCTGGGAAGAACTAGATAATCTATTGGATCGGTTCTCAGCATATAAAGTGCATCAATTTGCTCTGTGACTCGCATTGCACCTATTTCTGCCGCAAAAGCAGAACCTACTTGTCCAGCAATTATACAACCTGTCAAAATAGGAGCTAATTCGCGGCAGAAAGCTAAAGCAAATGCACCACCGATAGCATTTACCGCACCAAATCGCACTAATTCTCTTGCTGTCTCAATGGTAAAAATCATCCCTGCAAAACCACTCACCAGCAAAACTGGAAAGATAGAAGCAGGTCCTGCTTTTACCATATGTTCCATAATATGACGGTTGTGCATTTTTCCTTGGAGTAAATGCAACCAAACTTGACCAAAAAGCAGCATAGCTGCTCCAAAGCGTACAATCCACGATCGCTCTAAATGGTCTTTTGGTCGCAGTTTCACTTTTAAATATCCTACTTTCTCGCCTTGCGTGCAGCTATAGCATATTTTAGGCTTGTTGTAAATACTCTAAATCAATTTTTTCCATTCCAGACAACTAAAAACAAATCAACCCGCTAATTTTAAATCGGATCATTGCTCATGCGATGGTAAAGAGTTCATGTCAACCCAGTAAACAAGTCTTTATCTAAATTTTATACTAAATTAAATATTCAGTGAAGTTACGTATCAATACTGAATTTAGAAGAAACAACTCGATTAAACTCTGTTTGTAAAAAAGGAGTTAGTATGAATCGTATTTATCAAAGATTTGCTGTAGCTGTTGCTAGCACAACTATACTTGCGATAATTGGGAGTATTTCTAAGGCTGAGGCTTTTCAATTTTTTAGCGATCGCACTCAATGGCAAGCAGCTTTGAATGCTCCCACTAAAACTCTTGACTTTGGGGAACGTAGACTTTTATCTGAATCAACAGTGTTTCCTAATGGTGTATCTGCTTCAGTTAATGTAATCAACGGTCAAGGATTTGCTGAAGGAACAACAGTAGGTGCTACGTTTACCAATAGCGGAATCGCAGTTGCTGGTACTATCGACGTAAGATTACCCTCTGGTGTAAATGCACTTGGATTGGATGCATCGGCTGGACCATTTGCTGCCTTTAATTCTTTAGCTTTTATTACAGAAACTGGTTCGTTCTCCCGATTTCAAGTTCCCAGTCCCACAAACTTTTATGGAGTCATATCTGAGCAAAACGATTCGCTGCTTACTGGTTTCCGTATAACGAGCATGAGGACTCAAGTTGGATTCTTTAATGCAAGAAATATTAGTTATCCTAGCATTTCTGTTCCCGAAGGCTCTTCCACATTAAGTATATTAGTGTCATTTGGCACTTTCGGATTAGGCACAGCATTTCTTCGTAGGCAAAAGCAGCAAAAATCTGGGGTAAAGGTTTAGTACGAATTCTAGAAGCGTCTTCTCCCTGGGTTACATCTTGAAGATAATGAACTTTATTTTCAACACCCCAATATCCCCGGATGCGATCGCTAAACTCTTGGGGTGTTGTACTTAGTGATTTTATGTCTCTCCAGATGTCCGGAGCTTTTTCAAAAATCAAATACTAGTTTTATAGTTCCAGTGGTCTAGATTTCTTGTCACTGTTTATTCCAGCTTTATTGCTACTAATTTAGAATCAGTAAGTAGGGAGGCACAATTCAATATAAGATAAAACCTCACCACGCCAGTCCCCACAACGGGGGGAAAATACGCACGGAGAAAAGCTTCTCAATCCCTCTCCTTAAGAAGGAGAGGGAAGCGGTCGGCAGGGTGAGGTTTTATATTTAATTTGACCCACTTACTTATCTTCGATTAAGTGCTGTTTTGTAGGAAGCTGGCAGACGTTCTCCAAGCAACCAAATTAGTAGTGAAATTAACATAAAATTGCGTAAATTTAACAAGATGATGGATAGAGGCTGCATTTCCATCAAGCGATCGTAGTCGTAAGGAAAAATAAACATCGTTATGGTAAAAATAGCTACTATCAAAACTATCTGGCGTTGGCGTAGTAACGACGCAAACGGCAAAAGCCAGATAATGTATTGTGCAGAGAAAACCTTGCCAAAAGCTATAAAGACCAACAGCGCAGCAATAATGTAAGCCACTAAGCTTTCAGACGAAATTACACCATTGGTTGCATACTCAGAGCGAAAGCAACTTAGACAACTGATTAAGACTATGACAAAAGCCAGAATCAATATTAAGGGTAGCCACTTAATAATGCTGTCAGCCAGCAGTGAATCCACATTAATCGAGCCGTAATTATAGTTTAGACTTACCTTTGTTAATCCCAGAACCTTAGCTAGAAGTATCAACCCAGCGGCAGTGCTTTCGATCTGTATACCGCGTAACTGATGGTAACGCAAGAACGAAAGTATTTGTTCCCCGACAATTAGCGTCAACGGCAGCACCGCCAAGCAAACGGCTCCGACAGTTCCCATGAATAAGCCTAGCAGCTGACGATATTGCCTGCTAACAAGATAGTAAATGCTAAAAATTGGTATAAACAAGACTGGGTAAAGCTTAGTCGCGATACCAAAACCAAGCCATATACCCGCTATTGTTGGACGCCCAATTAATACAGACAGCAACCCCAGCAGTGTTAACAGCGCTGGGAACATATCGTAACGCCAGACGAGTAAAGGCGAACAGCAGACCACGAGCAGTACGTAGGCAGTCATTGCCCTCAATGAACGCGGTTTGGGCTGCCAATGAGATATGACCTGCAACACTAGCAGCGCCATCAAAACGCAAAATATTAGATTTTCCAGCAAAAACAGACCTACATAATTGCGGAAGCTGATTGCCTGACCAAAACTTACTAGACGTGGCACAACCATTGGCAACAGAGCCAGCGGTGGGTACTCTATGGCAAAGTCTCGATATGGCACTTGACCCTGCATTAAATGAAGCGAATAGTCGTAGTAAATCCCTAAGTCCTGGCTGTGCGAGAGAAATCTTTTCTTGAAACTAACCACGCTCACAAATACTAATGCCAAGCACATCAACCCTAAAAGGTAGATCACCTTTGTACGATAACCCCTTAGTCTTTGTTTTTGCATGGGATAAGTTGTATGTAATTCTGTTCGTTTTTTTTACACTATAAAATTAACTGAATACAACATACCTAAGATAGAAGACTCAGTTAAATCCAGTATTTACAGGAAATAACTTTGATATCAGGGTGCTAAAATCTATCATTGGGATGAGGAAAAGAGAGTGAAAATTAAGGCATTAAATAAACCACTGGGTTGTTTGCTGCTATTTTTGACTACCCAGATAGCATTTAATTCTAAAGTTGCTCAAGCACAAATAAAAGTTGTGCCGGCAACCAAAAATATTTGCCCTGCTCAACTAGCATCAGCGGTGGATGAAGTGATAAACCGTCCGCAATACAGTCGGGTGCGTTGGGGAATTTTAGTGCAACCTTTATATAAAGCGCAAAATCTTTATAGTCGGGATGCCCAGAAATATTTTACTCCAGCTTCTAATGCCAAACTGCTGACAACGGCTGCCGCTTTACAGCAATTGGGGGCAAATTTTCGGATTCGCACTTCTGTTTATCAAGATGGTAATAATGTTGTCCGTGTCGTGGGTAGGGGAGATCCTAGCTTCAGCGATACTCAGCTTGTAGCATTGGCAAGACAGTTGAAAGCAAAGGGTATTACCCAAATTAGAAAGTTAATTGCCGATGATAGTTATTTCCAAGGGGATATTGTGCATCCTAGCTGGGAATGGGAAGATGTTTACTCTGACTATGGCGCACCTGTTAACAGCTTGATTGTCAATCAAAATGTATTTAGTATCAATTTGATAACGCAAGCTGTAGGGAAGCCTTTACAAGTTGCCTGGACTGATTTTAGCGAAGCGAGATTGTGGCAGATTATTAATAAGTCGGTGACAGTTGAGGAAAAACAACCAGCTTTTATCAATGTTACCCGTGAATTATCGGGAAACGTATTGAGAATTCAAGGGCAATTAGCAGCGAAAGCCGATCCGCTTTCAGTAAAAGTGCCTGTGGTCGATCCTAATAATTACTTTTTGCGACGCTTTCGCATAGCTTTAGCTGGAGAAAAAATCCGCTTGCGAGAAACAGCGGTAGTATCTGGGGGTATTAATCAACAGGAATTAGCTTTTGTAGATTCACCTTTGTTATCAGACTTGGTGATGGAGACGAATCAGAATAGTAACAATCTATATGCTGAGGCATTGTTGAGAGCGCTTGTATCTTTACAACCCAAAAAACCAGATCAAACTACCGTTAATGCTGGTTTAGAAGTTCTCAAAACAACTTTAACTAAATTAGGAGTCAATCCCACAGGTTACGCTCTTGTAGATGGTTCCGGGTTATCGCGTCATGATTTAATTAGTCCAGAAGCTTTAGTGCAAGTTTTGCAAGCAATGGCAAAAACACCAGCAGCATCAGTTTATCGTGCATCTCTACCTGTTGCCGGCAAAAGTGGTACTCTGAAAAATCGGTTTCTCAACACACCTGCTGAAGGTATTGTAGAAGCAAAAACAGGCACGGTGACAGGTGTTGTTTCTTTATCTGGGTATGTAAATACTCCCAAATATGAGCCTTTAGTTTTCAGCATTATTGTTAATCAAAGCGAACAAAAAGCGAAAGCTTTGCGGGAAGGAGTTGATGAAATTGTTGTGTTGCTAACTCAACTACAACGCTGTTGATAAGTAAAATGTACTTTCGTAGTGAGCGGTAAACCGCTCATATCATCTCTGTTTAATTAAAAGTAATAAAAACCTACCTACCCTCGTAGAGACGTTGCGTCGGAACGTCTTTACATTGTTGATATGATGTTAATTTAACGGCTGAAGCCGTTACTACCAAAAGATAGATATAGTTACTCCAAGGCAGCAAACCAGAAGGAATAGTGGAAATTTGACATTTATTTCGCTTGACAGATTGGTTTTCAATCAGGACATTGATATTCTGTATTCATCAAAAGAAACTAAACATTGAATTGAAAGGAATAATACAATGAATATACTTGCATGGATTGTTTTAGGTTTGTTGGCTGGTGCGATCGCTAAAGCTATCTACCCCGGTCATCAAGGTGGTGGTATTCTTGGTACAATGTTATTAGGTATTATCGGTGCTTTCATTGGTGGCAGCTTGGCAAGTTTTCTGACTACGGGAAGTTTACAGTTTACAGCCACAACTTTGAGCATTCCTGGAGTTGCTGTAGCTGTACTCGGTGCAATCATTGCCGTGTTTCTGTGGAACTGGTTTAGCCGTCGCACTGCATAATAATTTATCATCCTGGAAGTCAAGTAACAATGAAAATCAGGGTGTATGTGATTTTTTGATAAGTTGTTACTTGATATTATCTGGACATAATAACAGGGTGGGTAGCTTATTCCACCCTAATTTATTTTTTATAGGTTATGAAACTAAAACCTATTTTTTTAATAATTTGGTAAGCGATCGCAAACTATAATTCAACACTTTTCCAGTACTAAAAAGTTGATATCCAAC
Organism: Hassallia sp.; assembly: GCA_050997715.1. GTDB lineage: Bacteria > Cyanobacteriota > Cyanobacteriia > Cyanobacteriales > Nostocaceae > Hassallia. The sequence goes on from JBPCQW010000291.1 coordinate 8,366, forward strand.
AAATAATAAAGCCGATGCAATGAGAATAGCAAGAAAATTAACTGATGCGAATACATTGCCAGTAAAAACGATGACTGCTATTCCCAGCGCTATCAAAATCCATCCGAAATTACGTTTTATTCGCTGCTGGATTAAAACTACAATACCGGCAATACATAGCAATACACCAGGAATACGCACAAAAAGACCGACTTGAGTATTTGCTGCAAAAATTATAACTCCTGCAACCATTAATGCCAACCCGACAAACTTACTTGAACGATCTACTTGAGTTGATTTCCCGTTTTCAGTATTTTCTCGCTGAATTGCTGTATGATTTGCAGGAGAAAAAATATTTGCTTTGTGTTCTTTCTGTTGAAAAATAAACGTTACTTTACTTTCCTGACCAAGGTCTATTTTATCTCCTAAGTTAAGCTGATAACGAGTTTGAGATATTAACTTTGTGTTGTTAATAAATGTACCGTTAGTGCTTCCTAAATCTTCAATATAGTAATTGTTCCCTTCAAGATGAATCTCTGCATGAAGCCGAGAAACAGCATCAGCATTACTTAAACCTGAGACATCAATATCGACTGGAACTTGCTCATTTGGCTTACCAATACGAATTACAGAAATTGCTGGTAACTCCAAAGACGTATTGGTTTGAAGATGAAAAAGTTCTAAACTCAATGTTGTGTTCAATATACCTAGATATTGCATAGTTTATTTTATTAATCATCAATTTGTTAATAATTTTTAATATTCTATTACTCCCACCTGAGGAAATCTGTGTTTATCTGTGATATCATATCCTGCAAATTACACACATTGTACAGACGTTCCAGTGGAACGTCTGTACGACGGTTGCGATATTTTTATTAGTGTTAATAAGAGTGGACATGATATAATTTATTTTAGCCTTAGAACTGATTTTTGGAAAAGGTATTTTTCTTGATATTTTCGGCGTAGCTGAATTCGAGTATGAAATTTAAAAATCGACTATTTCAATTTCTTACTATTTGCGCCTCTGCGCCTTTGCGTGAGGTAAGTTCATACTTATAATCAGCAACACCATATTTTCTCTACCCGACCTACTTAATACTTGCGTGGTGTATAAACCCAAACACCTCCAGAATACGGGACTGTGCGCGTCTTACTTGAACCAACTAGCACCAGAGTCCGCATATCTACCTCCTGAGGCGATAACTGCTCTAATGTCCGCACTACAATTGATTCTCCCACACGCCCAATATTCCGGGCAAGTACGACTATAGTTTGTGGCGAACGATACCGTAGTAAGATGTCACGCGCAGATGTTAGTTGTGAGGTACGTTGTTTGGATGCGGGGTTGTAAAAGGCGATCGCAAAATCAGCTTCAGCAGCGGCAATAATCCGACGTTCGATAATAGACCAAGGTTTGAGAATATCCGACAGTGAAATCACGCAGAAATCATGTCCGATAGGTGCGCCAATTCTCGCTGCGGCAGCTTGTATAGCAGAGATACCAGGGCAGACATGAATTTTGATACTTTGCCATTTTGGTTGAAAGTTGCTATCAAGCACCTCAAACACCGCTGCTGCCATTGCATATATACCAGGGTCGCCAGATGAAACCACCGCAACTATTCGTCCTTCTGCGGCTAAATCCAAAGCCATCTCTGCGCGTGCGAGTTCCTCACGATTATCAAACTCGTGTCGTCGCTGTCCTTCTCGCAACGAACCAGCTAAATCCAGGTAAAAGCTATAACCTACAAGGTCTGTGGCTTCACTAAGAATTTGTTTTACTTCTGGAGACATCCAATTTGCCGCACCAGGACCTGTACCAACGATAAATAATTGTCCCCTTGCCTTACCAGTTGTGCTGATATCGATTACTTCTTGGGAAACAGCAACAGCAAGATTTATACCACATTCTTGTTGCACAACTAATTTACCTGATGCACCGGTTGCAGTTAAAGCGATCGCAACTGCATTTTTTTCACTTTGACAATTGAACCAACGAACTGGTACATTTAAAGCATTAGCAATTTCCTCAATTACTGATGCGGCTTCTTCGTCTAACGCAAATACACCCGCGACCGAGAAAATTGAAAGTCCAGCATCGGCTAGAATTTGCTGAAGGCAGAATATCGCATCTTCTAAGTTTACTGCTGAAGCATTGCTGACTCCAATTGCCAGAGTTGCCGGATGATAAACCAAACAGTCTGGAGTCGGTGAGGTTTGATATTCTGTGATGCGAATAGTTAGCTTTCCGTTAGAGTCAAAAGGCAGTTTACTATTAATTAACCAAGGTGCAGTTCCTTCTAGTTTAACTGTTGCACCTGCAAGTAAATCAGAAATAAGTTTTTTTGCATCATCTGGATTCGCTAAATGATATCCTGGTGGAGGAGACAAGAGTGCTGTGTGAAAACGGATATCTCCTGTTGTCGTAATTGCGGCTTTTACCTCCAGCGCTGCGGCAATTTGTCTGGCTAAATCATTTACACCCTGAAGTCCTCCCAGTAACGGGACGACAGCGCTACCATCTTCTGCTACAGCTAACACAGGTGGTTCTTGACGTTTATCGGATATAATTGGTGCAAGGGTGCGGATAAGAATTCCCGCTGCACAGATACCGATTATCGGAGTTCCCTTTGCAAATAATTCCCGGAGTGTAACACCAAAATTGGTGAAACTTACATCGACATTTAATGTCCGTTCCGCCAAACCGTAAATAGTTGCATTGAGCAAAACGGTTTTTATTTGCTTTGCTAAGGTTACACTATTTTGACCGAGAACGACAATTGCACAAGCAGTCATATTGATAATAATGCAGCAAGGTCTATTGTGTCATGTTGAGAGATAGGAATGCTTCCTTTCAGCTTGATCGCAAAGTTTACTTTCATAGCGCGATCACTATTTATGTCGATTGGGTACTGGGGACTAGGGACTGGAGAAGAGCTGATTGCATTAACTTTTCTCCCCTCACTCAAGTATTGCATTTTTGTAAAAATCTGTTACATTACTTTACAGACAATTGCAATTACAACACGAAAGGAGTTTCACTTATGACAGGTTTCAATAGCCCTAAGCCTGCTGTTTCAGATAACCGTAATGCTCTGCGTTTTGGTTTCACTCCTCAAAGTGAAAATTGGAATGGTCGCTTTGCAATGATTGGTTTTATATCTATCATTTTGATTGAAGCTTTGTCTGGTCAAGGCTTCCTCCATTTCTGGGGTATCGTATAAATTATTGATGTAGGCTTTTTTGCCTTCAGTTGATTCTGCTCGGTTCACACAGAACCGAGCATTGATTATTATGTAGCAGTAATCATGGCGTTTGTCCAAGCGCAATCGGTCTTTAAATTATTAAGTGGGAACATAATTAATGAATGTATAGAATAGACCAGAGTATGCCTATAACCTAAATCATAAATTATACTTATCTATCAATTTAACGTTATTTTTTATCATGGTGCGCGGGTTTAAGACCTCCATAAATAAGTACGTGGTCTTTAAGTTGCCTTTTGGTCGCAATACCAATACATTTTCTTCCCCCTTTACCCCTCTTCATGAACATGGTTTTTCCAATTTCCCCCCGATACATGACTGCTGTGTTATACTCTTAGGTGAGAGTTAATTCGGCGACCGCGTTTGTTTTTAGTATTGACAGGCTTTTTCCTTTTGGTATTCACAGACTTTTCTCCGAAATTTAAATCTTTACACACTTACAATTTCGGAGACAATCTATGTCAGTTTACGTAGGCAATCTTTCTTACGAAGTTACAGAAGATAGTTTGAATGCAGTTTTTGCAGAATACGGTTCTGTAAAGCGAGTTCAGCTACCGACCGACCGTGAAACAGGTCGTTTACGCGGCTTTGGTTTTGTGGAAATGGGTACAGATGCTGAAGAAACAGCAGCCATTGATGCTCTTGATGGTGCTGAGTGGATGGGACGTGACCTCAAAGTTAATAAGGCTAAACCTAAAGAAGATAGAGGTTCGTTTGGTGGTAATCGGGGAAACAGCGGTGGACGTGACCGCTATTAAGCTTCATAGATTTAGTTCTTTAAGCTAACCGATTAATCTACTAAATTAATTGTATTAAAAAGGCTCAAGCGTTCCTGCTTGAGCCTTTTTAATACAAAAATTTGGACTAGACGCCAAAAACTTAGGCTATCTTTAGCTTAAGTTTATTATCTGGAGTTCTCCATGTCAAACTTAGCCAGTCCCGTCATTATTGGTGAAACAGTCCTGAAATATCGCTCTTCTCTTGATGCCAAATTATATAATTAATAATCAAATTATGGCTGCCATTGACTTGGTATCATAATTAATGAAAAATATGGCACTGTCGTTGGATCAACTTCACTCAAAGGTATAATCCGCTGATTCTGCATTGTGGCTTTTTCAATAAATCTTGCCCTCTCAGCTAATCCTAATTGTTTCAACACTTCATAAACTTTTGTAAAGTGCTTACCCAGCTTAATGATGACAGCAGCATCAGCAACTGCTAACTTTGGCAATAGTTCCTCAGCCGGAAGTATCGCAGATAACACCATAAAAGCATCGTTACGATAAGTCAGGGGTACGCCTAAGGCTGATGCACTCGCCATCACAGACGATACACCGGGAACCACTTGCGTAAGAAATCGCTCTGATAAACGAGTATAAAGGTACATGAATGTCCCGTAGAAAAACGGATCACCTTCACATAGCACAACTACATCTTGTCCAGCGCTGAGATACTCGGCGAGTTTTTCCGCAGCAGTATCATAATGAGGTTGAGCAGACTCGTCAAGTTTGAAGGGAAAGAGCATGGGTATCTCAATTTGACCTTCAGGCAGATATTCTGCAACAATTGAACGAGCGAGACTTTTACCAAACGATACCGGATAAGCGATTACAGGAACAGTTCGCAAAAGCCGCAACGCTTTTAACGTCATCAGTTCCGGATCGCCGGGACCGATGCCAATACCATAAAGATGACCAGAAGATTGTACCATAATTATTGTTCCTCCTTGGCGATCGCATTCACGGCGGCAGCTGCCATTGCACTTCCACCGCGCCGACCATGTATTGTAATAAAAGGCACTTGTCGGCTATCTGCTGCCAAAGCCGCTTTCGATTCTGCGGCACCGACAAAACCAACCGGAAAACCCAGAATAACGGCAGGTTTCGGCGCTCCTGCATCAAGCATTTCTAATAATCGAAAAAGTGCCGTCGGCGCATTACCTATAGCAATTACTGCATTATCCATATGTGGTATCCACAGTTCCATAGCTGCCGCTGAACGTGTATTTCCGACTTTTTGTGCTAAAGCTGGTACTTCTGGATGGTGAAGCGTACAAATTACAGGATTTTCTCTTGGTAATCGCTTGCGGGTGATGCCTTCTGCTACCATTTGCGAATCGCATAAAATCGGCTTTCCGGCTATTAATGCAGCTCGTCCTAGGGCTACGGCATCGGCTGAGGCGGCTAAATCTGTGATAATATCTGTCATACCGCAAGTATGAATCAAACGCACCGCCACAGATATTAAATCCGCAGGTAAGCTGTTTAAATTTGCTTCTGAGCGAATTATCGAGAAGGAACGACGATAAATTTCATCACCATCACGTATGTAGTCTATCATCGGTTAGTGCCCTTCCTCATCAAATAATTGCCGCAACTGTTGCATAGCATATCTATTAGTAAATTCTCCAAAAGATTCATCCGGCTCGGTACGCTTCATCTGGTATACTTGCAACATCTGAAAAATGCGCTGAGGCACTTCAGCATCAACAACCTTACTATATAACTCACGTCCAAATGCCTGCTCTTTATCGCCTACGTAGATGTGATAGCCTTCAACTACAGTCTTATCTTTTTCTATCAAAGTACCTAATAAGGTGATGTCACTTTTGCCATGATAAGCACACGATTTCGGGCATCCGCTAAAGTGAATTTTTACAGGTACATCTAAGATGATATGCTGTTTTAAATAATCAGCTAAATCTAAAGCTTGTTTTTTGGTATCCGTAGCAGAAGATGCACAGCCTGTTTTACCTGTGCAAGCTACGAGAGAACCTTGAATGTGATTTGCATTCCAATGTAAACCCAAGCGTTCAATTTCATCTTTGACGTGCGGGATGCTTGAATTAGGAATATCGGAAATTAATAAGTTTTGCCAAGGTGTTAATCTTAGGGTTCCGCTGCCATACGTGTGCGCTAAATCTGTTAAAGAGTGTAATTGTTTACTTAAAAGCTGTCCCAACGGTAAGATGATTCCAATATACGAAAGTCCTGCCTGTCGTTGGGGATGAACTCCCAGATGATGATATTTTTGGGGATTTATACTTTTATCTAAAGTTGGTTTTAATCGCTTTAATAAAGAAAAAGGAAGATAGCGTTCAGCTTGTTGTAAATACCATTCGACACCTTTATCTTGCAAAAGGTGTTTCAAACGGGGTTTGCGAGTTAAAGTTTTATCTACATTATCCAGATAAACTTGGGCGATCGCTACCACCACACTTAAACATTCTTTCGGTTGAAGTAAGATATTTGTCGCATCGCCTAGTATAAGCTGAAAGTAGATATTGTTTTTAACGAATCTTTCTTGAGAAATTCCCCAATCCCTATTCCCTAGTCCCCAGTCCCCAGAAATAGCGTAGACGCAAAGCGGCTTGTCGCAAGACATCGCACGAAATATAATTTCATTCTTCTGCTCACATATCGATACTGCCCCACCCCCATCAAACGCTACACTAAACTTGGCTGATAATCCTTTTAATTCTGGATGTCCGCAAATATATGCATCTAATTCCCTTACCAAACAACGAGTATCAATCAACTCTAACGAATCAATTCCCGCTGTCGGACTCGCCATAATATTGCGGAGATGATCGATTTCTGTTAAAGTTGCTGCAAGTCCAACTTTTTGCAACTTTGTGAGAACTTCCGGGGTAATACCTTGAATTTTCCGAATTTGTAAATTTGCTCGGTTGGTTACATGAACATATCCTTCACCAAAGAGTTTTGCAAATTCTGCGATCGCACGTCCTTGTTGAGTATTGATTATTCCCCCAGGAATCCGAATCCGAGAAAGAATCCCATCTCGTGCGGGGGTGGCGTAGAATAAACCTGGACATACCGATAGAAAATCTTTGGTTGATTCGAGGGTTGGACATGACATGGCAGTAACTCCCCGTGCGACGCAGGGAATAGATAATATAGATGCCTGTTAAACACGGCTTAAGTTAGCATTCTGACTCAGGTAAACCTTTTACAGCTGCGGCACAGTCCCGGAATTGCACCGGAGTTTCCTAACTTTAAGCTTATCTAGCATATCACGTTCGTCAGTTACTGCATCGCGGATGCCTAATCTTTTTTAAGATTAAGACTTACGCACGAATAATCCAGGACTAGGAGCAAAATATTTTTGTAAACTTGAGCTAAAGCAAGTTTAGCGTTCGAGACGCTTCGTTGCGAATGACAGTTTTTCGTCAAAATGCGCTCATTCCCATAATCGAATAACGAACCTTACTAGGACACAGAGGTAACAGAGTTTGGGAGAGTTGCTCGCAGTTTTTGCGTAAGTCCCGTTAAGATTGTATAAATCTAAGAACATCCCAACCTACTTTAGTTACATTAAAGGAGTAAAAAAACAAGAGAGAGACAAAGCTTAATGAAAGACTACAAATTTGATGTAAGTTCGATAGACAAGACTTTAGATAACCTGAATTCAATCGAAAAAAATTTATCAGGTTTATCTGATATGCACTGGGAATTAGGTGCAAATAAAAGTACGAAAGGCAGCCAAAAGGAAGCTACACCAAAGAACGAACAAAATAATTGCGTCAAAGATTTTTTTGTTACTGTTAACGAATATATGGATAACACAATAGTAGCTCCTGGTATTAAGCAGAAAATAAATCAGAATGAAGGCAATATTTCAGATGATAAAAAGCCTGCAATTGCCAGAAAAAAAGTCTCGATAAATGCATTAGCAGGAAAAGAAAATAAATCAGTGCACGAAGCCATTGAAATCATTGCTTTAAAATCAAAAAGAGAACAGGAAGCTCCTTCCTTTCTTTTGAAACTGGTTAAGTTATTTATGGCTTTGTTGCTATTGGGTACGATAACGAGTTACGCTTTGCGCGATACTGTTTGTCAAAATAATACTTCAGATTTTTGTCAAGGTGTTTCCAAGACCACAAATAGTATTGACCAGAATTAATGGGATTCAATTTAATGCAAAACTGTATTTAGTATAAAATTGCACAAATTTTCAACCAAAACTCCGCGTCCCTTTGCGCTTACCTTTGCGCTCCTCTGCGTTTAAAAACCCTACGAATTAATGCAAAACTGTACTTAGTTATATTAAGTTTCATGCAAAAGTGGCTGTCTGTAGTCGGGATTGGTGAAGATGGAGTTTTGGGGTTAAATGCGGTTGCACGCACCTTGGTGGAGCAAGCAGAGGTTTTAGTTGGAGGCGATCGCCATTTAAATATGCTCCCCAAAAGCGACCATCGCAAAAAACTAATTTGGGCTTCACCCCTAAATGATACTATAGAAGAAATTATCCAACGTCGTGGACAATCGGTTTGTGTTCTCGCTAGTGGCGATCCAATGTGTTTTGGAGTTGGGGTAACGCTACTACGGCGAATTTCAATTGCAGAGATGACGATTATCCCTAGTCCCTCAGCCTTCAGTCTTGCTTGCGCTCGTTTAGGATGGTCGTTAACAGAGGTGGAGACTTTAAGTTTAACAGGTCGCGATCCTTCTTTATTGCATCCGGTGATTTATCCAGGAGCGCGTCTTTTCATCCTCAGTGAAGGCAGAAAAACTCCTGCTATTGTCGCCGAAATGTTGGTAAAACGCGGCTTTGGTAATAGCCAGATTACAGTTTTAGAGCGCATGGGGGGAATTCATGAACGCATCGTTAAAGGTATCGCTGCATCTTGGAATATCAGTGAACTTGCCGATTTAAATACAATTGCGGTTGAATGTATTGCAGATTCATCAGTAGTGCTGCTTCCCCGCACTGCCGGTTTACCAGATACAGCTTATCATCACGACGGACAACTTACCAAACATGAAGTTAGGGCAGTTACTTTAGCTGCACTTGCACCGATACCGGGACAATTATTGTGGGATGTGGGTGCGGGTTGTGGTTCGATTGGGATTGAATGGATGCGGAGTCATTATCGTTGTCGAGCGATCGCTATCGAACAAAATCCATCACGATTGCGATACATTACCGATAATGCCGCTGCTCTGGGTACACCAAATTTGTGTATAATTCAAGGTGAGGCTCCTGCTGCCCTTCAAGATTTAGAAGCACCCGACGCCATATTTATTGGGGGTGGTGCTACAGCAGAGGGAATATTTGATATTTGTTGGCATTCGCTAAAACCTGGTGGACGCCTCGTTGCTAACGCTGTAACTGTCGAGAGCGAACAAAAGCTGCTGCAATGGCACAATCAAGTCGGTGGGACATTAACTCGCATCGCAATTCAACGAGCGGAACCCGTCGGTAAATTTTTGGGTTGGAAAGCGATGGCGCCGGTTACGCAATGGGTAGTGGTGAAGTCATAATAAGGTAAACGTTTCTACTTTCTCAAGTTCTCTTAAGTTTAAGCTGTTGAGAATACTAGCTTTGATAGGACGCTTTTCATCCCAAAAAATTAATGATGAAAAAAATCTCATAGCTGAAGAAGAAGTCAAAAGCTGGAATGTTTTACGTGCAACTTGCTCATCACAAAAACTGAGAAAATAAATAGTATCGTCAAAAACTACAGGTTTATTGTTTATTTGATTTATCAACCGAAAATCCAGGCTTTTGTAAAGTCCACAAATTGCAATTTTCCAAGGTGCGAAAGTATAGTTTCCAACTCCAAAAATAGAGAAGCGTGGATTATTATCATAAATTTTACTTTTTCTCCTATCTAAGTAATTAGCATGACTTTCTAAATAGTACCAAGTTTTAGGAGCAATGTTTCTTATAAGGTCTGTAGACTCACCAATATATTGTTGAGTAACGAGAATATAACGCTTTGTATATGCTATTCGATTATTTGCTACGTCCGAACCTTTAAGCAGCGGAAAAAGGTAATTTTTTTCTATATCTACTATTTCACCCAATCCATTGATAAGATTATCATCGACCTGATGAAACTCCATGACTTGTGAACAATCATGCTTAATACCAGAACGCCACTTAATTTCATTTGTACCATACAAATTACTTAATTCTTCAAAAGAAGCTAAATCTCTTATAGTATTGCCATTCTTGTATCCAATTCGATAACTGTTTTGGGTTTCCAGATTTTCAAATACATCAAATAAATAGTTATGTGAACCCGAATAAAATTGACAAAATAATAAACAAGCCTCAACAGAAACACCAAAATATTTATTAGCATCAATTCCGAAGATACCTGCATAAGCCAGTTGCCGTTTATTAGCATGGATATATTTTAGCAATTTTCTGGCAACAGATGTCTTGCAAATCATTGCTAAATAACCATTGCGATTTTGTAGCCATTCAACAACTTGTATTAACATCCATTCTGATATATCAAAATTACTTTTTCCTGTAATTGCATCAAGCCCACTATAATTTTTAAAATTATTTTTTTCTGGCATGTTTAAGCCGTTAATTATTCCCTGTTGTGAATTAGTTACCCAAGGAAAATTACCAATAACTAAGATTGGTTCTTGAAGATGTTGAATTAATGAGAGCCAATTAATTTCAAAAAAATTTCCTTGACTTACTTCAAGAGATAAATCTTGAAAAAGAGAGTTACTTTGATTAATCTTGCATATATATTCCGGATTTATTTCAATACCTATAATTTTACTTAGAGATTTAAAAGAACACGCTGATGCTTTAATAAAAGCGCCGATTCCGCATGTTGGTTCAATCACCACATTAGGTTTTACCCCTAGTTCTACTAACTTTTGGCATATTTTATCTGCTAATTCTATAGGTGTTTGAAAATCTCCATATTCAATTTTGGCTTTTTGTGATGTCCGCATTATGGTATAATTCTATAAATAGTAATAATTCCTTCTTCTTGACCTGCACGTTCAATCACTCTTCCATACTGAAGCCGCCATTGTAGCGCATTAGAGATGGTCAGAAAACCTTGTTGAGGAGGATTTTCGAGTATTTCATCGGCAATATTAGCAGCTTCGATTTCGTCAACAGGCAGATTTCTATCAAGCATGAAGGCAATAATATCATCTTTATTTCCTTCATTATCAAGAATATTGCGAATTCCCCGTGTCATCTGAAAATCTGCTGTTCTTTCCGCATCTACAAAAATCGTGTGCAAGATTTTTAAAGTAGCAGTCTGATCTATATTATTGTCTGTTTTGTCATATACAAAAATAAGCAGCGAGTACCCAAGTCCATAAATTTTCTGTCTTGCGGACTTGAAAGGACAGGAAGATTGAGGCTGTCTAATACTTGTTACCTTCATGTCAACTAATAATCCCGGAAAATCTATACCACTAGCTGAGTTACCTGCTTGAAACTCGTATTTTATCTTCAGATATGCCCGAAATTTATGCTCCACATACGTCCCCACCGCTTTACCATCAGTCACTCGATATAGTGAAGGCTCTGGGTAGATAGACTCAGTTATTGAAAACTGTACCGCTTCAGCGCAGAGAGTTTCTATAGTCAGTGGTGGCATATTAACAATCCAATTTGTAGTGAAGTTCACTGATTTATAATTTTATCGTGTAGTCTTAAGACTAGAATCCTTTTGAACTTGGATGCGATCGCACGACAACTACAATTTTTAGTACAGCTTTGCATAAATTCGTAACGTTTTGAAACGCAAAGTAGCGCAAAGGTAAGCGCAGAGTAACGCAGGGTTTTTCTGATAAGTTTTCGTCATGAATTTATGCAATATTGTACTTAGTGAGGAAGCAAAGTGGAAGAGCGATCGCCTGGAGAATCTTCAAAGATTGCTCCTTTTTCAATTAGGTCATGTTTTATGAGTTCAGAAATTCCTTGATTATTTCCGAATCGAGCATTTTCTACATTCGCACCACTCAGGTCGGCACCACTCAGGTCGGCACCACTCAGGTTGGCATCACTCAGGTCGGCACCACTCAGGTCGGCACCACTCAGGTCGGCACCACTCAGGTTGGCATCACTCAGGTCGGCATCACTCAGGTCGGCACCACTCAGGTCGGCACCACTCAGGTCGGCACCACTCAGGTCGGCACCACTCAGG
>JBPCQW010000353.1:0-4527 GCA_050997715.1 Hassallia sp.
TGGGTGGGCAAATTCCCCTACCCCCAGTGGCGGATTTAAGCGAGTTAATCAGTGAAGCGATCGCCCAACATCTACAGGATGTAAACAGTCGTTTACAGGTAGTTGAAACAAAGCTGGGGGAGTAGAAAGGGGGAGAGCAGAAGCTCCCTCCCCCGAACGCTACAAAAAATTAGAGACTGATTTTAAAGGAATTAAGACTGAGCGTAAGCAGTTAAAAAGTCAAAACTCCCTCTTAAATAAAAAGTTAGAGGCATTAGAAAAAGAAATTGAGGATATAAAACGCGGCGATCAGCAATCAGAAAATCTCTCTCAAAAGCAGGAACAGATTCTGAATGCGATCCAACTTCTGGTAACAAAGCATGAATCAAAGCAGAGGGGCTATCAGGCTAATAGCGCTACACAGTTGATAAGAGACTTGAAAGAATTGGTTGCTCCCGAAGAAGCGCTAAACCAAAATATTACTTTGGACAAGGGGACGTGGGAATCGCAGGCTGAATCATTTCTGAAAGAGGTGAAATGGGATGAGTAGCCACCGAATTAAAATGCGATTGACGGGGACAAAAGAAGACCTTGAAAAATGGCTGTGGTTTGTGGGGAAGATGGATAAAAAAGGATTGGTTGAAATTATTAATCAAAGTGACCCTTATGCCAACCGAGGCGAGTCAAAAGAATCCCGCGTTTACTTGGCGTAGGTATAGCCAAGCTGTCACCAGGGGCGTGCGACGTGAAAGTTGTGTATTAGGCGCATCCGCGCTATATGACCGAGAGGCTTTCCTCTCCGGAGACTTCCTTCTCTCCGTTCCCACGTAAAAGGGTCTTTGACCCCGCCTACGCTGATAGTAAGTAATGAAATTAGCGGAATGCAAGGCACGAAAGCTTACCTACTAATAGCCTAAATCGGTAGGGCAAGCAAGGGAAAAACCGTCAAGGGTTAACACCCGTGAATCATCTTAAACTTCGTGATGACAAAAGAGTGAAATCAGGCTGAAACACTCTAACCAAAAGGTAAGTGAGTCGGTTGCTGGGGTGTCCTAGTCAGCAACGAGGGAACAAAACACTCACCGGAGTATAGATGGAACCCAAAACGGTTGCATGTCAAATACACGGAACACGGTAAGCCCAATGGGTTCTCTAATGTTCTTTTTAAGACATTAGAGTAAGCCAACTGTAAGGAAAGCTCAATTACCCCTTGGGTAAAGGAAACTGGAAAAAGCGAATGCTCTTGGTAACGCAGGAGATAGGGATTTAAACATTATCCCTCGGAGAAATCCGGCAGACTTCCAGTAGGTGTTCAACGATGAACCGCCAGTAAAAGGACTGAACCGACGTGAAAGATAGAGTCAGAAATGACATCGGAGCAACGGAACCATCGCTCTCATGGACTGCCATTAATTGGCAGCAAATTAAGCGACGGGTGAAGAACTTGAGACAACGGATTTATCGGGCTACCCAGAAGCATCAGTGGAACCGAGTTAGAAGCTTGATGAAACTGATGTTACGCAGTTACTCCAATTTGCTCTTAGCCGTGCGACGAGTTACCCAAGAAAATCTGGGCAAGCAGACTGCTGGCATTGATGGTCAGCTAGCTCTTACCCCACAAACTAGGGTGGCTTTGGTCAAGCAAATGCAAGAATATACTACATGGAAAACACACCCAGTTAAACGGGTTTACATTCCCAAATCGGGAGGAAAACTTAGACCACTAGGAATACCTTGCCTTGTAGACCGAATTGCACAGGCAATTGTCAAAAATGCCCTAGAACCAAGTTGGGAAGCACGTTTTGAGGCAAATTCCTACGGATTCCGCCCCGGAAGAAGCTGTCATGATGCCATTGAGCAAACATGGCTAAGGCTTCGTGCGGGTCGGGACACCTGGGTTTTAGATGCCGACATTAAAGGTGCTTTTGACAACATCAGCCACGACTATATCCTCAAAGCCATTGGACTTGTGCCAGGTCGAGAGTTAATTAAACAGTGGTTGAAAGCAGGGTATGTAGAAGCCGAGATGTTTCATCCAACGTCAAGTGGAGTCCCGCAGGGGGGAATTATCAGCCCCTTACTCTCAAATATAGCCCTAGATGGTCTAGAGCAATTATTGTCAGGGTATCGAAAGACTAAGCGGTATGAAAGTGCTACTCACAAACCTCAGCAGTACGGTTACATTCGCTACGCGGATGATTTTCTAATTACGGGTGAGACGAAGGAAGACATCGAAGCGATTGTTCCCACCCTCAAAGAGTTTTTACGGGAAAGAGGACTGGAACTGAACCCAGATAAAACCAAAATCGTTCCGGTGGAACAAGGTTTTAGTTTTTTAGGGTTCCACATCCGACAGTTTCATGGTAGTTGCTACATTATGCCACAAAAAGAAAAAGTCAAAGACTTTCTCAAAGGCATTCGAGAATGGCTTAATGCCAATAAGCAAGCCACGCAGGAGATGGTTATCTACCACCTTAATCCGATTCTCAGAGGTTGGAGCAATTACTACAAACACAGTGTGAGCAAACGGGTGTTTAGTTACGTAGACCACCAAATCTGGAAAGCTCTCTGGAAATGGTCGCTTCGGAGACACCCAAACAAAGGAAAGCGATGGATTGCCAACCGATACTTCAAAACTATCAACGGCAGAAAATGGAATTTTGCAGCCACCATTAAAGACCGCCGGGAAAAATGGACAACCATTACCCTGTTGTACTTGCCGGAGACTGCTATTCAAAGGCACGTTAAGGTCAAAGGAACTGCATCCCCAGATGACCCTGAGCTAAAAGACTACTGGCAACAACGTCAAACCCGATACGGAAAAACCTATTGGGATAAAGGCTCAAAGCTTTACAAAGTTGCTGTGAACCAAAATTGGCGATGCCCAGTGTGTCACGAACATTTGTTTAATGGAGAAGAATTGCACACACACCATATTATTCGAGTTACAGATGGAGGTACAGACATGGCAGAAAATCTTATACATATGCACGTAGCCTGCCACCGTCATCTACACAACTCAAATAAAACTTTCTGAGTAGTTGGATGCTTGAGCGGCTTGATGGGAAACTGTCACGAGCCGTTCTGAGGGGAGGGGGACGCGGCGACGTGTACCTCCTTACCCGCCAAAAGGGTTAAGCAATATGCCGAAACCCTGAAAGGTCATAAACAGAATAACCGCAAAAGTTTAAGCTTAATTCGTTATGCCGATGACTTTGTAGTTATCCACGAAAATATTTTCGTGGTGCAGAGATGCCAGGAAATAATCTCGGAATGGTTAAAGGACATGGGACTTGAATTAAAACCGAGTAAAACGAGACTTGCCCATACCTTAAATAAGTATGGGTCAGAAGAACCAGGATTTAATTTTCTTGGTTTCAACATTAGACAATTCCCGGCTGGTAAATACACATCAGGGAAATCAACAAATGGCGACTCACTCTTGTTTAAAACAATCATCACCCCAAGTAAAGCAAAACAGAAGGTACACTATAACCGGATTTCAGAAGTAATAGAAGCTCACAAGTCAGCACCGCAATCGGCACTGATTAGTCACTTAAACCCAATTATACGGGGATGGGCGAATTACTATTCAACCGTAGTAAGTAAGGAGGCTTACACTGACTTAGATAATCTTATGTACCTGAAGTTAAGAGCTTGGTCAAAGAGGCGACATCCCAATAAATCAGGTGTATGGATAACCAGTAAATACTGGCAGGAAATAAGGAACAGAAATTGGGCTTTTGCGACAGAGGGAAAACCCTCTTTAGAGCTTTTAGAGCATAAGAAAACACCAATAGTACGTCACACAAAGGTCAAAGGTGAATCATCGCCTTTCGATGGAAATCTGATTTATTGGGCTACAAGAAAGGGGAACAATCCAGAATTGCCTATTAAGACTTCAAAACTCTTGAAAAAGCAAAAAGGAAAGTGTAACCATTGCGGATTGTTTTTTCGTGAAGACGACGTGCTAGAAGTTGATCATATTATCCCCAAATCGCAAGGTGGTAAGGATGATTACAACAATCTTCAACTTTTACACAGACATTGCCATGACCCAAAAACTGCCCGCGATGGCAGTAAGGGCATCAAAGCCGTAATAAACAAAAACGGTGAATCTGACTTTAATAGCGTCAAGCCCAGCCCCAAAGTGCTTAGAGGTACTTATAACAAAAGCCAAGTCATTGAGGAGCCGGATGACGCGAAAGTGTCACGTCCGGTTTTGAAGACAAGCGGGACTCGTGAGAGTCTCGCTTAGTTTAATTTAAGATGGGGTAAGCTTTTCAAGAACTGCTTTCTACCTTGAATTGGGTGAGAAAACTATGGTTATGCTGCTAGTTTTGATCTAGTTTTCACGAAAAATCGTCGTTTCAGGCACTTGAAATTTTCTTAGCGTACAATTTTCCCGCATTGGCACGGTGATGCCTGACGTGCCGTGATGTCTGCCGTGGCTACGGCACGCTCTGGGTAAGGGGTTCAGCCGGGATACGCGCAAGTGCGATTCGTTCTGGAGAAACCCAGTTTTCTGGGGGGATTCCAGGCTTTAGT
>JBPCQW010000358.1:0-16631 GCA_050997715.1 Hassallia sp.
TAGGTATATTGGAGTAAACAAAGTGCAAGTTGGGAACTGGGTTGCGAGCAAGTTCGGCTTCAATTGCTGCTCCACTTTCTTCGTAACGAGTCAAAACCCAGACTTCGTGATGTTTCGCAGCTTCACGAGCAACGTTCCAACCGACACCACGTTCGGAACCTCTACCAGGTTCGCAAGAATAAGCAGATAGTAAAATTTTCATTTTCTTAAACCTCTATTCCATTTGCAGGAATAAGTAGATATTTTGACTTTCATTTAAGCTTTAGTTGTAATTCCCCTAGATTATCTTTAACTATTCCTAAGCACACACTGTAATTTGATGTTGTAACTCTTGATTTGCTAAAGCTGTTTCATACACTTGAGCTATTTGTTCTGCACTTTTTTCCCATGTGAATAACTTTGCTCTTTCCAGTCCCTTTTGAATTAATTCTTGATAATAATTTGGGTCTGCGTGCAATTTTAATACAGCATCAGAAATAGCTTGGCTATCTTCTGGATTAACTAATATTCCTGCATCTCCTGCAACTTCAGGAAGGGCTGATGTATTAGATGTTATTACCGGCGTACCGCAAGCCATTGCTTCTAAAATGGTCATCCCGAAACCCTCATGTAATGAAGGTGCAATTAGAATATCAGCCGCGTTATAAATTTCAACTAAACTTTGCTTTTCTGGCTTACCTATGTATTTAATATAGCTAGAAATTCCGCTTTCTTGAATATATCTTTTCTGCTCGGTTGTAAAATCAGCGCCAACCTTCACAAACTGGAAATTTAAACCTGATTTTGTCAATCGATAGATTGCTTCCAGGATAGTAGAAATATTTTTGCGAGGATGATTTGAACCAACATTCAGCAAACAGATGGTTTCCGGTGCAATACCATATTTTTGTCGTAATGCGGTGATTTCAACTTTTGGTAACGGCTGAAATCGTGAGTCAACAGCATTGTGAATTACTGATATTTTTTCAGGGGGAATATCTAATATTTTAGTCGTATCTTTTGCTGTCACCGATGAAACCGAAATAACATGCTTGGCATAGCGCATACCTTTAACAGCATGTAACCAAGCCGCTTTGCTTACAAACGGTAACTGTACCGACCCTTGGAGGTTATTGTTATAGTAAAAATTGATTAAATCGTGACAGGTAACAACAGATTGAGATTCTTTTTTCAACCAATAAATAATATGTGCTTCGCTCGGATCAATAATGTGAAATATATCGGCTTTTTGCTGCTTTATAAGGCGCGGAAAATTAAAGAATCGCTCATAATATTTGCGAAATCGCAAAATAAAATTACTGCTACCTCGGTCAAATGCTTGAGGTGCTAAATCAATAATTTCCCAATTAGGACGAACGCTTCGCAATCCCGAAATAATTCCATCAGCATATACATTCATGCTGAATTCTTGCATTGTTCTAGCGATTACTACACGCATTCTTTTACCTCACATTAGTATTGTTATTTATTCTTAATTTATATTTATGCTTTTAGGTAACTACATAATTATGGTTTGTCTCTTTAAGTATTGTTTGCCAAAGCTTAATTAATTTTTCCGCAATTTTTTCGTGAGTATAATATTTTTCAACTCTATCAATGCTGTATTTTCCTACTTCTTCCCACCAGCTATATTCACAAATCATGCGTTCTAAAATTGCAGCCAGCGCTTGTGAATCGCCTTCAGCAAATACTAAATCGCTACGTCCGATTACGTTGGGAATTTCGCCGGAATCAGAACCAATAACGGGAACACCCATTGCCATCGCTTCGATAAGTACGTGACCAAACTGTTCTTTCCAAGTTGCAGTTGTACGGGAAGGTAATACCAAAGCGTCAAAGTTACTAATTTCTGTCGGTGCTTGTTCGTGTCGAACTCCCCCACGCCAAATTACCAAATCGGCGATTTGTTGCTTTTGTGCTTCTTCTCGCAATGCATCTTCACCTGAACCGGAACCGCAGATGGTAACTTGGCATTTCAAGCCTTTATCTCGAAGCTGACGAACTGCACAGAAAATAGTATCGATGCCTTTTTCGGGAACTAATCGTCCCAAAAAACCGATATTGAAGACTTCATTTTGTTTTGGTATCGCTTTGGGAGCAAATAAATGAGTATCTACTCCCATTTGCGGCATGACTTCCATTAATCCGGTGTAACCCCATTGACGCAGTAAATTACTACCATCTTGGTTCCCAGGAAGCATTAATTGCGCCGTATTCAGAACAAATTGACGTACCCAACGACGCGGTAATGGCAGGGTGCGTTCCATGTTTTCCCAACCAAATATGACTAGCGGTTTACGCGTTAACCTGCTCCAAATAGCTAGCTCAAAAGCACAAAGGGAGAATACTTCATGTTCCACCTGCACCAGATCGGGTTTAAAATCGTTGAGGAAGAGCCAAATTTTCCAGGGTGCATAGATACAAGCACCACCTCGTCCAGGAAATAGTACAGGTGCTGTATAAATTTTAATATTTGGATAAGGTTTCTCAACTTCAAATGTGCGATTCCATTCCAAAGCTTTCCAGTTGCTAGGGGCAAGTAAAGCGACTTCCGCTTTGCCAGTTTGCGCGATCGCATTCAGCTTTCCCTGATTTACGCCAACAACATAAGCATGACTGACAAAAAGTATACGTAAAGGTGAAACTGTTGTCATATAAAAATTTAACTTGAGCAGACTACGAAATAGCGAAAATCACTTTGATTGAGGGTCTATCACCTTAATAGTAAATAAACTAGAGCGTTTAGTTTGAAGTTTGGCACTGCTGAATCAGGATATGAATTTATCTCACGCTCCAGATGCAGAGGCACAGAGAGTAAGAGTTTTAAGATACCCCATTTTTTAATTTCATACTTCAATTCAGCAACGCCTGAAGTTTTTGCATTAGGGCTTACGCACTTTTTAGGAGATAAGGCTTTGCGATTACAACACGAGCGTCTGTGCGTATACCTAGGCTCTCATTGACCATTTTACAAAACGCTTTAGTTTACTCGAACCGTAGATAATATCAAACCACATTTTAAAAATTTTATCTGGGAGATACTTGCCCCATTGGAATAATAACTTCTGAGGCATTGCCCATTTGCTAAACTCTGGGTGAGTCAAAAGCTGCTGATATATCTGCTTGCGCTCCATTTGGGGTAAACCTTTGAAGCGAGCAAGCAAATAGCGATCGTGACAAACTGCGGCACTACGATTCAATTCTGTTAGGCTTTGTGCAATTTTTGATCCATAAACTTTGCTGAGAAAAAGTTTTTGTTCTTGATGTACGCGTTCTAAGGTAAGTTGCTCTTTTTCTAAAAATTCTTGTGTCAAACTTGCTTGACTAGTAGTGTTCAATCCATGCAAGCGAAACTTACTTAGGGCTTCATGTACAGATCCAATTACTGTGATAAATGGGGCAAAACGGAAAATAAGACTATCTGCATTTCGCACAAATGCTTCATTCAGAGGATAAATATATTCTGCCACTTCCCGTCGTATACTTAGTGCAGAAGCTGGGGGTATATTGTAGACAAATCCACCATTTTCTAAAGCAAATTCTCCCATCCATCCGGAAGCTAAACGCTTGTGCATCGGACTCGATTTGAGTAAGTTACCCTGACCATCAATTTGAATTACATTGTGAATCACAAAGCCATTTTTAGGGTCGGACTTAAACAATTCCACAACTTTTTCTAACTTAGTGTCCATCCATACATCATCAGCATCAAGCAAACAAATGATTTCACCTTTGCTTTCACGATAAGTGCTATTTAATGCGGTAGCCACCCCACCATTTTCTTTGCTTATTAATTTAATCCTAGAATCTTTCTGGACATAACTTTCAATGATTTCACAAGAGTTATCACTAGATCCATCATCACAAACAATAACTTCAAAATGTTGATAAGTTTGGCTCAGGACACTTTCTAGAGTTTCACTGATATATCGGGCGTAGTTGTAATTGGCTACTAGTACCGAAACCAATGGTTTATCCGGGAGTCGCTGAAGTTCAATCGGTTGCAGTTTAGTTTGCAGCTTTTGCATAATCATTTCTCGGTAGTGATGTTGATCGCGCTATTTTTTAGTTAGTTAACAGTGGCTTTAGCTAAATAGTTGACTTTAAACCGTCAAATGCCGAATTACTATCTTGTAAGATGCATCGCAGGGGTTTTTGCAAATAGCCACTTGACAAACTGCTTCAAACGACTTTCTCCATATACCTGATTGAAAAACAACCCATAAAGCGCATCTGGTAGATACCATTGGAATAGCCACCTTTGAGGTTTAAACCAGCTAAATTCAGTACTAAACTGTGGGTGTGAGATCAGATGCTGGTGTACTTCTCGGCGTTGTTTGCTCGGTATATGTTTGAGACGAGCATATAAGTAGCGATAGTGACACATTGCTAAACTATAGTGCAAATCTCTTAATCTATCTGCAATTTCCGTACCGTAAATCTTTTGCAGAAGCTGTTTCTGCTCATGATGAATACGTTCTAGAGCGAAGAGCGATCGCTCCATACTATCTGCGGTTAAAATTGCGACACTAGTGGTATTTGCTCCATGCAATCGAAACTTGTTTAACACTAGTGGTACAGCCCCGACTTCGGTTATAAGTAGAGCTAGAAAAATAATCAGACCGTCTACATGGCGCTTAATTGCTTCATCTATTGGAAATATTAAACTAGCTACTTCCCTACGAATAGTAAGTGCAGAAGCTGGAGGGAGATTTTCAATGAAACCACCATTTTCTAGTACATCTTGTGCCATCCAACCTGAAGCTAGCTGCTTCATCATTGGCGTTGATTTTAGATTTCTCCCCTGTCCATCAATTTGTATTAAGTTATGAATTACAAAACCACATTTGGAGTCAGACTTAAATTTCTCCACTACATGAAGCAACTTGTCAGGCATCCATAAATCATCTGCATCTAAAATACAAACAATCTCTCCCAGGCTTTCCTGATATGCTGCATTTAAGCCAGAGGCTACACCTCCATTCTGCTTGCGAATTAATTTAATTCTAGAGTCTTTTTGAACATAACTTTCGATCACTTCACAGGAGTTATCGCTGGAACCGTCATCACAAACTATGATTTCAAAATGTGGATAAGTCTGGCAAAGAACGCTTTCTATAGTTTCACCAATGTATCTAGCATAGTTGTAGTTTGCAATCAACACTGAAACCAATGGTTTTTCAGAAAGCTGTGGCAGTTTTATGGGTTGTAAGTCAGTTAGAGATTCTTGCATATGCCGATTCTTTAATGTCAATCAAACTAAATTTTAGAGGTAAATAATCTTTTGGTCGTATCCTGTATTTGAATTTGCATCTGCCACTTTATGATTAACGGTGGTAAATCAACTTAGCTTGAGATAGTCTTTCCAAAATTCGGTGGAAGTGAAATCGTTAAAAGCATTTTTCCACTTTGACCTGATAGACGACCATCTGAAACTAGTCTTAATGATAATTTGCAACCATCTAATTAAAATTCCAATGCCGACGGCTTGATTCATTTTATTTTCACAAATAGAGTTATCGCCTTCTCTAAAAACTAAACTTCGCTTCTTTGCAAATGATTTGTACCAGGGGTCAACATAGTCAGGTCTTATCGAAAGCAATTCTATATCATTGCTTATCAAAAAATTTGGTAACAGATGACCATTGACAGTCAACATAGCTATCATCTTGTTGAATTTTCCAATACTCGTTTTCTTTGGAGGTAGCTTATTGATAACTTGAGTATTAGATTGTATTGTTTGACTTTTATGTTTTTTGCAATCTTTTAAAAGCTGAGAGTGCAATACTTCTGGATCGTTGGAATTAATAAATTCAGGTCCTTGCAAATAAGCCTCAAAACCATCAATCATCATTTCTGCACAATTATAGTCAAACGCTAACAGTTTATAAAGTAAATCTTTGGTTAGGAATTTAACTACATCTATATATCCTAGTGTTCCACGAATAGAATAAGCTATCAGACGATTCCGAATCTCATAATATGCATCCCAGACAGGATATTTGGCATAAAAAGGCTCATGCCAAACAGCTATACCTGGGAAAGCTACTATTACATCACCAAGATGTTCTTTGATTCTCAGTCCAAACTCGATATCATCCACTTTAATAAAGAAGGGCATCAGTAACCCTATTGTTTCAATAGTTTTTTTAGAAAAAGAGAAAAACCAAAATCCACCATAGTCAGGATGCTCTTCTAACAGCAAACGATTAATTCCAGTAGAATTTTCTAGATTAAGTTTATATTTCAGAGGAGCATTTTTGAAAGGATTATATCGATAATTTCCATCAATATCTAATTCTTTAGCATATAGTGCCCCTGCCTCATATAATATATGCTTTTTATACAAATCTAGCATACTGCCAGATATCGCAAAGTCTTGATTTGCATATTCGTACAAAGGGAAAAGTCTATAGACAGTTTCACTTTCTAACTCGATGTCATCATCCATAAACAAGAAATGTGTATAAACATCTTCCTGCAAAGCTTGGATAAGTCCGCGAGTAAAGCCACCACTTCCACCTACATTTCTGTTAGGTATTAATTGAACCCTTGGGTCGTCGAATTCATCTTGTTTTAAGGTTTTTCCATTATCAACGACAAAAATTTTAAACTTTTCTTTTTGTAAAAAGTCATCTTTTAAAATAGTTTCTACTGTCTTCTTAATGTAAACTTCTTTCTTGAACGTACAACTAATAATCCCCAAAGATACTTCCCTAACCTTGGGTTGTTCGGTTGCAATGAATCCTTCGGTGAATAAACCGCGATCGCTTAAACAAGTTATTTCCAGATAAAGTCTGCCAGCATCCTCACTTTTCCAAGAATCTGGTATCGAGATTTTCACAGGTTCTAAGGGTTGACAATTTATGCAGTTCTCTGTAAGAATAAGTTCTCTGTTCTCTTTGCCATACTGTTCTCGAAAAAGAGAAACTTGAAAATCACCTTCGAGTTTTAATAAATAATCTAATGAGGAAAGCTCGGTATATTTGGCGTAGAACTTCTCAAAAAATGAGTTAAAGTAAGTGTTTAAAGACAAAACTCCATTTTTAGTTAGAACAACCTCTGCATGTTCTGTAGATAAATTTAAGCTTACACCTTCATCGCATTTCATGTACAAGCTAGAAGTTTCAGGTGTACGTGGAAATTGAATTCTGTTTATTACGTTCATCTGGTATCTGCTCACTTTTTGGATATTTTGTCTTGTTTGGTAGATGCAGCACCCAGATAGAACAGCCTATTAAATCAATAATTTGCTGTTGTTAATTAAAAAATCTCGTTCTTCTGTGATACAAAGCTATTACCTTGCTTTTCCAGATGTTATTTGTCATTTTTAGTTAGACTTTGCTATTTCTTTCTCAAACACACCCAACGCTCTGACAACTGCTTGATCCATATCGTAATACTTGTAATCTGCAAGTCGTCCGGCAAAAAGTACAGTACCGTTGAGTTTTTCTATTTCTTTTTGATAAAGATCCAGACGCTGACGGTTATCCTCATTAAGAATGGGGTAATAGGGGTCATTTTTACCCGGTACATAAGCTTGAGGATATTCCATCACCAAAGTGGTTTTGGGTGAGGTTTGTCCTGAAAGGTATTTCTGCTCAGTGATGCGGGTAATGTCGTAATCGTTGGGGTAGTTGACTGTACCCACCTCTTGATACTGCTCTTGATCTAAAGTCTCGAATTTAAAGCGCAGACTACGATATGGCAACTCGCCATGCATATAATCGAAGAAGGTATCAATCGGTCCGGTGCAGAGTATCCGGTTAAATTGAAAGTCGTTGATAATCTCGCGGTAATCTGTGTTCAACATTACCTTAATGTTGGGGTGAGCCAACATTTGGCGAAACATTTCAGTGTAGCCAAGCTTGGGCATTGCTTGGTAGGGGTCTTGGAAATAACGGTTATCCCGGCTGATGTAAACGGGAACACGTCCTGTTACTGCCCGATCTAGTTCCTCTGGTTTCACTCCCCACTGCTTCATTGTGTAGCGGAGGAAGACATTATCATAGATGTACTCGGCTAGGAAGGTTAAGTCACCACTAGCACTCTCACGCAGTTTTAAAATGGGTACTTTGACCCCAAAACCGAAGTTTTCTAGAAGTAAATTCTCTAGCTTCTCTGCATATTTTGGCGGAAAAAGCGCATAAAGGGAATTTAGGTTAAAAGGGATGGGGACTTTTTTGCCTTCGACTACTCCGAGTACGTGGTGATAGTAATGTCTCCACTCAGTAAATTGGGAGAGATAATCCCAAACTTTTTTAGATTTTGTGTGGAAAATATGAGGTCCATATTTATGAACTAAGATACCATGCTCGTTGTAATAATCGTAGGCATTACCGCCAATATGATCCCGTTTATCTACAATCAGCACTCTTTGTCCAAGCTCATTTGCGACTTGTTCAGCGATGACGCAAGCAGAATATCCAGCACCAATGATTAACCAATCAAATTTCATGTGATTTCTCCATACTAGACGTAACTTGAATATTCCGACTTGTTACTGCTTGGCTTGTTATCTACAAATATTGATTGGTTGTAAAAATTTTTTACTAAATATTCTTTAAACACCTTTATTCGGTGTAACTACTGAATTCTTCTGTAACTGCCAGTAAAATCAGGATTAATTGCAATAACTTTTTATAAAGTTTTGTCAAATCTTAAGTTAAAAGACCGATTTGTAACTTGGCAAGAATATTCTTCTTAATAAAAATAGCTGGGTTAACTGAAGAAGATTTGTAATAGATAGCGATCGCTTCATCTTGAAATCAACACGAGTAAGCCAATAGACCTCTTGCAAAAATGCTTGAAATGTCATGTTGAGCGTTCGCTCCGCGTCTCAAAGAGAAGCGAAACATCTCGTGAGATTCTAAGCGCAAGCGCACGCTACGCGAACGCTACACTGCGTTTCGCTCCTGTTTCTCTAAGACCTGACGGTACAAATCAACGTATCGCTGTGCCTGAAGTTCTAGGGTGTACTCTGACTCATGCGATCGCTACTAATTAGATTAATAATTCATAATATTTAATTATGCTTATTATTTAAATTCTCTGCAAAAACTCATTCGAGTAATAGTTTTATTTCATTCAAAAATTTATCTATAGGATCGCTGGGAATTACTTTTCTCACGCTCACGTATGCTTCTTTTCCAAGTTCGTACCATGATTCTCTTCTTTGCCAAGCTCTTTCCATTGCATCATCCAGATACTCAGCTTTAGGAGCCTTTGCCACAAAACCGTTGATATTATCTTCAATTAATTCTGTATTTCCTGCAACGTCAGTAACAATGCAGAACCTGCCGCACAGCATTGCTTCTACAACAGCTAGAGGTAAGCCTTCAAACCTAGAAGGCAAAACTAGGGCATGATGGTTAGCCCAGATAGCTTCAACATTATCTACAAAACCACCGAACTTTACATTATCCAAGCTCCATAAATCTCTTAAGGCTTTCAAGGTATTCTGTTGATAACCATTTCCAAAAAGAGTTACTTCAATTGGTCTGCTTTTCCACTTCTCTAAGCCAAGTACCTCGAATAATATATCTTGCCCTTTACTATCTGGATCTAAACGACCTACACACGCTAACTTAAGCACACCTTCATCTTTAGGCCACGATGGAGCCACGTTATAAGATACGTTGTATGGATTTCTAACAATCTTGGCATTATCAAGTGCTGTTGCCAGCTGCTTTACTGTGAGTTCTAAGTTCCTTTGAGA
Source organism: Hassallia sp. (assembly GCA_050997715.1). Classification (GTDB taxonomy): domain Bacteria; phylum Cyanobacteriota; class Cyanobacteriia; order Cyanobacteriales; family Nostocaceae; genus Hassallia. Next base: position 9,719 of record JBPCQW010000358.1, read on the forward strand.
GACAAAAAAACATCTTTCAGCACTTTGGTAAACCTTTGATGCTTTTGCAGCCAACTCGTCAGATGGCCAGAATTGTTCCGCAGCAGCGTGAATAATAACAGCATAGGGTATATTTCTTCTCAAACAAGCATCCATCCAACCTTTATCCTCATAATTAATCCCTTGAGAAATTACGACTAAATCAGGCTTGAATTTATTTAACCACTTAAAGAATAATTCATGTTTAAAAACTTTTAAAGTTAACTTATCGATGATATTCTTGTCATACCATCTGCGGACAACGCAACAGTTTGCTTGCTCAAGTTCCTGAATTTTGTTTGAAGCAAGCTTCCAACCTTTAACGTTTACACCAATAGTAAAATCTTGATTAGCCATACTGATAGCAGTTTGTGACCATAATTCCTCACTACCAGCCCACCGTGTCGTATCATTAGTAGAAACAAAAGCAATCTTTTTCATAGACAAAATATTTTTATTGACAAAATTAGCTAAATATTCGTTTTTGAAAGAAAATCGATTCTCGCCAAACATTAAGACGATAGTGCGAGGCGATGTTAAGTAGTTTTCGTCGCCTTTAGTAAATAATCACGCTTCAACTCGCCCAAAAATTTCCTGATTTTAAGGAGTATTCTGTTTTTGCTATTGTTCCTTAGTTGGAAGAGTTTTCTCACAATGACGTTACCTCTAGCAACTGAACCAGGAAACCAGACATGTATATGTAAATGCTTATCATAAAATAGTATTCTCCACCAATCAGCTAAACTGTAATTTGGTGCTAGTTCGTACAAGGTATTTTCAGTTAAATTTTCATAAAATATAAAAGAGCCAAAGACTTCAGCTTCCTGACGAGAAGGATTTAGCACAAGTTCTTTTACCAAAATTTCAGATGCCTTTAGAAAAAGTTTTGTTGCACATTCTTGCTGACTCAAATTGGTTATTATTTGCTCTGTAAACTCAATAGCAGCGCCTTGCATGACATATAACCCCCAATTAATCGCTTCTTCGTTTTTTGCAGAACCAAGTACGGGAGTATAATGCTCACCACATTGCTCGTAACCTTTAGTGCTACCATGATCTGCTGCAAATAAAAGCTCCAACAAGCATTTGTACTGCCAGAGATCATCGCTTACACACGATTTGTCTACATCATCAAAATAAGCTAGTAAACTATCATTTTGAAATGGTTTAAGCCGATGGGGAAGAGCAAAGTAAAAACCGCAAACGCCAGATTCTGGATAGAAACCAGCAATGCTCAATAATTTGCTAAAAGAGCATTGCGTGCGTCCACTCCAGCCAACATCCACAATACCAAAGGGAACTCCATCATCTAATGCTTCCTGACGGAAATAGCCGATCACGTTTTCACGATAATTAGCAGCAGTTGAGATGATAAGTTCAGTAACCTCCTTTTCAGTGAAAATCTGCTTTAGTAAGTCACGTTCATGCGGCTTAAGATCCAGATCCCATTTTGCTACTGGAAAACCATAGCGACTCAAGACTTCTTTAATTTGCTCAGGTGAGATTTCAACCCGGTTACATATAGAACGAATAGATACAAATTCAGTGACAGCCTGAGTGTTAAACAAGATCCAGAAAAGCTCAAATTCGCCAATCTCTTGAAAAGCAGGTAAATGCCATGCTTTACGAGAACCATACAAGTAGCAGCAGTCAATTGTATATCCCCAATTACGGCAGATAACTTCAGCAATTTTATGCAATATCTGCCCATCTCTGGCAACAAAGTATAATCTTTGAATTCCTTTTTTTTGCGCTTCTTCTAAACACCAGTGAACGAAACCGAATAACATTGGAGCGATCGCACTCGCTGTTGTGTCCCAAATAACTTGTTTATCAAAACTCGTTTCTTGAGATTGCAAACGAGTAAGTCTACTAGCACCAGCTAGCAAGGATCTAAACTTTAAGGGAAGCTCAGTGGTGTCTGCTATTGTTGCTTCGTATCGATTGAGGTGGGTTAAAGTGAATGGTTCCACCCTAACTCTCTGTTTTTTCGCCATTTTCACATCAGAATGTAAGTTGTCTCCAATATGTGTTAATTGGGAAGCTTTAACTGACTCCTGTTGTAGACAATGTGGAAATAATTTACCATTTCCCTTGCTCATTCCTATTTCGGATGAGACATATAAACGACTACCCCCTGCCCAGACATTATTTTCTTTGAGGAAAGTCCGAATTGTTTCTTCAGATAAATACATATCTGACATGTAGATCAGCCGCTCATTGGCTTGCTGTAATGCTTGTATTCTTTTTTGAATAGCGGGTACAGGACGCAAAGAAGCCAACTCTAACGCAATTTCTTTGTCTTTAGCTTGTTCGGCTTGAGTTGTTGACCAACCCAAAAAACGAGCTAATTGTTGATAGATTTGTTCTACGCTAACTTCTCCGGTTTTCGAGGCATCTCTGGCTGCGCTTTCTGCTTTTATCCGCATCTGCTGCCAAGAATCTGCTGATATGTCGATTAATTTTTCTTGCCTAAGTTGTTCTCCCAATTCCCAAAATAAGTCGGTTGGTTTTGCCCAAACCCGAACTAGACATGTCTCAAATACATCGAATGAGTGGATTTTTGTAACCATGATTGCTCAGTGTTAATTTCCAAAAAATTATTTTTTAAGTAGTTTTTGTAACTTTTACTAAATAATCACGCTTAAGTTCACCTAAAATTTTCCTAATTTTAAGAATTATGATGTTTTGACTGTTTTTCCTAAGTTTGAAAATTTTTCTCACAATAGGATTACTTCTAGCAACTGAACCAGGAAACCATACATCTCCATGTGGATGTTTATCATAAAGTAGTCTCCACCAGTCAGCTAAACTGTAAATGGGTGCTAATTGATAAAAAGCATTTTCAGTTAGGTCTCCAGAAAATACAAAGGAGCCAAACACTTCTGCTTCTTGAGGGGAAGGATTTAGTACAAGTTCTTTTGCGAAAATTTCAGATGCCTTCAGGAAAAGTTCTGTTGCACATTCTTGCTGACTCAGGTTGATCGTGATTTGCTCTGCGAATTCAACAGTAGCGCTTTGCATGACATATAACCCCCAATTAATGGCTTCTTCGTTTTTTGGGGAACGAAGTACAGGAAGATACTGCTCACCGCATTGCTCGTAGCCTGTAGTGCTACCGTGATCTGCTGCAAGAAAAAGCTCGTATAAGCAATTGTGGCAGAGAAGATGGCGATCGCTCGGTTTGTCTACATCAGCAAAATAAGCCAGTAAAAGATCGTTTTGAAATGGCTTAACCCGCTGATGAAGGGCAAAGTAAAAACCATAGACACCAGATTGTGGATAAAGACCAGCAATGCCTAGTAATTTACTCAAAGAGCGTTGTGTGCGTCCACTCCAGCCTACATCTACAAAACCAAAGGAAACTCCATCACCTAATCCTTCCTGACGGAAGTAACCGACCACGTTCTCACGACAGGTAGCAGCAGTGGAGATGATAAGTTCAGTAACCTCTTTTTCAGTGAAAATCTGCTTTAGTAAGTCACGTTCATGTTGCTGAAGATTAACATCCCATTTTGCTGCTGGAAAATCATAGCAACTCAGGACATCTTTAATTTGATCTGGAGATATGTTAACCCTGTCACACACGGAACGAATTGATAAAAATTGAGTGAGAGCATCAGCATCAGCCAAGATCCAATCAAGCTCATCTTCGCCAATTTCTTGGAGAGCAGGCAAATGCCATGCTTTCCGAGAACCATAGAAGTAGCGGCAGTCTATTTTGTATCCCCAATTTTGGCAGATAACTTGAGCAATTTTATGCAATATCTGCCCATCTCTGGCGACAAAGTATAGTCTTTGAATCCCTTTTTTTTGCGCTTCTACTAAGCACCAGTGAACGAAACCAAATAACATTGGAGCGATCGCACTCGCTGTTGTGTCCCAAATAACTTGTTTATCAAAACTCGTTTCTTGAGACTGCAAACGGGTCAATCTACTTGCACCAGCAAGCAAGGATCTAAACTTTAAGGGAAGTTGAGTGGTGTCCGCGATTTTTCCTTCGTAGCGATTCAGGTGGGTTTGAGAAATTGGTTCCACTTTAACCCCCTGTTTTTTCGCCATTTTTACATCAGAGTGAAAGTTGTCTCCAATATGGGTTAATTGGGAAGCTTTAACTGATTCCTGTGCCAGACAATGTGGAAATAATTTACCATTTGATTTGCTCATTCCTATTTCGGATGAGACATACAAACTGCTACCCGGTGCCCAGACATTATTTTCTTTAAGGAAAGTCCGAATCGTTTCTTCAGATAAATACATATCTGACATATAGATCAGCGACTCATTTGCTTGCTGTAGTGCTTGTATTCTTTTTTGAATAGCGGGTACAGGACGCAAAGAAGCCAACTCTAATGCAATTTCTTTGTCCATAGCTTGTTGAGCTTGAGTTGTTGACCAACCCAACAAACGAGCTAATTGTTGGTAGATTTGTTCTACGGTCACTTCTCCCGTTTTTGATACTTCTCTGGCTGCACTTTCTGCTTTTATCCGCATCTGCTGCCAAGAATCTGCTGATATGTCGATTAATTTTTCTTGCGTGAGTTGTTCTCCCAATTCCCAAAATAAGTCGGTTGGTTTTGCCCAAACCCGAACTAAACATGTTTCAAATACGTCGAATGAGTTGATTTTTGTTACCATAATTACTCAGAGTTACTTTCTAAACAATCAAAACTTAACTAATCGACATCATTAATTTGTAACAGTCGCTTACTCTAACAAAACAAACTACTAATAGAACTTTCTGTATGAATACGGAAAATTGCTTCGCCAAGAAAATCGGCAATAGATATTACCGTTAGTTGTGGAAAACGCTTTTCATCTGGAATTGGAATGGTATTTGTGACGATTACTTCTTCTAGACAACCACTCGCTAGCCGTTCAATTGCAGGGGGTGACAAAACCGCGTGGGTTGCACAAGCATAAACTTGTTGTGCGCCTTCCTGACGAAGTAACTTTGCAGCTTCAGTAATAGTACCTGCTGTGTCAATCATGTCATCTACGAGAATAGCTGTCTTGCCACGCACATCACCAATTACATTCATGACTTCAGCACAGTTGTGTGCTTGGCGACGCTTATCGACAATAGCAAGTGGTGCATCGTTAAGTTTCTTCGCAAATCCCCGCGCTCGTGCCACTCCTCCCACATCAGGAGAGACTACAACAACGTTTGAAAGCTGTTTATTTCGGATGTAATCTAGAAGAACAGGAGAGCCGTAGATATGATCCAGTGGGATATCGAAAAAGCCTTGAACCTGCGCGGAGTGTAAATCGACTGCGAGTACTCGATCAGCTCCTGCCTTTGCAAGCAAATTTGCAACTAGTTTGGCTGTGATTGATTCGCGTCCCGCAACTTTGCGATCTGCCCTAGCGTAACCGTAGTAGGGTAAGACGGCTGTAATTTGCCTTGCTGAAGCCCGACGGCAAGCATCAATCATGATCATCAATTCCATTAAGCAATCGTTGACTGGGTGGCAAGTAGGCTGAATCAGATAAACATCGCCACCTCGAATCGATTCTTGAATTTGGACATAAATCTCGCCATCGGCAAACTGTTTGCGAATTGTGGGAATCAGATTTATGCTGAGAGAATGGGCGATATCTTGAGCGAGTGCAACATGAGCTGAACCAGAGATGAGGTAAAAGCGATCGCTCCCTGAATTCTTTAAGAGAGTGGATGAAAGGGTTGCAGTTGCGGAGCAAATCATACGATAATATCCTCAAACATTTTCAGGCTTCTACTTAAAGCTGTAACAGTTCACGTAGAATTGGTTGCGCTTGTCAATTGATTTCCAGTCAGTACCCTGATTGTTCACTTACATCACTAATGCTTGTTCTGATTGATTTACATATTCATAAAATGGAAGATTTTGATAGATTTGTAGATGCCTCTCAACAAATGCAGTCCTGGAAAAGTTATCTTCTAAATCCCTTCTTGCCTGCTGACCCATTGCTTCTAAATCCATAGATAGTAATGCTTGGCGCAGGGCTTGATTTAATGCCTGTTGGTTAGCAGGCTCAACTAGGATGCCGTTGCGTCCCGTCTGTATCATCTCTGAAACACCTCCTGTAGCAAAACCAATGACTGGAGTAGATGCAGCCATTGCTTCCATGACAGTCAATGGCAGATTATCAGCAAGAGTACAGAAGAGCATAACATCTGCTGCCGAGTAAACTTGAGCTAGAAAGTTAGGGTCTTTTATATAACCCATTTCTTTGAACTCAAGTCCCGCCAATGCCTGTTTCAACTCGTCGTTGCACAATCCTACAGCTATAACAAATGGAGAAAGATCGCGCACATTTTGCAAGGCATTAATTGCATACTTTGCACCCTTGCGAGGATCATCAAGAACGTGTGCTGAAATAGCAACTACTTTGCGGTTTTCTGGAATACCTAAACTAATTTTTACATCTGCCTTTTTGACAGAAGGAAAAGGTTCTAAATCAAGACTATTCGGGATGACAACAGGTGAAATTTTGAACTTGAGAGCTTTTTGAGCCTCCTCAAGCATCCAGTGGCTGGGAAATATGTAGCGAATATTGAATTGTTCAGAAACCCATCGTTTGATTGTCTGGATTTCTTTCGTGCGATCGGGTATATTAGCAGGTAATTGTGGACACTGATGACAATGGCTAGAAAACTTTTCACATCCCATCGGGTACAGACAACCGCCAGTAAATGCAGAACAGTCATGTATCGTCAAAAAGGTGGGTTTGCGTCGGGAAGTTAGAGCAAGAGTGACCGGAGATATGGCGGTATAGAGGTCGTGAAAATGAACAATATCATAATTATCAAGAATTCTGCTCAAGTTAAGCCAGTATTCAACGGGCAACAGTTCTGGGAAACCGTATTCGTTAGTCTTTTCATGAATCCTTTTACAAAGCCTGTATCTACGAC
>JBPCQW010000369.1:0-3962 GCA_050997715.1 Hassallia sp.
AAATTAGCAGTTGAATTATTCCAAATAGTTGTTCCTTTCCTACTTGAATTAGCAGCTAAAAGCGAAACCGAACTAATACTAGCAGCCACACTTGTAGGCGTTGCAGTGGCACTTGTAGAGGGCGCAACCGTAACCGATGCAGGATTATATAAAGGCATAATTCACACTTTGATAAAAGAAATTATTCAAAGCCTTCTACAAAAGAAAGCTGTATTGCACTTGCGCTGATTGCAGACACCTTGCCAGTGTAGAGATTGAGCAGGGTAATTTCATAGCTACCGCCATGACCTTTAAGGATAATGCCCTCATTGATAACAGCCCTTGATTTATCCTGTAAAACCAAAGTAATGTCATCTTCGCCATTATTGATAAAAGCTGCATACATTCTTTTAGGATTAGCATCAAGAAGTGCTGAGGCATTGTTAGCAATTAAATCTATCTTTTTATTTCTAGAGTTGCTAAACTTACTCAGTGTAGAACTTAATCCCGGTAAATTGTTAAGCATTATTTGATTAATTCTCTAATTAAATCCTCGGTTGAATCTGATTCAATACCCTTATACTCAAAAACATTTAAGTTGACATGCTTAAACCATTCCGGGACATTAAAGGATATTGCATAATTAGGCGTGTATTTTGGGAAAAACAGCAAAGTTATTCTGTTTAGCCAAATCTTGCGGCGCTCAACAGCATCAGCATTTAAAGCACCACCGGAAACTAATCCTAAACTAACCTTTTGATTGAGAAACCCTGCAAAATGCCAAGTAGGCTTGGCATTATTTGAAGTGGCATAAATAGCGATAATATGTCTTTCAAAAAGATAGGGGACAACAATCTCTCCAATCGGCGCGTGTTTAGTAGAGTTTATTTGATAAGCAGTTGTCGCTTCATTGTAAATATCCTCCCAATTTGCAGCGTTTGACAACTGCAATACAGGGTTACTCATTGTCTAATTATCGCGGCTAAATGGTCTTCAACTTCCCCAACGAATTGCAGTGGATCGATGCTGTAATGATCCAACAATTCAAAGTAAGTGTAATCATCCATTAGTCCTGCTAGCCATTGACCAGCAGCACCATTAATTACACTCATCCCTTCTACAGTGCTATCGTCCGCCTGAGCTTCGACACTCACTGTTAACAAATCGCTTAAATCGGATGGCAACCACAATAAATTATTGTCAGAGGCGATGGACATTACACACCCTCTGGAACAAAGCGGAATTTGTTGTGTGGATTAGTAGCGCCAGTAAATGCCGCAAAACCGGTAGAGACTTTAATTCCTGCCATTGCAGTGTCATAAGTATCCGCCGCTACTTTTTTCCCAAAAGAAGCTGTTACCGAATCGTTCTCATGTCTGTAATATAATCTTCCAGTGATTCGCGAGGCTTTTTTCTCGGTGACGGTTTGTACCCGTTGAATAAGCGTAACTTTGGCTGGTTTGAATTTTTTAACAAGGTCTAAAACGTTGGGAGCAGTTAGCGCCTTAACTTCAGCCTGAGTGAATGTAAAGGGTTTTACTATTGCCTCCACAACTTTTGCTAGTTCAGCCCCACGCCCATTTTGAGTAGGCGAAATAAGTCGAGTTGGAATATAAACAAGTGCCGATCCATTTGCGTCAAAAGGAACAACATACCCAGCAAGTCGATCTGTTTTTACCTTATTCCCCGCAACGGTGACGGAAGCATAAGCTGTTTGTCTGGCTGCTGTGTCTTTCTCAAGCCAAGCAATATATTTATCGTGCTCGGCTTTTAATCGTACACCGCGAGAAATGTCTTTATAAGCCATTTTGATTGTTCCGAGATTTCTTTAATAGGCTTACTGTAGCAGCGCTTTTAGCGTGGTTTGTTTATCGGAAATATATAATATATCCTTTGTTTTTAGCGCAGTTTTAAATCTTGACTAACGACTTATATCTATTGGTTGTATCTACTAAAAATACTGGTTGTGGCTCACCCGGTATTAATGCGTAAGCATACCGGAACCTAACATTTACTACGCGACGATAAGACCGTTTTTTACGTGTTTTCCCCATAATTACCTGTGTTCCGGTAGTAAATCCAATTGTGCTTGGTTTTTTTGGATTATGTACGGTTATTTTTGTCTCATCAAAAATGATATCAATTACATTACACATTCTCCGATAAATATCGATAGCATCATTTTCGGAATTAGTTAATATTTTACTTCCATTAGGAAAACCTTTTTTTGGGTCTTTGTAACTAACACATAAGTTTCCTTTTGTTAGAATTATTCCTTTTTTTGAAGTGATAAATTGAGCTTTTATTTCGTTGCCAATCTCTAATAACTTAGAACGCAGATTACTAGAAGTATTTTCTAGCTGCATCAATCTAACGCTGTACTCAGCATCAGCTTTATATTCTTCATTCGGAACAGATTGAGCATCTTGGGAAAAATAAAATACTACTTTGGGATGCCCAATTACAGGGGGTTCTTGATTCTCCCTACTACCATAAAAAAGAGCTAAACCGTGTCTGCCATATCCCAAAACGTCATATAGTAAATCATGTCTTAATTGGGTCATTCCAACGGTATCAGGCTCTTGATGAGTGCAAGCCATTCTTAGCTGGCTCCTACCGTCTGCTAGTGACGGTTCCCAGTTGTCGCCCAAATCGTTGAAAAATAGAGCTACTTCTTTATTAGCTGATTTCTTGAAAGTATCTTGTAAAAATTCTTTTGGGTCGTAATTATCCGGTAAAGGCATTAATCAGCTCCATTAAAAGTATCTTCTGCTGAGATATTTGATGTTCTACTTATTGCTCTAGATTTTGATTCGTCATCTTTCAACTTAATCGGTTCTGGAGTTTTAGTAGATTGATTTTTTGGGTCTTCATCTTCTTTTAAGGCTTTAACAAACTCTGTGTTTGCGTTTTGAAGTTCGGTAACAGCGTTAACAACGTCTAGCGGCGCTTGCGTGACTTGTTGAATAGTAGAAGCTCCTTGATTTAAATTTTCTAAAGCTTGGGTCACGCGGTTAAATTTTGGTTGCGGATTCATCCACCCATAGGCGTTATCCATAACTTCACCCGCTTTTTTTAAGGCATTGCCAATCTTCCCCGTATAGCTTCCTATTAACTCCATTCCATTGAGAATAGTGTTAGAAAGGTTTTGGAACGAATTTAAGATGTTAGTTGTAGCTTGATAAATTCTATTAGCCTTTGCCCAATCTTCAGAAATAACGTTGAAATTCTTTTCGCCAACAATAGCCTTTACTGTTGCGCTTATTGAATTAGAAAAGCTAAAGGCTTCGCCGTCATCATCTTTTAACCCAAAAATCTTTAAAACATTATCAAAAGCACCAAACAACGTTTCGCCGATGTTGTTGCTCAACATTATATGATTTTGAATTGTTGCTGCAAAAGTGAGCAAATTTAAAGCTCTATCTAGTCTTAACCATTTAAAGCCGGAAACCAATTTTGCACTTATCCCCCCTGGAATTTGCGCCCCTAGTTTAGTATCAATTACTTTTAGAAGTGATAAATCCACCCCTTGCAGTAGCAAGTTAAGAGCATCTAATTTACTGCCATTAGCATCAACTCCGTTAGAGATTTTGGTACTGCAAGAATTTCCCTGACAAGGATTTGGAGGAGCAGGAGGAGAAGAAGGTGGGACGCGAGCAGGCAAGGGAAGGGGAAACGGCATATTAAAAGGCGTTGGGTTTGGTTTTGGGTTAGGTGATGGGGATGGAGCCGGTGATGGACTAGGTGCTGGTGCTGGTGCTGGTGATGGTGATGGCGCTGGTGATGGAGATGGCGCGGGCGCGGGTGATTCAGAAAGCTCGGTAGCATAAGTCCATAATTTGCTACAACCCGATACATAATCCGGCTGCATTTGAATGGAATGCCTAACTAAAACTCGATATTTGTTGTCAGCTTGAACATAAAACACCCCGGCTTGAGAAACTCGCTCTGTATAACTAGGTCCTTCAACCGCAACAAGAGCG
>JBPCQW010000403.1:0-5049 GCA_050997715.1 Hassallia sp.
CTTTGCCCAATCACTAGGAGTATAAGCCACATGAGGCATATCACTTTCACCGCATCCGAGTAAATCAGGATTGTAAATTATATTGCGATGACCTGCATCATACCATTCGCGGCAAAATCGTTGCCAAAACTGCCGCGATAAGCCAACACCGATAGGATGAATTAAAAGTAGGGGAATACCTTCGGACGTTGCATTAATTGGCTGATGAACTTCGTAAGCACAGCGGTAATTATCCCAAGTGTAAAACTGGGTGGGAGATGCTGTTGTTGAAGATAATTGTTGCATAGTTCCCAACCTTAAATATCTACTAAAAAATCATTTGTGGATGAATCAATTGATATCCGGCATCTTTTATCTTTTGATTCGACACTTTAGCATTATATGGGCGATCGCTCTTCACAGAATAATCCCACATAACTTGAGGTAAATTGTGTTTGGCAAACAAAGAGTCAAGTAATTCTCGACTTGTAAGATGTGCGTCATCAACCAAGTTATAAATACCTTGTAAGTTGTGTTGACGGGCAAACTCAATCGCACCAACAATATCATCAAGGTGAATCCAATTAGTTACATCCTCACCATTACCGGGACGGGTTGTACCAGGAGCGCGACTAAATATTTTTACCAATTCCCTATTCGCTCCATAAATTCCCCCGAATCGTAAAATACAAACCCGGAGATTTTCACTTTCTGCTGATAGCAGCGCGTCCTCAGTTTGACTGAGAATTTCTCCATTGCAATTGGCAGGTGCAACAGGTGTCTCTTCCGAAACCCAAGCACCGTTTCTGTCACCGTAGACAGAATAAGTTCCTGTATATATCAATTGACGTACACTCGGAATCTGCCTCAAGAGGGAAACTAAATTTATGGCGGTGTGCATATAAGTTTCTTCGTAGACATTGGCACTTTTTGCACCGACACTCAACAATACAACATCTTGATTTTCCAATACCGATTGTAGAGCTTGTGGGTCATTTCCTGAGACTAATACAACGTTTTGGGCTACTGATTGAAGCGCTGGAACACGTTCAGGAGAGGTTGTAGTGGCTGTGACAACAAAAGATGAATTTTGTTGCCAATATTGAGCGATCGCATAACCTACATAACCACAACCAATGATGGCAATATTCATCAGGCTTTAGGTATAAATTATCTAAGTATAGTCTTGCATAATTTCATAGCGTTTTTAAAAGAGAAACGCAAAGGTAAACGCGGACTATCGCAGAGTTTTTCGGAATTTAATTCTTTACTTTCTTTGTGCAATTATGTACTAAGTTGTTAGTTGTGAATGGGCATTGGTAATAATTCTTCCCTTTTCCCCTTCAAATTCCGACCATCCACCAACAAATTACTATTTTGCTAATTCTCCTTCTAGAGTGGCGATTAAATCTGGTGAATATGGCTTTACACTACTTTTAAATCGAGCTACTACCTCACCTTGCTTGTTGACTAAAAATTTTTCAAAGTTCCAAGAAATCGGTCCGGTTGGCTCTACAGCATTAGTGAGTCGGGCATAAAGTGGGTGCTGCTGTGAACCTTTAGCATGAACTTTATCAAATAACTCAAAAGTAACGCCATAGTTGCTTGTGCAGAATTGGACAATTTCTTCATTGCTTCCTGGTTCCTGCTCACCAAAATCATTACAGGGAAACGCTAGGATACGTAACCCCGCATCTCGATACATCTGGTTCAATTTTTCCAGTCCCTCGTATTGGGGGGTGTAACCGCACACAGAAGCAACATTCACAATCAGGAGTACGTTACCAGCATACTCATTTAATTGCTTATCCTCGCCCTTGATGCTTTTGACTGCAATATCATAAATTGTGCTGCTCATGTTAAATTTGATTTTTAGGGAATATTGCCAAGTTTCCCATATTGCAGGTTATGAAATATAATACTCTCCTGAAAACACCCCTTAGGAGCTAGAGAAAATAGAGGGCAAAACTTCGGGTTTATGCCATCAGACATAACGGTATATATTTAAACTAAGTGTGAAAACGTGACGTTGATTAGGCATGAATTGTGCCATCAGGCATAATTGCACCAGCCAAGTTAGCACCAATTAATTTTACAAGCAAGCGATCGCCTGAGCGAATTCTTGCTCCTGTAAAGTCAGCTCCGCGCAAATCGGCTCCACTGAGATCCGCTCCAATCAAGTTCGCATTCCGCAAATTAGCTTCTCGAAGATCGGCTAAAAGTAAGTTTGCCCTAAACAAATTTGCTTCCGACAAATTGGCACCTCTAAGATTAACTTTGTGCATAAAAGTATCGCTGAGATTAGCACCATTCAAGTTAGAGTAACTCAGGTTTCTGCCAGATAAATCTTTGTTGCTCAAATTTGCCCGACTGTAGTCTTTGCCACTCAAGTCTGAGCTTTTCTTTGGTGGTTGCTGCGTTTGGGAAGACTTTTTTTGTTGAGAAGCTGATGAAGTTTGTGAAACTTGATACTTTGCCTTAAAAGAGCGCAATTTCTCACGAGCTTCATTAATTGCTTTGAGCTTATCTTGTGCTTTTTGTTGCAAGCGGAGATTATCTAAGGGAATGCGATCCGGATGCCACACAAAAACCAAATCTTTGTAAGCTTGGTTTACTTCCTCCAGTGTTGCTCCGGGTTCTAATTCCAAGACTCTGTAGTACCGCTCCAGCTCGCTCATAAGACGTTTTGGTGGAAAATCAAGTTAATAGTAAAGTCATGTAACCCTTTAATCTGCTTAATTTGAGCGCAAATTTCTGTTTTGTTGGGCAGATAAACGCTATATACAGGGATTTTTTAGCGCCATCCGTGAGATTTTTAGCAACTTGATTACCTTAACACCTCACGATCGCTCATGCAGTAGTCTTCTGCCCAACTACGCCATACTTGTATGCTACCTGACGCAGTGACATAATTTTCTTTAAGGCATAATAAATAATACTAGCGACTGGTACAAACAGAGGATTATTTCCCATTTTCTATTCCCTATTTCCTATTCCTCGTTTCCGATAACGCCATTTCCTTGAAAGTTCCCAGTCCTTGTAACCGTCGCTCGAACCTCTCTCCATCGGACGATACCTCTCCAATACGCACCAAGAGGAATCTGATAAATCTCAATCAACAGCCAAACAATAATTGAGAAATGCACCAAAAAGGTTAAGCAAGTCCAGATAGAAGGCAACCAAGTAACCGGAGCATGTGGATCTAAAGGAAAATTGTAAGCGACTATGCCGATGATAATAGTCGGAAAAAGCACAAAAGCAGCGGCTCCTAAAGCATAACCCCAACCCAATTCCACACCTTCTAACTGAGTTTCTGTCCAATTCAAGCCATTCCAACGCCAAATCAGCGGTGGTTGACGAGAAGGCATCTTCAGTTGCTGTTGTTCTAAATTGAGGGTAAAAATCTCATGACAGAAGTCACAAGCCATAGCCTCCATTAAAGGCATGTCGCGAATCTTACCAACACGACACACTGGGCAGGGGTAAACTCCTTCATAGTTTAAAGGCACGGCTAATATTTTGGAACTAGGCATAATCAAACTTTGGGTGGGAGTGGGGGATCAGGAGTCAGAAGTCAGGAGTCAAAAGTCAAAAGTCAAAAGTCAAAAGTCAAAAGTCAGGAGTCATAATTTATAACTTATAATTCCTAACTCTTCATTCCTAACTTCTAACTCTTTTTTGGTCTGGTGGGAGCCTTGACAACGTTTAGGGGGCTGTGTTAATTTCTTTGTTAATGTAGTTTTATATAAAATTTCACAAATATTGCACCGCGCAAATGTTAAGCAGTAATTCATACTTTTATTTTTGGTTTAGGGTGGTTCACCGGGGGTGAGTCGAGTTTCCCAATGGAAACAGCCCGGTGAACCGCAGAGCGAACTCTGCGGTTTTTTGTTTTTTTAGGAGATTTTCAGCGTGATGACTCATTTCGGTAGCTGGTTTTATGGTTTTTACTTTTGGCGCGGGGCAAGCACCGGGTGAATAGCGTCATGCTGATGTATCGAACGCGCCCGGAACTTAAAAGTTCTGGGCTTTTTTATTGTAAGGAGAATTGAACCCGTGATTAACGCTAAACTTGCCTCACAATCTCATCCTCAGCACCAAACAATCGTCAAAGTTTCCGAAAAAGTCGCTTTTGGCGGCAAAGAACTGGTGATTATCGGTGGACCTTGCACGGTGGAAAGCTTAGAGCAGATGGAAACAGTCGCCCAAAAGCTATCTGCTGCCCCCGTACAAGCTTTGCGTGGGGGTGTCTATAAGCCGCGAACGTCACCCTACGCTTTTCAGGGAATGGGAGAAGAAGGACTGGAAATTTTGGCAAAAGTGCGATCGCATTACAACATCCCAGTTGTCACCGAAGTTATGTCAATCTCTCAAATTGAAGCGATCGCCACCCATGCTGATATGCTGCAAGTTGGTAGCCGCAACATGCAAAACTTCGACTTGCTCAAAGCTTTAGGACAAGCCGGTAAGCCGATATTACTCAAGCGTGGTTTAGCCGCAACAATTGAAGAATTTGTTATGGCAGCCGAATATATTTTAAGTCACGGCAACCCAAATGTGGTAATGTGCGAAAGAGGTATTCGCAGCTTTGATGATTACACCCGCAACGTGTTGGATTTAGCGGCTGTAGCTGCTCTCAAGCAAATTACTCATTTACCCGTAATTGTCGATCCTTCCCACGCCGTCGGGAAACGAGAATTAGTAGCAGCTATGGCGAAAGCTGCGGTAGCTTGTGGTGCAGATGGGTTAATTATCGAGTGTCACCCAGAGCCGGAAAAATCTGTATCTGACGCCCGTCAAGCGCTGTCTTTAGAAGACATGGTGGATTTAGTTGATAACTTAAGACTCGTAGCCGCCGCTGTTGGGCGGATCATACCAGAAGTAGGGGTAGGTTTCAAGCCTGCCCCTATTTTTTGTGCGGCTTAAGTATTGAGAGGAGGTTGTTCAATCGTTTAGACCCGACGACTAAAGTCGCGGCTACAACATATTAAGTCCGCGTAGGCGGACTTAATATGTTGTAGCCTGCGCTCGTCTGGCTTTGTACGCGCAACGCCCCAGGCTTCCAGCCTG
>JBPCQW010000153.1:0-14393 GCA_050997715.1 Hassallia sp.
CTAAATCGTGGTTTAGCTGTGGATGATTGGGTAACAGAAATCGGTGGCGGCTTGAACTTTAAAAGAAAAAAGTTTCTGTCTATTGTCTTCTCAATTCTGAAAGGTGAAATTTCTATTTTGGTAGTAGTCGATATCATCTCCACCCAACCATAAATTTCCGGCTTTTCCCTGTTCGATAAATGAAGTTCCTGCTGCTGTAATCACGCTTGCGTCAAAAGTACCCCCGCCAAAGTCATACACCAAAATCGTTTTCACATCTTCACTATTTGGCGAAAACCCGTAGGATATGGCGGCGGCTGTGGGTTCTGCTAGCAGTTCTAAGGGAGTCAGTCCGGCTTTGAGTGCGGCTGTACGTGTAGCGTGGCGTTGCTTGTCGTTGAAGTAGGCGGGGATGGTGATTACTGCTTGATTAATCGCTTCGTTTGCTTTACCAATTTTCTGATAATAAGCTTGGGCATTTTGCACGACTTTTTTCAGGATTTCCGCCGAAATATCCTCTGGCTGGTATTCTTTGCCACCTAGCCAAACGGCGATGCTGTTATCTGTCCCTTGAGTTTGTTGGGCAATTTTGTAACCAACTTCTGACTTTTGTTTGTGTACGGCTTCGTCACTAAAGCCCCGTCCCATTAAGCGTTTGATGGAAACAACTACATTATCAGGTTCAGCCCGTAGTTGGTTGTAAGCTTTGTCTCCTACTGAGAGGTTTCCTTGTGCGTAAGCAACTACCGATCGCGTCAGTTTCCTATCTGGGGGCGTATTATCATCAGCTGTAACCACTTCCACATTTACCAACTTAAAAGCTGCCAGCGAGTTAGTTGTCCCCAAGTCAATTCCGATTGCCTTGCCCATTGCTTACTACACTAATTAATTGTATAAAATGTTCACCTTATGCCGAAAACTTACTACCCAGTAAATCTAGGTTTTATCGATTTTTTATAATCCGTTTTTGGCAATGATTATTTACAATTTATACGTATTAATCAGGAACGACTTCAGGAATATTACTGTTATTTAAAGCTGTGGATAATTAGCGCATAAGTATTAAATGTTACTAATTATATTACTGTTAATAAGACGGGCTACTAAGCTTAAGTATGCTTAAACTCGCAATTCGGTAGTAAGACAACAAAAAACGGTAGAGAAAGTTACTTCTCTACCGTTATTTAATTTTCTAAAATCTCAAATTTTACTCAGCTACTGGGGTCAATAATTCCCGCTGCTGTCCACCACTAACTCGGACAGTACCGCTTTCATCGACATCAACCACGGCTGTATCACCGTCTTTGATGCGACCGGAAAGAATTTCCTCGGCGAGGCTATCTTCTAACAAGCGCATAATCGCTCGACGTAAAGGTCTTGCACCATAACTGGGGCTGTAACCTTCTGTAATCAAGCGGTCTTTGAAGCGATCGGTGACTTCTAGGACGATACCCTTTTCAGTCAAGCGACCAAATACTTCTTTGAGCATGATTTCAGCGATTTCTGTCACCTCTAGCTTGCTCAACTGACGGAAGACGATAATTTCATCTAATCGGTTAAGGAACTCTGGACGGAAGTACTGCTTGAGTTCTTCGTTCACCAAAGTCTTAATTCTGTTGTATTGCGTCTCGCCGGCGTTATCGGTGAACTCGAAACCGATGCTGGAAGCACCTTTTTCAATTACCTTAGAACCGATGTTTGATGTCAAAATCAGCAAGGTGTTCTTGAAATCTACCGTGCGACCTTTGGCATCTGTCAACCGACCGTCTTCAAGAATTTGCAGCAGCATGTTGAATACATCTGGGTGCGCTTTCTCGATTTCGTCGAATAACACGACGGTGTAAGGACGACGGCGCACGGCTTCTGTCAATTGACCGCCTTCGTTGTAGCCGACATAACCAGGAGGCGAACCAATCAGTTTGCTGACGGTGTGGCGCTCCATGTATTCGGACATATCCAAGCGAATCATTGCTTCTTCAGAACCGAAGAAGTAACTCGCTAAGGATTTCGCCAACTCAGTTTTACCAACACCAGTAGGACCTGAGAAGATAAAGCTGGCGATTGGTCGATTAGGATTTTTCAAACCGACACGAGCGCGGCGAATGGCACGAGAAACTGCTTTGACAGCATCTTCTTGACCGATCAGGCGCTGATGCAGGGTGTCTTCCATATGTAGCAGCTTTTCGGATTCGGATTCGGTGAGTTTATTCACCGGAACTCCTGTCCAAGATGCGACAATGTGGGCGATGTCCTCTTCGGTGACGACGGGTTCTAAACCTTCTGTGCCCGATGCGTTGGTTTTGCTTTGAGCGATCGCCCGAATTTCGGCTTTGATTTCCATTTCGCGATCGCGCAGTTCGCCTGCTTTCTCAAAGTCTTGACCGCGCACTGCGTCATCTTTTTCTTTCAATATCAGACGCAATTCTTTGTCTAACTCTTTTGCCGCTGGTGGCAATTGCGAGTTAATCAAGCGGACGCGAGAACCGGCTTCGTCAACCAAGTCGATGGCTTTATCTGGAAGGAAGCGATCGCTAATATATCTATCAGATAATTTCGCTGCCGCTACTAAAGCTTCATCGGAGATTTTCAGCTTATGGTGCTGTTCGTAACGGTCACGAAGTCCGTACAAAATCTCGATTGTTTCATCTACGCTCGGTTCACCTACCATGACTGGTTGGAAGCGTCGCTCTAGCGCTGCATCTCGCTCGATGTGTTTGCGGTATTCATCGAGGGTTGTTGCACCAATACACTGCAATTCACCTCTTGCCAAAGCTGGTTTGAGGATGTTTGCCGCATCAATAGCACCTTCTGCTGCACCTGCACCAATAAGGGTGTGAACTTCGTCAATCACGAGAATGACGTTGCCTGCCTGACGAATTTCGTCCATGATTTTCTTCAGGCGTTCTTCAAATTCACCCCGGTACTTGGTACCAGCTACGAGCAAACCGATATCGAGAGTGACTACGCGCTTATCTTCTAAGATGTCGGGGATATCTTTTGTCGAAATGCGTGTCGCCAAACCTTCAGCGATCGCCGTTTTACCTACACCTGGTTCCCCAATCAAGACTGGGTTATTTTTGGTGCGGCGACCCAAGATTTGAATCACCCGTTCAATTTCTTTTGCGCGTCCCACTACTGGATCGAGCTTGCCGTCTATTGCCATTTGGGTCAGATTCGAGCCAAATTCGTCCAAGGTTGGGGTTTTTGTCCGACCTGAAGAACCACCTGGAGAAACTTCGGCTGTTTCTCCCAGCATTCTAATGACTTGGGTTCGCACCTTGGAAAGATCCACACCGAGGTTTTCCAGAACTCTGGCTGCTACGCCTTCCCCTTCGCGGATCAAGCCCAACAGCAGATGCTCGGTACCAATGTAGTTATGTCCTAATTGGCGCGCTTCTTCCAAGGATAGTTCTAGAACTCGCTTTGCCCGTGGCGTAAACGGAATTTCCACAGCAACAAAGCCTGAGCCTCGACCTATGATTTTTTCTACTTCAATCCGAGCGTCTTTGAGATTGACCCCCATTGATTTCAGCACCTTAGCCGCCACTCCAGTACCTTCGCCAATTAGACCCAAGAGGATCTGCTCAGTACCGACAAAATTATGCCCAAGACGGCGTGCCTCTTCTTGAGCAAGCATGATAACCTTAATGGCTTTTTCTGTGAAGCGTTCAAACATAAGTTTCGTTGATCCCATCACCTGCGTCGTGCCGGTATGCTGATTTTAGCATAAGCCCTAAGTTTGGGTGTCTGTATAAACAGATAGACATCCAAGGGCTAACACTCAGGTTAATAAGATAATTATTAAATTTTTATTACTTTGATGTGATCTGTATACTGACGAGCTTGATTTTAGATCCTCGATTTCACTGGAAAAAACGGGTTTTGGGTGTTTTTTTCCTCTTCCCAAACAAAACTTAATATCATAATATGGTGTCATTTTCAATACATATCAACACAATATTTGAATATCTAATGTATTTACGACTTTTTTGGCTATTTAGATTAAAAATATTAATGTCTATTTAAAAACTAACTGCCACGAGGATTCACTCAAGCGATCGCAAATTATGGTATGCCATGTATCTAAAGTTTTGGGAAAATCTGGCTGTTGCATTTCTCCAGTCCACAAAACTAAGGCATCTTCACCGTTATCTCGGTAATAACCGCGTCGCCGCCCTGCTGTTTTGAAACCAAATTTTTGATATAAAGATATTGCTGCGGTGTTGGAAACACGGACTTCTAGAGTGGCTCGCTCTAAACCGCGATCATAAGCTCGAAGCAAAAGCGAATATAGTAAAGCTGCGCCCAAACCTTGACGGTGGTAGTGAGGATGAACCGCCACAATCGTAATGTGTGCTTCATCTACAATTGACCAAAAGCAACCCATTCCCAGCATTCTGGAGCTAGAGAAGTTGGAAAATAATCCGACTAATTCAGTGTTGGGACTTTCCAACTCTCGTTGGTAAGCCTCCAAATTCCACAAACCGCCAAAACAGGCTTGATCTACTTCTAAGGCTGCACTCAGATCATCTGGTGTCAGTGGTTGAATTTCTAATGCTAATGAGATCACAATTATCAATAATGGGACAATGGGTCGGTAAACTGAGAATCGGGGTATCCACTCACGCCCGCAACTTGAACAAGGACAACTCTTAT
Organism: Hassallia sp.; assembly: GCA_050997715.1. Lineage (GTDB taxonomy): Bacteria > Cyanobacteriota > Cyanobacteriia > Cyanobacteriales > Nostocaceae > Hassallia. The sequence goes on from JBPCQW010000153.1 coordinate 4,636, forward strand.
TATTTATGGTATCGACTCACCCGGCAGGTATTCAACATTCTGGTAGTCAGTATTTACCTGAAACAAGCAGTAAAAATGCCAAATTGTCGCCAAATCAGCAACTTTTACCCTTGAGTGCCAGAGTTAATGGTAATGACTGCCTGGAAATTGGTGGCTGTGATGTCACAACTTTAGTTGAGCAGTATGGTACGCCTTTATATATTTTGGATGAAGAAACGCTTGTAAGCGCTTGTCAGCAATACCGAGATTCTTTTAAGCAATACTACAAAGGTGAATCTCAGGTATTGTATGCTTCTAAGGCTTGGAGTTGTTTGGCAATTTGTGCGATCGCCGCTCATCAAGGTTTAGGTGTAGATGTCGCATCAGGAGGTGAACTTTACACCGCCCTACAAGCAGGTGTCAGTCCTGATAAAATTTACCTTCACAGCAATAATAAGTCTCGCCAAGAGCTAGTTTTTGCCATTGAATCTGGTTGCACCATCGTGGTGGATAACTGGTATGAGTTGCATACTTTGGTGGAGATAGCTGCTGAAGGTAGACAAGGGGGACAAGGTGAAATTTCTTCCCCCACTCCTCGCATCCGGATAATGCTGCGGCTGACTCCGGGTATTGAGTGTCACACTCATGAGTATATTCAGACAGGACAGCTAGATACTAAATTTGGCTTTGATCCGAATGCGCTGGATGAATTGTTTACTTTTGTCAGTAAGCAATCTGCTCTGAACTGCGCGGGATTACATGCTCATATTGGTTCTCAGATTTTTGAACGTCAACCGCATCGCGATTTAGCGGCTTTGATGGTGCAATGGTTGAGTAAAGCTGCTGGTTACGGTTTAAGCGTGACAGAATTAAATGTTGGTGGCGGTTTGGGTATTAAGTATATAGAATCAGACGATCCACCAAGCATTGAAGAGTGGGTAAAACCGATTTGCGAGGTGATTCAATCGGCTTGTGCAAAAGAAAATCTACCTTTACCTAAGTTATTATGTGAACCTGGGCGATCGCTAATTGCCACAGCTTGTGTCACCGCTTATACGTTAGGATCATCCAAAGTTATTCCGGGAATCCGTACCTACATAGCTGTGGATGGAGGAATGTCTGATAATGCGCGACCGATTACTTACCAGTCAGTTTACCGGGCAGTAGTCGCTAATCGCATGTCAACTCCCTCAACCGAAACAGTGACAATTGCTGGTAAACATTGTGAATCAGGGGATATTCTCATAAAAAATGCCCAACTGCCAAAAACTCAACCCGGAGATATTCTGGTAGTAATGGCAACTGGTGCGTACAATTACAGTATGGCATCTAACTACAATCGCATACCGCGATCGGCAGCGGTTATAGTCAAGGATGGCGAAGCAAATTTAATTTTGCAGCGCGAAACTTATCAAGACTTGATTAGACAGGATTGCCTACCAGAAAGACTAAAGAAAGATTTTGGATAAAGCCTGAAGACTGAAAGATCGGATGAAGAACAAAGGATAGAGAATGAAAATTTTAGACTTCATGCTTGATAATTCATACTTCATACTTCATCTTTCATCTTTCATACTTTATACTTCATACTTTCACGCCAGATGTCATGGGAGATTGGTGGAAGCAATGGCTGATAAACCTGGGACAGTCTGGGTCTTTGCTGCTTGAGACTCTGGATATAGTCTTAGTACTGGCGCTGACTTACATGATCCTAGTTATTATCAGTGAGCGCCGGACACTGTGGATGGTGCGGGGATTTATTGTGTTGATGCTCGCGTCAGCTCTCAGCGCCAGGTTGGGGCTACCACTGTTAAATTTTGTATTAGAAAAGTTGGTGATTGGCTGCGCTGTGGCAATGGCTGTAGCGCTCCAATCAGAGTTTCGACGATTTTTGGAACAATTGGGACGTGGCGAATTTCGTTCGTTATTTCTACCATCCAATCGGACAGTCCCCAAGTCTGATAGTGTGATTGATGAAATTGTCGATGCAGTTAAGGAACTGTCAAAAAACCGGATTGGCGCTTTGCTGATTTTGGAAACTAGCGGTCCAATTGACGAGCGCGATTTTTCTGTGCCCGGAGTAAAGCTGAATGCGGAAGTTTCAAAGGAACTGATACAGACAATTTTTCAGCCGAAAACTCTTTTGCACGATGGGGCGACAATGATCCGTGGATCGCGGATTGTGTCATCTGGTATAATTTTACCGCTTTCAGGACGCACAGCCTCGCGCCAGTTAGGAACACGCCACCGGGCAGCTATGGGAATAACTGAGCGAGTCGAAAATTGCATTTGTGTGGTTGTATCAGAAGAAACGGGTTCTATTTCTTTAGCGGAAAGGGGAATCCTAAATAGACCGCTGACACTGACGAAGCTGAAAGAGTCTTTAGAGGCTCGATTATCGCCAACTGTAGATCGCGAAGCTGTGGCTCCGGGTCTGTTAAGCTTGGTACGTCAGATTCGTAGTAAGGCACTAGCCCTAATTTCACGTTTACTTGGATTACCATCGACCGCTTCGCGAGATAAAAAATGACAGCACACCATACAGAACTGCAATATTTGCCCGCTGACTTAAAGCGAGAATTACTGCCAAAACACGTTGCGGTGATTATGGATGGGAATGGTCGATGGGCTAAACGTCAAGGGCTACCCCGAATTATCGGTCACAAACACGGTGTTGATGCTCTGAAGGATTTGCTTCGCTGTTGTAAAGATTGGGGAATTGGTGCGCTGACGGCTTATGCTTTTTCGACTGAGAATTGGAAAAGACCTCAGGAAGAAGTTGATTTTCTGATGAGTTTGTTCCAACGAGTTTTGCGTCAAGAATTGCGGGAAATGCTGGAAGAGAATGTGCAAATTAGGTTTGTGGGAAATTTGCAGGCTTTACCGCGTATTCTTCAAGAAGAAATTTCCCGCTCAATGGAAGAAACTAAGGATAATCGCGCTATCCGATTTACAGTCGCTACAAACTACGGTGGACGCGAGGAAATTTTACAAGCTTGTCGAGCGATCGCTAATCAAGTAAAGCAAGGTTTACTTCAACCTGATGAAATTGATGAAGCAACTTTTGAGCGTCATCTCTACACGGCAGGAATTTGCGACCCAGATTTATTAATCCGCACTAGTGGGGAAATGCGAATCTCAAATTTCCTTCTCTGGCAAATGGCTTACGCGGAAATTTATATCACCGAAACTCTGTGGCCCGATTTTGACCGCGCCGAATTTCACCGCGCTTTATCTGCGTATCAGCAACGAGAAAGGCGGTTTGGGAAGGTATGAAGGGGAGTGGGGGAAGCGTGGTGTGGGAGACAAGGGGACAAGGGGACAAGGAGACAATTTTTTCCCCCCAGTCCCTAGTCCCTAATCCCTAGTTCATGGTCCTGAAAAAACCGCTTGTTCTATATCTTCCCGACTGAGGGAGTACTTGAACGATCGCTGTATATCTTGCCCATTTTCCCCAGATGGGAAATATCGCACGATGATTTGTTCAATGTCGAGCCAGATTTCCGCTTGCCATAATGGTCGCTGGACATGCCAACAATGGGGCTGTTGTTCATCTTGCTGACAGCCTTGGTTTTTTAACCACTGCTCAATCTGAGGTAGGGGGTGGCTATATAAGGGAGTATCTCCAGAAATTTCATCCATGATTTGCGTTAAATGTCAAGGGTAAGATAAATAATTTTTACTTCTTAATTTCTAGAGAATTATTCGTTTGAGAAAAGTGATAAATTTGCTCTTGAACTACTGGCGTTGGTGGTGTAAGTTGTGTTTTGAAGGCAGCATCGCCGCGAGTTAAGCCGATGGCGATCGCCAATAACAAACAACCGAGAATAGTTAACCCCATAATAAATAAAGCAAAGATTTCCCCTTGTGAGAGTGGGCGATCGTTGGCATCAAGGTAAGCTGATTTTGACCAATCATAAAAATTAGCGACGGGATGGTTCAAGTCAGCGGGTGCTTGAATGATGCCTCTTCGAGAGTAACCAATTTTTATATCGTAGCTTAAACGGCGTTCTGGGCTGCTGAGAGTGGCGTAAGCTTCGTTGAGTTGCTGAAATTTCGCAGTAGCGATCGCAGCAGGTAAGTCTGTAGTATCTGGATGAAAGCGTTTGCTTAGTTCCCGATAGGCATGACGGATTTCGATTACCGATGCCGAGGGATGTAGTCCTAGCAGAGAGTAATAAGTATCACTCCTTTGTGGCATTGCCCCGTTTTGATTCACGGCTATTTGAGTCACCTTGCAATCAAGTTTTTTCTTATTTTAAACCTGACAATGGCTGAGTAGGCGATCGCACGCTCAATCTCTTACCCAATTTCCTTATTAAGCATACTGCCAAGAAATAAATGTCCAGCCGTCAAACCTAGATCCTCAATACCCACGAATAATTTCAACACACGGCTGGGCATTTATTTTTATGGCTCACTCTAACACAAATATACTGGACTGTTTTATTTACTAAAATCTGTCCATACTTATTTTGATGATAAAAAGTTAGGTGAACGATATTTAGTTCCAGTAAGTGGGAAGTCTAATTGTAGGTCAGAGGAAGCTGACATCCGAATTGAATCAGCACACTGTATTTAAACTTACAATGAGGTAGTTGTGTTTCGAGTTGTTATTGGACATAGTGACGATCCTGATTCTCAAAGCGCGATCGCTGAAGTTCTTAGTGAATGTAACCGCTCCCTTAGCGGGTCAATTCCTCAAGCTGGACTTTTATTCGCTGCTATACACTTTGACCATACATTAATTTTGCAACGTATCCAAGATACTTTCCCTGGAATTGAGTTGATTGGTGGAACTACGAATGGAGAAATCTCTTCAATACTGGAGTTTCAACAAGATTCTCTGACCTTAATGTTGTTCGCTACGGACGAAGTAGAAATTAAGGCAGGCATTGGACGAGGAGCATCCAAAAATCCAGATATTGCAGCCCAACAAGCGATCGCACAAGCAAAGGCAAAAAGTACATCTCTGCCACAATTATGCCTCACCTTTCCCGATAGTCTCACGAGCAATGGGGTTTTGATTTTGGAGGGTTTAAAACAAAGCCTGGGAAAGCATATTCCCATCATTGGGGGAATGGCTGCCGATGACTATACCTTTGATAAAACCTACCAATTCTTTCAAGGTGAAGTATTAAGTGATTCAGTTCCAGTCCTGCTGTTCTCTGGACAACTACTATTTTCCCACGGAGTTGCCAGTGGTTGGACTCCCATCAGTAAACGTAGCCGTGTAACTAAAGTGGATGGCAACATAGTCTATGAAATTGATGGACAGCGTGCCTTAGATTTCTACCAGCATTATCTCGGTGCAGAAAGATTTGCGTCCAATTATGCGATCCATGCGTTGGCAGTTTTTGAGGATCAAGATCATTTCTATATGCGGGCACCCAATGGCTACGATCCCCAGTCTGGTAGTGTGACGTTCTTTTCAGATATTCCTCAACAGGCAGTTGTACAAATTACCGATGCAACTCGTGACAATATTCTGTCAGCTTCTGAGACATCCTTGAAAAATGCTCTTGCCGATTATCCCGGTGTGGAGCCAACAGCAGCGTTGCTCATTTCCTGTGCAGCTCGTCGGCGAATTTTGGGAACTCTTGCAAGAGTTGAGTATCAGCTTGTCAAAACTCATTTACCAAAGGGATTGCCTTGCTGTGGTTTCTACGCTTATGGTGAAATTGCTCCTTTGGTGAGCGGGGGTCAAACGCAATTTCATAACAAAACCTTTGTCACATTACTAATGGGGACAAAATGACTGATGTATGGATAACCAAGACGATTTCATACAGATCCAATTGCAAAAGACCAACCGCATCTTGCAGAAAAAGCTAGAACGCTGTCAAAATGAACGCCACCAGCTAGAAACTGACATTGCAACAAAGGAATTTTTACTTAAAAAAGTGATTTGTGAGTTAGAAGAATCTCAGACAGACTTGCAGCAGAGAAGCCAAGAGTTAGAAAATACGCTTAATAGTTTGCATAAGATGCAAGCTCAAATGATTCAAAGCGAAAAGATGTCTGCCCTGGGTCAAATGGTGGCAGGCATTGCTCACGAAATCAATAATCCTGTTAGCTTTATTTACGGAAACCTCAGCCATATCAGCCAATACACTCATGATTTATTACGACTGCTCCAGCTTTATCACCGTTACTTCCCCAACCCACCTGCCGAAATTCAAACTGAACGCAAAACCATCGATTTAGAATTTCTGGAAAAAGATGCGATTATGGTATTGCAGTCAATGAATATTGGAACAGAGCGTATCCGGGATATTGTGCTGTCACTACGTAACTTCTCGCGCTTAGATGAAAGTGAGTTCAAAGCGGTGGATATTCATGAAGGCATCGACAATACTTTGATGATTTTACAGCACCGCCTCAAAGCCACTGACAAAAGACCAGAAATTCAGGTCATCAGAGACTACGGCAATTTATCCAATGTAGAATGCTGCGCCGGATAGATCAACCAAGTGTTTATGAACATTCTAGTAAATGCGATTGATGCCCTCGAAGAATTTAATACCAAACGAACTTATCAGGAAATCCAGCTTAATCCCAGTCGCATCAAGATTCGTACCTCTGTTGTTGATTCACAATGGCTAAAAATTACGATTACTGACAATGGTTCTGGAATTCCTGAATCGATTCAAAAACAGATTTTCAATCCGTTCTTTACAACAAAACCTGTGGGCAAGGGAACAGGAATGGGAATGGCTATTAGCTATCAAATCATCACCGAAAAACATGGCGGCAAATTAGAATTTTTTTCTACAAATGGAGAAGGAACGGAGTTTGTAGTTCAAATTCCTATGCAGCAAATCTCCGAAGTAGTCTAAGGCGGATTTTTGTCTATTTTCGGACTTAGGGATTAACAGGAAATACCAAATTTTGTTGAAATTTAGCAGTAGCGATCGCACACTCAATCTCTTATCCAATTTCCTTTGAGCCTAGTAAACTTCATCGTGATTACCAATGTCAACAAACATAGCGTTTCCGTCGTCGGTGAAGAACAATAATACTCTTTCGTCGTACTCTATACTAAAACTCCATAATTCTTTAAGCTTCTCTGATAACTTGTGAGTTTTCAGGCTTTGGTCGAAAGGATCGTTTGTAAACAGCTCCAATTTTTGCCAAAACCTTGTTTCCAAGTCTACATTTCCTTTAATTCGTTTTTTAAAAGCACGTTTAAAGGATGAACTAAAACTGACTTCCACCATTAATCTTCTATTAGTTGTTTTAGTTCCTTGATATTATTAGAGAATTTAAGTTTACCGTTTTGCTCTTCTACTTGGCTTATTTTCAAGCTTTCATATATTTCTTCTCGACGTTCTTCGCGCAAATACTGGCTTAATAGCAGTTGAATTTCTTGTTTCTCTTGAATCGAAAGACTTTTGATTGTTTCTACTAAGTCACGGAAGCTCATAAGCTGAAATACCTCGTATTTTTTACTGGCTAATCTGCCTTTGTTTATTGCATCTGTTAAGTTACTTTAGTTACTGAATAATTACTTTATTAGCTCATAATAAATCAGCGCGAGGTTTAAAGGTTTCAATTTGCCGCAATTTTTCGTATAATTCTTTTTCTTCTTGGCTAATAGTTTTCGGAGTAACTATCTGAATTTCCACCAATTGATCGCCACGTTTACCTTGTTCGTTGGGGTAGCCTTTATTAGCGAGTCGGAATCGTTGACCAGACCTAACTCCTTGGGGAATTGACATTTTCACAGGTCCATCGAGAGTTGGTGCTTCTACTTGTCCTCCTAAAACGGCTTCGATGGGAGTCACAGGTACTTGGCAAAATATATTTAAGCCTTCTAGTTTAAACAGAGGATGAGGTTCAACTGTAATTTTTAGATACAAGTCTCCCCCACCGATGCCTTGGTCACGCAGACGGATGGTTTGACCTGTTACCATACCTGGAGGCATAGTCACTTCGAGCGATCGCCCATCTTCTAAGCGAATGCGTTCATTGCCGCCTGTATAAGCTTTTTCTAATGGTAAAGTTAATCTCGCTTCTATATCGCGACGGCTACTGCGAGGAGTTTTCGGTACTGTGTATTGAACTTGACTTCGGGGGGTACGAAATGGATCGCGGTTAGCGCCATTAGTAGAATCACTTGCCCCATTTTTATCATTTTTTACACCGACAACTTGATTAATAAAGTCCTCAAAATTGGCAAAATCGCTGGGATTTACATCTTGAGTATTAGTGCGATCGCCCTTCTGATTACCCCAACCTTTACCCTTTGATGTTTGTTGTTTGCCACTAAAGCCTCTTTGATTCCAGTAGCGACTAAACTGATCGTATTGCGCTCGTTTGGTTGGATCGCTTAGGATTTCATAAGCTTCACCGATATCCTTAAATTTGTCTTCGGCAGCTTTATTTCCGGGATTTAAATCTGGGTGATACTGCCGCGCTAATCGGCGATAATTCTTTTTAATTTCCTCACTTGAGGCTTCTTTAGGTACTCCTAAAATCTCGTAATAATCGCGAAAATTCTGCAAATTTTGCATAGTCAGTTTAAGTATATATTTGAGATTTTATTAATATTTAATGGCTAATAGTGCTATTAACTATTACTTGTTACCCAGAGCGCGATCTCAGGATCAATCAACTTCATTTTGGTGCTAATAATATGATCAGGCATGGGCGGAAAAGTCCGCCCATTCAAAAGCACTATAACCAATCGTCGTCTTCATCATCCCAGTTATCTTGGTAACTTGGACGCGATCGCCGTGACGAACCGCTGTCATAGGAGGAGGGACGACTGTCTTTATCTCTATAGTCGCGGTTGCCGCTGTAATCCCTGTTGTTGCCGTAATCTTTATTCCCGCTGTAATCCCTGTTGTTGCCGTAATCTTTATTCCCGCTGTAATCCCTGTTGTTGCCGTAATCTCTGCCATAATTTTCGCGATCGCGAGAATCATCTCTTAAATTGTCTCGACCGCGTTCTTTGTCTTTATCGCCGGTGAAGATTTCCTTGATCGTGCCAAACAAGTCATCCTCTTCGTCATCAGCGTAATATTGACGAACTTCCCGATTTAGATCGTACAAAGCATCTTGCAGGTCGGCGTAAGATTGGTCAATACCGCGATCGTCATTTTTCTGTAAACTTTCGCGTAGTTCCCGACAAATAGTGTCAATTCGTTGGCGTCTGTTTCGGGCAAACTGCATTCCAAAATCTAGCGCCACTTCTCTAAGTTGTCTTTCTGCTGATAAAATTAAAGCTTCGCCACGGGTGCGCTTTTCTACTCGCTCTTTGCGTTCCCGGTCTTCATCAGCATATTTTTGAGCATCCTGAATCATTCGGTTAACTTCCGACTCGCTTAAGGTAGAAGCACCTTGAATCGTGACACTTTGCTCTCTGCCTGTAGTTCTATCTAAAGCTGTTACCTGTAAAATACCGTTGGCATCGATATCAAAAGATACTTGAATCTGCGGGACTCCTCTTGGTGCCGGCGGAATCCCATACAGCTTAAACCGTCCTAAAGACTTGTTATTTGCTGCCATTTCGCGTTCACCTTGGACTGCGTGGATTTCCACAGTATTTTGGTTATTTTCTGATGTGGAAAAAATGTCCGATCGCCTGACTGGTATAGTTGTATTGCGGGGAATCAGCTTTTTCATCACGCCGCCGATGGTTTCCAAGCCGATAGATAAAGGCGTAACATCCAACAGCAGCACATCTTTAAGTTCTCCTGCCAGAATACCCGCTTGAATTGCCGCACCCACTGCCACAACTTCATCGGGGTTAACGTTTTCGTTGGGTTCGATGC
>JBPCQW010000611.1:0-9225 GCA_050997715.1 Hassallia sp.
GTTTTTGATTGAGATTTGAAGTTATATTTATAGGGTTTAGGAAAAGAAGCGTTGAAACGCTTACTACGAATCAATTTTTCACAGTTTTTAATTCTTCTTGCAGGTTTTTCTGATAAGTCTTGGGTAGATATCGGCTGACGGAATTTGTTTCTATGCCATATCCGAGACTTGTCCAAGTGGGGGAAAGTCTTTTCAAAACTTCGTTTAATTTTCCTTGATGCAACTGTTGAGAAATGTCAGTTCCCCAAACTTTGCGATCGCTTAACCAACTGTAAACTACTGCATCTTGATATTCTGGTGCAAAACTATAAGATGCCCAAAACACAAACCGCGTCGGGTTGGGATGATAGCGAGGAGCAATTCGATACCAAGTAGTGTTGATGATTTGATATCTACCAGCAGCGGTAGAGCAATTGCCTGTGTTGGGACCAGTAACAATTGCGACGCATATCTGAGGATGCTGGCTCAAATCGTTGACTTGCTGTCCACCATATAACAGAGAATAAGGGCGATCGCTATTTGCCTCACTTGCTGATATAGTTCGCATTAAAGCACGAATGTAAGGATCGCCACCTTTCATCACCAAAGGTGGATTTTTTTGACCAAAGACGGGATCGTTATGCGATCGCAAATCCCCAAATACATACCACTGCAACAAATATACAAAGCCGAGAAGTGCGGCTATCGGTCCAATAAGTTTTTCAACGCTTTTCAGACTGGGACTCCTTACAATTTGCGTATATTCAACAACAATAATAGACGCACTTCCGAACGTACTGACAGTGAGGATTGAAACTTAGTAGAGACGTTCGGTCCGGAACGTCTCTACAAGTACAGACGTTCAGTCCGGAACGTCTCTACAACTCCCAACTCTATCAAGCTACGTTAGCAAATAATTCTCCAAAGCTTTTGGAGGTAGCTTCTTCTTTAGCAACAATCTCAACAATTTTGTTGCGTGCGCTTGCTTCAAACAGCGACTCGACACAAACTTTTGCGACTTTCTGCCGGGGAATGCTGCCATCGAACAGTGTATCAGCACTTTGCATCACGATTGGGTTGGAATTATCTTCATTTTTTAACCCCCCAGGACGGACAATTGTATAAGTCAAACCGCTTTTTTGGATATATTCCTCAGCTTGCTTTTTCCAGACCAAAATCAGCCAGAACAAGTTCAAAGGATGAAGTAACTTGGAAGTACACAACGAAGAAACGAAAACAAAATGCTGTATTCCCTTCGCTTTGGCAGCATCCACTAAATTTTTAGTGCCTTCAAAATCGACTTTATAAGGTCCTGTGGGGTCAAAGCTGGGTTTGGCTCCGGTGGCACAAAGCACTAGTGTGCTATCTCCTAAAGCAGTCGTCAGGCTTTCTGGGGTTAACACATCCCCAATTACCAACTCAACATTAGGAGGTAAAATTCCCTTCGCTTTTTCTGCGTCACGTACCAAAGCACGGACGGGAATATTTTTTGCAATTAGCTCTTGTACTATCCTGCGACCTGTTTCACCGGTTGCCCCTGCTACAAATGCTTTCATAATAAACGCTATCCTGGGAAACTAATATTTGATTTCTTCGTTCCCTATTTTAGTGATTCTATGAAGTTGCTGGCAGATTTTTGAGGTTTCCGTCAAAATATACTCTAGCGTGCGAATCGTCTGACCCGATATGGGAATTATTAATACAGGTAAACGGCAGATTATACAGGAATGTTTATATGCTTTCACAAAATCGCGAATATCAATCCTTTGAAATAACCGAAGCAGTTGTACCTGTGCCATCAGTAGCGCATACTGAAGACGCACTAGAGCAAGCAATTGGTGGAACACCTGCAAAGTTTTATGGTCGTTATCACGACTCTATGGAAATGTATGCTCCAGCAAGCTTGGTTGCTGAGTATCTCAATGCTCATTCTTCATGGTTTTCGCGCTGCGCTGAACCGATGAAGGTGCAACCGCTAGGGGAAAATGGTTATGCTTTAGGAATCGGTAGTTTTGGCTCTTTTGGTTATCAGGTGGAGCCAAAAATTGGTTTAGAACTGTTACCTCCAGAGGATGGTATTTACCGCATCCACACTATACCCATCCCAGGTTACTATCCGCCCGGTTATGACGTTGACTATAATGCATCGATGCGTATGATAGAAGGTACGGCAAACGATGCACTAACAAGTATTTCTGACATCACACGAGTTGAATGGGAATTGGATTTAGTTGTTGATATTCACTTTCCCAAGTTTATTCAGCGTTTGCCTAAGTCTTTGGTGCAATCTACAGGCGATCGCGTACTTAATCAAGTCGTGCGTCAAGTTTCAAAACGCTTAACTCGCAAAGTTCAGCAAGATTTTCATCAATCTATAGGAATAGATTTTCCTGTCAATCAGAAAAAGCGGTGAGTGGGGCATAGGGCATAGGGCATGGGGCATAGGAAAAATATTTGACTTTATTCTCACATTCCCATTGCCCATTGCCCATTGCCCAACAACTAACTATGCTTGAGTCAGAATTCTTTGGACAATTTGCACGCCGGTAATAGCCTGCCAAGTGAAAAGTCCCAGAAGGGCGAAATTCAACACAATATGAGTTACCCGCGCCCAATTCGCACCTTTTTGCATAAAAGGAGATAAGGACGCAGAAAATGCAATCAAACTCGTCATTCCTAACCCTGCTAGCAGGTGAGGTCCGACAAACAATTTACCATTATTGATGTAGGTGACAGCCATAGCAGCGATCGCACCTGCCACCATCAAACCTAAAAGTATTGACCCGATTTGATAGTGTTTGACGTTATATTTACCTTTAATCAGTTCTTTTTTCTCTTCACCTTGAGCATGTCTGGTACGCTGTACTTTTAATCCCAGGTATGCCGCATAAATTGACAATAGCAATAGCGCCCACATGAGTACCGGGTGAATGAAATTGAGCCAATATTTCACCGATGGAGAAAGTTCCATATTGATACGTGTTCCCGCACAGTTATTAAATCTTTATAAAAGTTAGCATAATCGCTTGAGAAAAGATTGCAAAGCTATTTCTTATAGAAGAGGAGCATTTAGCAACTCAGGGAGGCAAGCATCGCAAGCTATCTGGCAACCATCAACCATCGGAAGACGAAGATAGTGGTAGTGGTTTGGCGATCGCTATGGGGGCACTTTTAGGTTATACCATTTTCAGTCATTTATCAGCCTAAATCATCGCGGCAACAACTGCCATAGCCGTATCGCTTCCCCTTTACTCCTGTTGCGTAAGTCCTACATCTTTTTAAGAAACCGCAGATAAACACAGATAAACACAGATAATGTCTATTTGTGTATTCTGTCTTTAACCGTTTAGGGGGTGGGGTGCATCTGTGGTTATTTCTGATTGTCTTATAGTGTGGAAGTAACCCAGTCATTTGTACTCGTTAAGCGATACCTACGGTAAGCTACGAAGATCGCACTTAGGAGGGTTATTTATGGTTTCTACTCAAGATATTCCGTTAATAAAAGCTACTACTCGTGGGGATCTAAAGCTTGTGCAGGCGCTACTAACTCATGGTACGCTTGCTGATACGTGCGATCGCACTGGAACTACGCCGTTAATGTTTGCTGCTAATTTAGGCTACACCGAAATTGCGCGATCGCTTCTCGATGCGGGTGCAAATATCAATTTACCCAGAAAACGCTATAAGTTGACTGCTTTAATGTTGGCAGCGAGTGCCAATCAAGTTGATATTGTCCAGCTTTTAATATCTAGAGGCGCTGATGTCAATGCCACGAACGAAGATGGCAGTACAGCTTTAATGGCAGCAGCGTTGAAAGGTTATGTCGATGTGGTGAAAGTCTTGCTTGCCGCAAATGCAAATGTGAATGTCGCAGATAAAGATGATGACACTGCTTTGAAAGTGGCAGTTAAGCACGGACATTCAGCGATTGTAAAAACACTACTACAAACAAGCGCCGATGTCAATACTCAAGATGAAGAAGGTGAAACTTTGTTGATGGTAGCGGCAGACTTGGGACACTTGAAAGTTGTCCAAGCATTGTTGGCAGCGGGGGCTGATGTCAAGCAAAGAAATCAAGATGGGGAAACTGCACTATTAGCAGCTGCGGCAGCGGGACATGATGCGATCGCCTCAATCCTATTAGATCGCGGTGCTGATGTGAATGCCCAAGACCAAGATGGTGAAACTGCTTTACATCTTGCGGCTGTTGAAGGCTACGCTGATGTGGTAGAAGTCTTACTTAGCCGAGGTGCGAATGTGCAAATCAAAAACCACCTCGGTGATACACCACTGCTTGTAGCAGCGTTGCAGGGACATAGTAAAATTGTTGAGGCGCTGTTGCGGCAAGGTGCAGATGTAAATGGAAAATCAAGCGAAACGCCTTTGTTGCTTTCCGTATCGCATGGACACGCTGAGACAGCGAAAGTATTGCTAGACTACGGTGCTGATGTTAATATTCAAGGCGATGATGGCAAAACGGTTTTGATTAAAGCAGCGGAAGGCAATCAAATAAGCGTAATGCAGCAACTGCTAGATAAAGGTGCAGATGTTAATCATCTAGATTCAGCCGGGGCAACAGTTTTAATGTGGGCAGCATCGCGAGGTTATAACGAAGCCGTGCAGATGTTAATTAAAGCTGGTGCGGATGTGAATTTAAAAAATCAAGGTGGTTATACAGCTTTAGCGATCGCTTCCTTTAATGGTTATGAAGATGTGGTGCAAAGTCTGCGGGCAGCTAGCGCAGAAGAATGAAAAAAAGACGCGATTTATCCCGTTTGTACTTGTAGAGACGCGATGAATCGCGTCTGTCAGGAATCACAATACCCCCTTAAACCTTAAGAGCGTCGATTTAATAAATTGGATAAAGCTTGCACAAACTGACATAATCGACGTTTCCAGGTAGCACGGGGAGTTAACTGGCTTTGCAGAATTGTCAGATTTTCTCGAATTGTTGCCGTCAAGGGATGATTAACCGGTAAAAGGCGATCGCATATTGCCAAAGCTTCAATGTATAAAGGTTCGGCATCGCTGTACCGTCCTTGGCTTTTGTAGAGAAAAGCTAAATTGTTCAAGCTTAGTGCCACATCAGGATGGTCGCCGAGAAATAAAGCTTGGCAGACATTTACGCATTCTTCACCCCAAGGTTCTGCTAATTTATATAATCCTTGTCCCCCGTAAAATCTTCCCACCCCCGCAAATAGCCAAATTACTTCATCATTAGGGACTGATGCTGGGGAAATTGCCTGTTTCTCTTTTGCTTCGTTGACCTCTGCAATTAAACGGTTTCCCAGGTCTTCAATATGAGGAATAACATCCTTGATGCCTTCGATATCCTTAGAGGTCGGTGAATCGTCAAGGCTTTGGGCAATGGCTATCATGGCAGTAGCGAAGGTTGTTTCTAAAACTAATTGCATCTCCCCAGACTCCGCTAACTGCCCTTGCAAAAACCACCGCACTAAGGCATGAATTTTATAACATCCTGTTTCATCTATTTGTTGCAGCAAGTTGCGCTGGTAGAGGTGCTTTTTTGCCTCGTTTAATTCATCGGAACCCCACCCCGCCAAAGCTGCGCTTTTGCTCCCCTCCCCGCTATCGGGGAGGGGTTGGGGGTGGGGTGCTTTGATTATAGGCAATTCGACGGATATGATATCAGCTAATTTAGCTGCGCTTTTGCTCCCCTCCTCGCTTGCGGGGAGGGGTTGGGGGTGGGGTGCAATGTTTTTACTTTCTGTCGCTACCCAAACAACCAATTCCCAGAGAATTGACTGGGGAGAAAATAAACTCAACAATTTTCCTAGTTGTTGCGCTAGTGGGTCGAGTTCTTCCCAAGTTAAAGCAAACGCGGCTTTAACTCCGAGTTGAATTGAGTGTATGGTTTCCCGGTCTTGTAGGGCTGCTTCTGCTAATTTACGTTCTTGCAATCGCCGAAACATTGTGTCTAGAGATAGCTGCAAGTCTCTGACTAAATAGGCTCCCACTAACTCTATCCCCAAGGGCAAATATTCTAGACATTCACATATGTCTGTTGCGGCTTTTGGTTCGTTGTCGATTCGTTTGTCTCTGTTCCCCAATAAGCCTTTTAACAGTTCTAAGGCTTTTTCTGGTGAAAGAACATCTAAAGGAATCCCTTGAATAAAATTGGGGTCTAAATTCCGCAGTCGAGTAGTAATTAAAACTCGAAAGCGTTCATCCTTGGGAACAACTTCGCGGAGGTTAGCGAGATCGGTCACGTCATCGAAGACGATTAAAACAGGTAAGGCAGAATCAGGATATTTAGACCAACACCACGCGACTTGTTGTTTAAGGCTTAACAGTCTTCCCCCTAATTCTTGGGGAATCTCGAAACCAAAGTTAATGAAAAACTCCAAAACTTCCGCAGCAAGATTGCTTTCCCTATCGTTAAACCAAGCAATGCCGCCGTAATCTTCTTCATATCGTCTCGCATATTGGGTAGCTAATTCAGTTTTACCCACACCTCCCATGCCGGCGATCGCCACATAATGTCCCCCCTGCAACTCTTGATGCACCATTGCCAATTCTCGCTCTCGTCCCACGAAATGGAGAGAACCGCGATAAGGAATATATTTTGTGGGATGTAGTTGTTTCTGCCCCTCAATAATTTGAGTCCCAATGTTAACTTGAGAACCAGGGGCAGCGAAAGCGCCAACTTTATCGGCGAACTTGCCAGAGTCTTTAGGCATAGATAGTTAAGTTAAATGCCGTTAAACTTAAATCTTGCATTAGTTGCAACAACCGCCTCAGAATGAATTCTGAGGCTCATAGCTAAAGTCTTCTGAAGAAGACTGAGAAAAAAGGTTTTAGTCCACTTAAGTGGACTTAAGCTATTAGCCTGGAAATTTATTTCCAGGCGAGATGTGGGACTAATTGAGAATAGTGTAAGTTATTAGATTTAAAGGCGCATATTTTTAATGTTGCCTGTTCCACCTGGCATGACTACCTGACCAATCTTGTCAGCCAATTTTTCCAGGTTAGGCATAGCCAGAATTTCCGCTAATTTGGGATTTGGTTCCGCTTTAGCAGCAGCGACTAATTCCTGTGCAGCTTTAGCCACTTCCGGATTAGCTTTAGCCGCCGATTCTACCTCCACTACAGCCTTACCATAATCTAGTGGTTGTTCTGGTGCTTTCTCTATAGCTGTTACAGTATGGGGAGACTGTTTTTTGAGCGTGACGAGAAACTTACCAGTCTTGTCCAATAAAGTGTCTGTTACCTTTTCGGTTGTTTTTTCTAAGGCTTTGGTGGCTATTACAGTGCCGATCGCGATCGCCGCAGTAGTTAAAGGTTCCATCTGCTACTTTATCTCTAAGTTTATCCTATTTATTAACACACTGCTTTTGTTCTAAATTTCGTAAATAAGTTAAATTGTAAGGTGCGTTAAAGCTGAGAGTACGGCACCGCATTTGTTGGTGCGTTACGGCTAATTCTGACTCTCTCAAGCTCTCAAATTCTTACATAGCCGTAACACACCCAACTATTTACTACTGTGGTTACGAACATCGCGCTTTTGGTTACTTACGTCACGCTTTTGGTTACGAACATCGCGCTTTTGGTTACGAACATCACGCTTTTGCTTAGGAACATCGCGCTTTTGCTTAGGAACATCGCGCTTTTGGTTAGGAACATCACGCTTTTGCTTAGGAACATCGCGCTTTTCGTTTTTACGCGAATGCTTAAACAAATGCCAATATTACTCAAAGGTATTGTTCTAACAAATACAAATATTTGCGGATTATGCTGACCTCAAATGCCGCTTCAGTAAGGCAAGCTAGCTCTAGAACATCCAATAAGTCTGCTGCGTAAGTCCTGTGACTATAAAAGGAATACATTTATGTCCCGTCAAAAACGTACATACCGCGTTCTAGAAAAAGCTGAATTGAGATCCGCTGGACTCAAAGCAATAGATTCGAGCATGGATTTTGGAGATACTCGCAACTTGCAAAATCTAACACAAATAGTTGAGCAGTTACGCACCAGAATTGATGCTTATAACACTGCTCTATCCATGATTGACTCTTCCAAAACGGAAATGGATCAATTAGAAAAAACCTTAGCCGATCTCTGTGACAACATGTTGACTGGAGTTGCCTTTAGATACGGCAAAGATAGCCGCGAATATCAAATGGCAGGTGGTGTTCGTAAAAGCGAACGCATCCGCAGAAGCTCATCTAGCCGCTTGAAAGCTGGTGCAGAGCAAGTACCGGGTAAGAACGAGTAAACCGCATAGTATGATTAAATAACAAAACTCCGTTGCAACTGTAAAGATTGTTGCAACGGAGTAGTAAAATTAGTGAAACACCAAGATATTACAAGCAAAAAGCCTGCTTCATCAGAATGCTAATGCGTGCAAAATGAAGAAGGAAATTTACCCCTTACCTTTTACCTTGTTTCCCCCTCGGCGTTCCTACTGTGCTTAATAGCAATATATAGATTATTTGTGGATGGAACAGTATTATAATGATCAGTTTTCATGTATCAATACGATACCAAATAAAACGAATCATTTAATGGCGGTTGTTTGCAACGATTTGAGATTATTTTGCGCGATCGCTATTTTTTTTACGTCATTTGCTATTATGACTAAAAATATAAATTCTGTGGCTAATGTTACAACAGTACAAGCAATTAAAGTTTTGTGGGTGGGAATCGGTTGTACCAGGGAAACTTCACGAGAATTGATTGTAATAGCGATTGAAGAAACTTTTAAAAAAAATCAACTTGCTTTGAGTGCGATCGCTGGAATTGCCACCATCGACATTAAAGCGGATGAAGTCGGTTTGCTAGAACTTTGTCATCAACGCAATTTGCCTTTGAAAACCTTTCCCGCAGATGTTCTAAGTTCTGTTTATGTCCCCACCTCTTCCCCAGTTGTTGCGCTCAAGATGAAAACGAACAGTGTAGCTGAAGCCGCAGCCTTACTAGCAGCTAAGTGTCAAACTCTGCTGGTTCCGAAACAAATATTTAAATCAAGCTCCAATCATGAAAATCTCTCCCGCTCTACTTTACAAGGAGCGGTAACAATAGCCGTTGCCCAAGCCCAAAAAGAATACATTTAATATCATGTCTGGCATTGGGACACATATTCTTTGTAGAGACGTTCCAGTGGAACGTCTCTACGACGGTTAGGGACATGATATGATTTCTAAAAAACAGGAATATTATAAAGCTGCTTGGATTCTGGTTGAAAAAGATAAACTATCTTTTGTTACCTTTTTCTAGTCAATTACT
>JBPCQW010000470.1:0-5462 GCA_050997715.1 Hassallia sp.
CAATACTCTATGTTTCCGGGAACATAATCGTCTTTGTGATGAGTTAGCAAGGAATTACCCAAATTGGGATGATGAACGCCTCTTCCAAACATCGAGAAATATTCTCATGGCGATGATTCTCAAAATCATTATGGAAGAGTACATTAACCACATAACTCCTTATCACTTTAAGTTGTTTGCCGATCCGGAAGCTTTTACTAAGGAAAGTTGGCATCGTCCTAATTACATGGCAATTGAGTTTGATTTTGTTTATCGCTGGCATAGTGCAATTCCAGAAACTTTTAACTATAATGGGAAACCGACCCATATAGTTACATCTCTGTGGAACAACAAGATGTTCATTGATCAAGGTTTGGGGGCATTGATGGAGGAAACTTGTTCCCAACCAGGTACAAAAATTGGTTTATTCAACACGCCTGATATATTGGTTGAGTTAACCGAATTACCCGCGATAAAACTAGGACGGCAGCTGCAATTAGCAAGCTACAACGATTATCGCCAATTGTGTGGTTTCCCCAGAGTGACGAGATTTGAGCAAATTAGCGGCGATGAATTTGTTCAAGAGAAACTCAAAGAATTATATGGTCATGTTGATAATATTGAGTTCTTTGTGGGACTTTACGCCGAGGATGGGCGGAAAAATTCAACTATTCCTTCCCTAGTAGCACGCTTAATTGGGATTGATGCCTTTTCTCAAGCGCTAACTAATCCTTTACTATCACCCAATATCTTCAATAAACAGACTTTTTCTCCTGTGGGTTGGGAAATAATTCAAAATACCAACACAGTCTCAGATTTAGTTAATCGCAATGTTCCTCCATCAGGTAAGAAGTACAAAGTTACTTTTGACCTTTAAGAGATTGTAATATCCCATTTTGTAGGGTACGTTATAGCGAAATTGAACGCACCCTACGAATAGCGATCGCAGCTTGGGATCAACTCAATTGATTAATTAATCCTCCTTTTAAAAAAAATGAAACTATTTACCGAATACCCAGAAAAAGACGAAGCCAAATATTGCGATCGCATGAGTGAGCTAGTCAAAAAGAACATGGAAAATCTTTACGGAGGTGAGAAGAAAAAAACTGCAAAGAGAGATACCCACTCTAAAACTAACGCTGCTGTACAAGGAACTCTAGAAATCTTTGACTTTGATGAAGCAGCAATTAAGCAGGAATTGAGCAGACGCACCTCATTAACTGAAGCTCAACTTCAAGCCATTTCCCTAAAACAAGGTTTATTTGCCAAACCCAAACAATATCCGGTTTGGTTACGATTTGCAAATGGTGCGTTTTCAGTAAAGAATGATTATGAAGGGGATACGCGCTCCATGTCCGTAAAGGTGATAGGGGTAGAAGGAGAAAGACTACCGCAAAGTCACGAGTTAAAAACCCAAGATATTATTGTCCACAATACCGAATTCTTTTTTGTTAGAACTATCAAAGACTTCCACAGCTTTTTTGTGGCGGTTTATCGAGCAGGGCTGTTTCCGCTTTTTAAGCTGTTGGTGCTTTTTTGGCTAAAGTTGCATCCCTACGAATCCACTCTTTTACAAACTAGTTTCAAACGGTTTCCCAAAAGTTTGCTCACAGAACGCTATTGGAGTGCTTCAGCGTACTCTTTGGGACTCAAATCTGATTTTGACCCCTACAAACCAGGTCGAGTTCCTGTGGAATATCCGGTTGTGATTAAATATGGATTTACTCCAGTTTCCAGTCAACCACCTCATCAACAACTTCCTCTCGAATCTAGACCAGAAAGTGAGCTTCAGCGTGCCAAAGCCTCAGGTTCAGAGGACAACTACTACCGAGAGGATATCATTCAAGCTTTAGCAAAGCCTGATGCTGAATATAGTTGGGACTTTCAAATTCAATTTCAAACTAGCCCAGAGATGTC
The DNA here is from genome assembly GCA_050997715.1 of Hassallia sp. Taxonomy (GTDB): domain Bacteria; phylum Cyanobacteriota; class Cyanobacteriia; order Cyanobacteriales; family Nostocaceae; genus Hassallia. The sequence goes on from JBPCQW010000470.1 coordinate 1,897, forward strand.
TATTGATGATACGACCATTGTTTGGAATGAAGAGGAATCACCCTTCATTACAGTTGGTCGCCTAACAGTTAAGCATCAGAAGGTTAATTCTGCCAAAGAAAATGACTTTGGGGAAAATCTCAGTTTTTCTCCTGGGAATGGTCTAGCAGTGCATCGTCCTGTTGGTGCGATCAATCGGTTACGCAGCATTGTTTATCCTATCGTTGCTAATGACCGTCATCAAAAACGAGGAGTCAAATACCAGGAACCAACTGCCGGAGTTTTCACGGGAATTATTAACTATCAGATTCTCAAACTTCAGTTGAGATGATAGCTTCTTTGTCTTTGCAACCCTAACTTTGTGTCCGTAGCTCGAAACAAATACAAAGTTAGGGTAGTCCTAAAAAGGAAAAAATGAGAATCTCATTGCATTAGTATTCTTTGTCTCCCCATCTTTTAGTCTCCTTATCTCCTTCGTTGCTGTACGATAAACACGATGCCTGCTAATGCAAGGGCTGATAGAGCGATCGCTATTGGTATAAACCCGCTTTTTCTATCTTCTACGCCATCATTGACATTTTGTGCATTTTGTGATTCGATAGCTGATGCTGAACCGGCGGCGACAGTGACTTCAAACTTTAATTTAAAGGGTTGGAAACTCTCGCCAGATGCAGGTTTGCCGCTTAGTTGTAGCAGATAAGCTCCGGGCTTGGGGAATGTAATTTGTGAACCGGGAATGCCTTTATAACGTTCGGTGGTAATGGCTCGCAAGGATGGCTCAAGCAGTGCTGGCTCTTTTGCTGAATGAGGTTCAGCATAAACAGCTAATTGGCAATTACACTCTTTTAGGGGGATAACCTTTCCACCTTTACGGGTAAGAGCAACCCAAACTTGCGATCGCTCCCCAGCACGGGGATTATCGTTTGGTTGAATGTGGAGCGTACCGCCGACATCTGCTGTTGTTTTGACGTTATGGGCAGAGGCTACAAAGGCAGAAGCCAGAAGCCAGAAGCCAGAAGCCAGAAGGTAAGAAACCTTTTTCATACTTGGTGGCGATTTTTTTTTCATCGCGACTGCCTCCCGAAACATGAGGTGCAGCCTGTTGTAAAATGTTCCCAGGTTGAACCTGGGAACGGATATGATTTACTGCGACTTGGTTGGGGTGTCGTAGGCATCATGAGCGAATTTTGAGTTTTGAATTGGAATTTGGAATTTTTGATGGTGGGTTTCTAAAACGCAACAGCAATACACCGAAAGTGACAATTCCTAGAAGCACTGTTGCTAATTTATTCCCCCAAGTTAACTGTAAAGAGCCGAGGTAATGGGAACCAATTATCACAGTATGAATGCCACTAAAAAGCAAAGCTGGTAAGCTTAATAAATGAATTTGTCGCCAACGCTTGCCTAAGGACTTTTGCAGAGAGTCAAAACTTGTCAAAGCTGCGGGAGTCATCAATATCAGTGCTACAGCACCTATAGCTATCCCCCACTGAAAATCAGGTGGCAAAAAGAAGAAAGCGGCAAAATTCCATTGCAGGGTATGTTCCATCATGTGGACTGTGTGAGCCAAAGACAGAACAAAAGCCCCTACTCCCAAAGCACGACGGTAACGCATGGGGGAAGCCCATAAGCTGCTAATCGGACGGGCAATTAGTGCCATTATCAAGCATATCAAGGCAGCGTGTCCGGTGTAGTCTACCATTGTGTTGCCAGTCCGCAACAGAGTAATAGCACCAATCGCGAGAGTAACCCAACCACCTAAGCGAAATAGCTGACTGCGTTTGTCTTGACTTACCAAAGATGCAGACACACCCACACCTAACATCATGGGTAAAGTTCCCAAGCCAAAAGCCAGCATAGTTGCTGCCCCCATCCACAAATTACCAGTTTCCGCAGCTTTAATTTGAGCCGCATACAAAAAACCACAAGGCATCAAACCCCATGTCATGCCTAAAAGTGCTGGTGTCCACCATGTTGATTTTAAAGAAAGTTTGACCATTCCTTTATTTAAGCGATCGCGTAATTTACCCTGCAACAAAGGATGTAACATCGGTATACGCGGCAATAAGTCAGGTTTTATTTGTCTTAACCCAAACCATATCAGCATCAACCCGGTGATAATTGCCATCCAACGGCGTAAATCGCTACCCACTCCCGCAAATTTTCCACTAGCGAGCAACACCGAACCCAGCGCACCAATGCCGGCACCAACTAGGGTATAACTCAACATCCGCCCCAAGTTCAGCAGTGTATGAAATTTTAATTGCGATCGCCAATTGAGAGTTTCCTGTTTATTAGATAAAGAAAACGCCACCGATAAAGGACCACACATCCCCACGCAATGACCAAAACTCCCCAGGAATCCTAAAACGACAATGAGCAACAAATCTAGCATTTTGATAGTGGTTGGTTGTTGGTGGTAGAGACGCGATTCATCGCGTCTCTACATGGTTGGTTGTTGGTAAGACAATTAACAATTAACCTTTAACAATACTTAATCGCTTGTCAAAAGACGAGGCGTCAAACTTGCAGCAAAGCGCTATCCTATGTCAAAAGACAAGGGGATAAGGAAGAGGTTTTATGAAAAAATGGATTTGGCTGATGCTGGTGGTGCTTGTAGCAGTTGTAGTGATGAGTATTGGCGTCTTTTTTCATCCCAGTCAAGAGACACCAGTTATTGCAACCACGCGAGTGGAAACATCCCAAAAGCCATCAAAGCCGGTGACAAATAGTCCTCAAGTATCTGCTGACAGGTTATTTGCTCACATTCAAAAGTTGAATTTTAAGCGGTTTACAGATGCGGAGCGATCGCGTTCTCGCACTTACATTACATCTGAACTGAAAAAGTTAGGCTGGAAACCAACTTTAGAAAAATTCTCCGAGGGTGTTAATATCTTTGCAGAACGCCAAGGAACTGACAAGACAGCAGGAGCAATTCTGGTTGCCGCACATTACGATACCGTTGCGATCTCTCCTGGTGCTGATGATAACGCTAGTGGTGTGGCTGTAGTGCTGGAAGTTGCGAAACTTCTCGGTTCGCGTCCGACTCCCCGGACGTTACAGCTTGCATTGTTTGACAAGGAAGAAGAGGGACTTTTGGGTAGTAAGGCTTTTGTGGCAAATAACACTCGTTTGGCAAATCTGCGCGGTGTAATTGTGATGGATATGGTAGGTTATGCTTGCTACACAGTTGGCTGTCAGCAGTATCCACCGGGTTTACTTGTTACTCCACCCAGCGACAAAGGCGATTTTTTAGCAGCGATCGGCGATGCAGAACACTTGGCTTTACTTAATGCTTTTCAAAACTCATCAAGAGAAAATTTACCACCAGTGTTAATATTGCCGATTCCCCTCAAAGGCTTGCTGACACCGGATACTTTACGCAGCGATCATGCGCCATTTTGGTATCAAGGAATCGGTGCTGTGTTGGTGACTGATACGGCAAATTTACGCACTCCGCACTACCACCAAGCTAGCGATACACCGAAAACAATCGAGCGATCGTTTTTCACAGGTTCGGCGCAAATTGTGGTGAATGCTACTACTGTGTTGTTAGAGTAACCAGTGGTGAAGTCTCGTTCCATCTC
>JBPCQW010000606.1:0-3022 GCA_050997715.1 Hassallia sp.
AACTTTTGCTTGTCTGACTGCGCAAACAAATTAAAAATTAAAGTTTGGATTAGTTCTTCCGGGGTATATCCCAGACAGTCTGCACCAAATTGGTTGACAGACAAAATTATACCTGTTGCATCCAAGGTGAAGTATACAGAAGGTATGTTTTCATACAAACTGCGATACCACTGGAGTTCTTCTTGGGTACGACGCAGGGTTTCTGGTGTGCAAAGTTCTAAATTGGTCGGTTCAGGCACAAGTTCCAGATGTACAGGTGTTACAGACAAAATATCTTTTTGATGAGTGTGATGCCAGCTAGATTGCTGATTGCGGCTCATAGATTTAAACTTGCACCCAAGCGAGAAGTGTGAAATAGGCGGTAATAAAAAAATATAATTATACAGGTTTTGAATAAATTTGTGTAAAACGTGTAAATAAAAACTTATGTAAAGACTAAGCTTTACACTGTATGGTTCTTTTATTGATAGCTTAAAACTGAAAATTGTAAATATTGATTAATCTATTGCTTTTGGATTTTAACCACAATTATTTCAATGTATGTAGGGAGTCTTTTCCCTTAGGAGCAATGCTTAAGGGTTAAGAATAGATGCTTTTTTGTGTGGTTTCGTCAAATTATGTAATAATTTTATTTCTTCTGGGCTAAGTTCGCGCCACTGTCCAGGTTGTAGATGATCTAATTTTAAGTGAGCGATCGCTATTCTCACCAATCGCAAGGTAGGAAACCCCACAGCAGCCGTCATCCTTCTCACTTGCCGGTTTTTACCCTCTGTCAAAGTCATTTCTAGCCAAGCTGTGGGGACATTTTTCCTAAATCGTATCGGTGGATCGCGATCGCTTAACAACGGTTCTTCTGCTAAAAGTCGTACTTTTGTCGGTCGAGTACGGTAATCTTGAATTTGCACACCTGTTTGCAACTTCTGCAAAGCCTCTGCATCCGGAATTCGCTCTACCTGTACTAAATAAGTCCTTTCATGTCCAAATTGAGGATGAGAAAGACGATGTTGCAATTGTCCGTTATTTGTCAATAATAATAACCCTTCACTGTCCCAATCTAAACGCCCGACAGGATACACATCAGCCACTTCGATGTAATCTTTTAGGCTGCTACGGTTAGGGCTATCTTTTGTAAACTGGCTGAGAACGCCGTATGGTTTGTAAAAAATGATATATCTATAGTCATTCATTATTTTAAAAATACCTTACAGGCTATAAGCCTGAGGCTATACAAACAAAGCCCGCCTACGCGGGCTATAATCCTGCTAGCTTGCGCTTTTAAATTTAGGTGACGATAATTATTTTAAACATAACAAAGCCGGATATTTAAAGTTAGCCAAAGGTGATTTTGTCTGAGTGCAGTGGATCGTGAGCAGAAGAGTGCGATCGCTCTACTTAAAAATAAATAAAGATTTTCTAGAGAAATTTCTCGATAACCCCTTTCCAAGACATTAAATCCTTCATATCTGTTAGTGCTAGACCTTTTAAAGCCGTTTCTGCTTGCTTTCGGTAACTTCGGAATTTTGACTTAAGAAGTTCTTCTTCCTCAAGTTTTGCTCCACTTGCAAGCATGGAATTGACAGTGGCTAAAATTGCAAGGGTAATACTCACAGCAACAACCGCTGCTGCAACATCAAAAACTCCTGTTGGTGGCAAGAATGATTTAACCCAGAGAAAAAGCGTACTTGCAACTGCCTCACTTGCAAATGCAGGAAGTAACGCAAAGGCAGCTTTTGATGAAAGAATTTCACCAATATACAGATAAGATAAGGAGACAATTGCGGCAGCTTGTGTAGCTGTTATATAAGCTGCGCTGCCAGGAATAAATGCTTGAACAGCAACTGCAACTAATGCAGCTGCTATAATGCCTATTGCATAGGATTTCTTCTCACCCATGTGGCGAGCGAGTAGTAGATCCTTTCCCTTTGAACCTAAAAAATTTTCGATATCCTCCCTCAGCCAATATACACCATGAATATCTAGGGGAGTGCCAGGAGGAGTATCAGCGTCATAGCCGAATGCACACACTGGGTAAATTTTTTCTATCTTAAGTTTCTCTTTCCACTGAGCAATAACCTTTTCTAAAGCTGAGGGAGATAACCTATCCCACTCGTCGATTTTATTCAAGACGACAAATACAGAGTCACAATGTTTTCGCAAATCATCCAAGTATTTTTTTTGAGAAGCATCTGCGACTCCAGTTACAACTAAAATACCTACATCTATATGTTTGAGAAAATCTCGTGTGATCTCACTATTTTCAGCACGAACATCATCTAGTCCCGGTGAATCTATTAACCTAACTCGTTCATCTAGTCGAAATACCTTTAATGTTGTGGTAACACCAGCCTCGGCACCCACTTTTGCTATAGCCTGTTTGCGACTCTGTTTTAGCAAAGCATTAAGCAATGAGCTTTTACCTGAACTAACTTTCCCAATGACAGCTATGTTAAGAGTTTTAGAAAAATCCGGAGCTTTTTCCTCAAATTGAGTCTCTGCATTTTCCCAAAAATCTTTTTCATCGGAATTATCAGATGTTGCGTTGACCATTTTAAAGTACTTCAATGACTATAATTACAGCCATTATGCAACTTATGTAACTTGAAAAATATCAGTGAATCTGCTTAAGTTATTAAACCTCAAGCTTCATAATGCGATCGCACTCGACCACTTCTCAACCGATCGCGAGACGGAAAGCTGTTCATCCTCGCTGGAGATGATATAGAAATTCTGATGAGTCGTGATGGAAACTGGGACGAGTTATGAGCAAACCAAATTTTGATGCTATGAGTGAAGCTGAATTAAGAGCCTACGTCATTGCACACCAAGACGATCAAGAAGGTTTTTACGCATTTGTAGATCGTTTGAAGGCAAAACCGGACTCTGTGATTTATCCCGCATCAATGACACCAGAGGAAATTCATCAAGCAATATTAATGCATGTTCAGCAGAAGCAGAAAACGCAAGACGCATAAACACCGTTAACGCATACCACCTTGCTTACCTCATAATTTGTTAACTTACT
>JBPCQW010000085.1:0-5911 GCA_050997715.1 Hassallia sp.
GGTAAGTATCATCTGTGAGTTGGATGAGGAATAGCCGCATCAATGGGGCTTTTGTTAAATCAAATCCTTGCTGACAATCTGCTAATAAAAAAGCCTCAAGTTGCTGTTGTTGCAACGAGGGAGATATTAAGCGCCAATCTAGTTTTTCTAATGAAACGTTGATTTGGCGATTAACTATTTGTAGAGGTTTTTCTAGGTCTTGCCAATGAAAAGAGGTACGCAAAATTGCGTGTCGTTCTACTATCCGTTGCCAAGCTTGTTCAAAAGCAATTACATCAAAATCGCCTTTGATGGTACAGGAAAGATGGAGAAAGTACAATTCAGAATTAGGAGCATACAAAATGTGGAATAGTATGCCCTGTTGCATTGGTGAAAGCTCGTAGATATCGGCAATATTTTCTACTTTCATGTTTACCCCTCTCCACTGGCTTTGGTAATGCTGTTAAGAAATTGATCGAGAGCTTTTTGACTAAGTTTAGCTTTGGGAAAGTCCGAAGGTGTGAAACTACGAGCATTAAATGATTGACAGTGAGCAAGGAGCGATCGCACTTGTTCTAAATAACTTTGTGCTAAATTCTCTACTGTCACCCGTTTGTAAATATTTTGACTATATGTCCACTCCAACCGCAGTTGTCCCCCAGCAACAAATCCGTTGATATCTAAAAGATGACGACGCAGAGCTTGGGGACTACGGGATAGTCCGGGGAAATCTTGGGTAAGTCGTAACTCCTGTGTTACCCCTGGTTTTTCAGGTAAAACTTGGTCAAATTGCCCAAAGTAGTTAAAACTAATTTCGGCTTGGGGAAGCGATCGCATTTGCTCAATAATTTCTTGGCGATCGCTCAGATAACGCAACACCCCATAACCGATACCTTGCTTGGGAATTGCCCGCAACTGCTCCTTAATTGATTTCAGCACCTCTCCTAAACTAGCATCTGCTGACAAACTTAGTAATACCGGAAAAATAGAAGTAAACCACCCGACTGTCCGCGACAAATTTACACCTTCAAAAATGTCTTCTCGTCCATGTCCCTCTAAATCAATTAAAAGTTCACTTCTTCCTGTCCAACCAGAAAAAGCTTTTATCAATGCAGTCAACAATACATCATTAATTCGAGTATTATAAACCTTTGGTACTTCCTGTAACAATACCCTAGTCTCTTCTTGACTCAAGGCTATTGATACATTACACGATGAAGCCTCGATATTTGCTTTTTCTAAATAGTCTACTGGCAGTTGGGCAACTTGTTTTTTACCTATTGCTAACCAATATTCTAATTCTTTATATAATACATTTGACTGTGCATATTCTCTTAGTTGTTCTGCCCACTGTTTGTATGAAGTAGTTTTAGTAGGAAAATTTACATTTTCCCCTCGACTCAATTGTTGATAAGCCGTTTGCAAATCCTCTAATAAAATCCGCCACGAGACACCATCAACTACTAAGTGATGCATCACAATCAGCAGCCGACTGGGTTGTTTCTCTCCCAAATTAAACAGGGCAATTCGCACTAATGTTGTATACAAGTTCAAGCTGGCTTGCAGTTCACTCGCAGTAGCGGAAATAGCCTGCGTTTGCTCTGTTGCCGTTAGTGTAGACAAATCCACCTGGCTAAATGGGATTTTCCCATCAGGGGGGACAATCTGCTGTTGCCAATTAGATTCCTCGGCTAGAAAACGTAGACGTAGAGCGTCATGGTGAATCAGCAAATGCTGCCATGCTTTTTGTATCAGTTCTGGATCAATTTGCCCCAGTTCTAACAAAACAGCTTGGTTCCAATGATGTGCAGCAGGTAAATTTTGCTCAAAGAACCAATGCTGGATGGGAGTCAAGGGAACTTGACCAACTATTACACCCTGTTCTGCTGAGGAAGTGGGAGTGATACCAGTAACCGCAGCTAATTCTGCGATCGTTTGGTGGGTAAACAACTGTCTAAAAGACAATTGCAAACCTGCCTGATTAGCTTTGGCAATAATCTGAGTACTGAGAATAGAATCTCCACCTAACTCAAAGAAGTTATCGTTAATACCTACTCGTTCCAGTCCCAATATTTGCGCCCAGATATCAGCTAGCACTTGTTCTGTGCTTGTTCGTGGAGCAACAAAAGCTTTATCTAATTCCGGTCGGGTGGTGTTTGGTGTGGGCAATGCGCGACGATCCACTTTACCATTAGCTGTCAGTGGCAAAGCAGGCAATGAGACAAAAGCAGCAGGAATCATGTACTCAGGTAATTTGTCCTTGAGCCAGTTTTGTAATTCCTTAGTAGTTAGTGCCGGCTCTATAGGGACGATGTAAGCAACTAGCCGCTGATTGTTAAGTGCGTCTTCCCAAGGCAAAACTACTGTTTCTCTAACTTTTGGGTGTTGACACAGTGTTGTCTCAATTTCTCCTAACTCAATGCGGAAGCCACGAATTTTGACTTGATTATCGATTCTACCAAGGTATTCTAATTCCCCGTTAGGTAAGTAACGTGCCAAGTCTCCGGAACGATAAAGACGTGTTTCTGGTGCCAATGGGTGAGAAATAAATCTTTGTGCTGTCAATTCTGGACGATTTAGATAACCCCGCGCTAAACCAGCACCACCAACATACATCTCACCTGCAACCCCAATTGGTAATAGTTGCTGATGCTGGTCTAATACATAAACTTGTAAGTCGGGAATCGGACGACCGATTACACTTGCTTGGGCTTGAGTTAAATCTGCAACTGTCAACGGGTGATAGGTGACGTGTACGGTTGTTTCAGTGATGCCGTACATATTGATTAACTGCGGTGACTTGTCTCCATACCGCTCAAAATGCGGCTGTAAACTTTGCATTTCTAAGGCTTCTCCGCCAAAAATCACATAGCGTAAATGTGTTAATTGCTGTGGTGTATGGGTATCATCGACTTTGATTAACTGCCGAAAAGCCGAGGGGGTTTGGTTGAGAACTGTTACCTGTTGTTGCGATAGTAACTCATAAAAAGCTTGTGGCGATCGCGTAATCTCATAAGGAACTACCACCAAACGTCCACCATAGAGTAATGCACCCCAAATTTCCCACACGGAAAAGTCAAAGGCGATCGAGTGAAACAACGTCCAAACATCTTCATGATTGAACTTAAACCAAGCATCAGTCGCTGCAAACAAACGCATCACGTTGCGATGGTTGACTAAAACGCCTTTAGGTTTGCCTGTGGAACCGGATGTGTAGATGATATAAGCCAGGGATGCCGATGTAGCTTGACTATTAGGATTATTTGTGGATTGCCCTGCAATGATTTCCCCGTCTGTGTCCAGGCAAACTAATTTTGTTTTATCGGTGGATAATTTTTGGCTGAATTGTTGTTGAGTGAGGATAACTTCCAACTGAGCATCTTCTAAGACAAAAGCAAGACGCTCTGCTGGATAATTTGGGTCTAATGGTACATAAGCCGCTCCCGCTTTCAGGATGCCCAAAATCCCAATCACCATTTCTAGGGAGCGTGGAAGGCAAATACCCACTAATTCTTCTGTTTTGATTCCTAACTGTTGCAGATGATGGGCTATCTGATTCGCTTTGCTGTTCAATTCTGCATAGGTTATTTGTTGGTTTTCAAACACTACTGCTACTGCATCTGGTGTTTTTTCCACTTGCTGCTCAAATAACTGATGTAAACATAATTGCGGTGAATAATCTATTTTTATCTGAAGATTATTTGCTACTAACTGATTGTGTTCCTGCTTTGTCAGCAAAGGTAACTTTGCAATACATTGATCGGGATTGGCAACTATACCTTCTAGCAAAGTCTGGAAATGTCCCACCATGCGGTTGATGGTGTCAGCATGGAACAAATCGCTGTTGTATTCCAAAAATCCTATTAGCTCTTGCTTGGTATCTTCTAAATAGAGAGTCAAGTCAAACTTGGCAGTCCCACTGTCGATCATCAGGGGAGTCAAGGTTAAACCAGGAAGTTTTAAGGCTGACAGTGGAGCATCTTGGAATACACACATCACTTGGAACAGTGGAGTATGGCTTAATGTCCGTTTTGGTTGTAGTTCTTTTACCAACTGTTCAAAGGGTAAGTCTTGATGAGCATAAGCCGCTAAAGCTGTTTCGCGTACTCGTGCTAAAAGTTCTCGGAAACTAGGTTCATTTGACAGGTCAGTTCGTAAAACTAAACTGTTAACAAAGCATCCCAGTAAATTCTCTGTTTCGATTTGAGTCCGATTAGCAATGGGGGTTCCTATCAACAAATCAGTCTGTCCGGTATAGCGATAAAGCAACGTTTTAAACGCTGCCAGCAATACCATGAACAGGGTAACGTTTTCTTGTTGACTCAAAGACTTGAGTGCATGTGCGATCGCTTGCGGAATTATAATAGTTGCACGCGCACCCCGAAAGCTTTGGTGTGCAGGACGGGGATAATCTGTTGGTAAGTTGAGAATTGGGGGTGCATCTTTTAGTTGCTGCTTCCAGTATGTCAGATGATGCGATCGCTCTTGATCATTTAAAGATTGTCTTTGCCACAGTGCAAAGTCTGCATACTGAATTGGTAATTCTGGCAAAGGAGATACACCACCATTGCAAAAGGCTTGGTAGAGTGCTGCTAATTCTTGATAAAAGACTCGACAAGACCAACCATCAAAAAGAATGTGATGTATGCTAAACAGCAAAATATGTTCTTGCTCTTGTAACCGGATGAGAACAGATCGTAATAGTGGTGCTTGGGTAAGATCGAAAGGCTGGCTAGAATACTCGGTTACTAGCTGCTTTAGTTTTACTTCTTGTTCAATTTTAGAGCAGTTTTGCAAGTCTACTATTGGTAGAGTTATTGCGATCGCTGGAGTAATAATTTGTACAGGTTGACCATCTACAACTCGAAAGCTTGTACGAATAATTTCATGACGCTCAATAATTTTATTCAGGCTTTTTTCTAAAACAATTTTGTTGAGATTTCCTGTGATTTTAAGCAGATTTGATTCGTTATATGAAGATAAATTTGGTTGTAATTGCTGAAGAAGCCAAAATCTCTCTTGAATTAAAGATAGATATAAAGCATCGTTTCCTTTTCGTTTTGCTATAGATGTTAATTTGTTTTGCTGTAAGTTTTTCTGTTTTAACCGCAATTCTAATAATGCTCGTTGCTCTGGAGTTAATGCGGCTATCCTTTGACTTATATCATTCACTATTAATTACCTCATTATATGAATTATAAATCAATTCCTTTAACTTAATATTGATTCTTTAATTAGCTGTTCATTCACTTCATGAATAGAAAGATTTTCTATCTCTGCCAACAATTTATCTATCTCCTCAATTTCCTCGCTTTGTGGACGTTTTTCTGCAATCATAGTAGCTAGTTGAGCGACAGTAGGAGCATCAAAGAGGAGAGTACGTAATGGTAATTCTACTTGAAAAGCTTCTCGGAGACGGGAAATAGTTTGGACGGCTAGTAAAGAATGCCCACCTAATTCAAAGAAGTTATCATGAATTCCTATTTTTTCAATACCTATGAGTTCTTCCCAGATATTAGCAATAGTTTCTTCAATTTGATTGCGAGGTGCTATATAAGTATTTTCTTGCAGAGTGCGTGAATGTCTGCTGGCAGATACTTGACAAGAATTAACTGGCTTTTGAGCAAACGATAAAGATAAAATTAATCGGTTAAGTTGCTCAATTGCTGCTTGTAAATCTTGGGTGGACACTATAACTTGAGGTAGAGAGTTTGCCAAAATGCGGCTAAATATGTCAACTCCTTCTACTGGTAAGATAGCATTTTTTAAACTTTCTTCACGCCAGTTTTGCATTTCATCAGGAACAGTTGTATTAACTGCCATACCAACTTGTTGCCATCCATCCCAGTTAATAGCAACTGTAAATCGGTTATTTTTTGCTGTATTCCAATGAGCGAAGGCATCTAAAAAAGTATTTGCAGCACAATAATCT
>JBPCQW010000015.1:0-22955 GCA_050997715.1 Hassallia sp.
TTTTTTGATACATCTTTAATTACTAAATTTTCACGCTCGCTGCTACGTAACCAAGGTATTTGCCCTGCCAGACCCAAAATTTCTGGATTTCCTGGTACTGGCACAACTGCCAAGCAGTTGTGCAACATAATTCCTCGACCTTTGCCATCGCCTATATGCCCTAATCCCTCGACCTTTTTACAATGTGTATAGTCAAGTTCTGTCGTATCTTGTATAAATAAAACCACCTTCTCTTGAGCATCTTCAGAGAAAGCTTTAGTTTTAAGTATGTGCGGCTTGATTAACTCGCTATGCGTAACATCAACTTCAGCAAATAATCGATACGCAGCCCTAGTTTCATTCCAGCCTTGCATAATCGTCGGCAAACTCACGCTCTGGGTTGTTTGCGATCAATACACCGACAGCGATCGCTCTATCGGTACGACGACTATCTCCCAACTCGGCATCTTCCCATTGCTCAACTGCCCAAGACTGGAGGTCTGTGAAATTTTCCAACTTCATATTCTGACTCTAATACACCCTAAGCTCAGTTTAAAATATGTTGGTAACGACAAGGTCTTAAACCAGAGGTAGTATCCCTATCACATAATTACCAGCTTTAATTACTCCAATCGCAAAAACTTTACATCGGTTGCGAAAACTTGTCTAAATTTAATTGACTTTTGAATGAAAGCGATCGCCTGTGCATAATCAAGCGATCGCTGTAGAGCATGTAAACCAAATGAACAATAGTACAAGAATACTATGTAATGCGATCATTGTACAGTTTCCGCAACATCTTTTATTGAGAGTGCGTACCATCAGAAATTTGCCTGAAGTACGGAAGACGGCGCGGCGCGCCTGTTCCTCAAGGGTTTTCAGCCTGCGTCACTATAATTACCTTTTGTTGCGTTGGCTCCATAGTAGCAATTTCAGCTTCTATCAATTGCACATTAAATACTTCTGCAAAAGATTTTGCTACACAAGAGCGTATTTCTTGACAAGTTATATCAGGAATGAATTGAGCTAAACTGCCTACAGGTTTATCAGCAATACCGCAAGGTACAATCCGGTCAAAGCCTGTCATATCAGGACAAACGTTTAACGCAAAGCCGTGCATAGTAATCCAACGGCTAACTTTAATGCCAATAGCGGCTACTTTGCGTCCTTCTAACCAAACACCAGTCAAACCGGGAACGCGATCGCCCTGCAATCCATAAACTGCCAGTACGCGAATTAATACGGATTCCAGTTGCCGCAAATACCAGTGCAAGTCTTTGCAATAACGTTGCAGATTTAAAATTGGATACCCCACCAATTGACCGGGACAATGGTAAGTAACTTCGCCGCCTCTTTCTACTCGATGCACATCATGTGTGCTTTTGTCAATATCAAATTTGAGAAATTCTGTTGTGGCTCCTTGTCCCAAAGTGTAGACGGGTGGATGCTCCAGCAAGATTAACACGTCATCAAGATTCGGGTTTGATCTGCGTTCATTTAAAAGCGATCGCTGCCACAAAAGAGCATCTGAGTACCCCATCAATGCTTGGTTATATAGCGAACAACGGTTATAAGCCTGATAATTACTACGGTTCATGCCAAAAATCAACTGATTAGGAAATAAAAAGTGCTTAAAGACACAATGATAAGTCAACAATTGTCAAGCTTTGCAAAGGATTTTAAAGGAAAGTCAAGGGTTTCTACTTTGGAAAATACAAAGTGCTAGCTTGAATATATAACCTCAATGGTGTTCGGAGGAATTCTCTGCAATAATCATCACGCCACGAAAAAAAAGAACGCTCTGTACGATTCTGTTCACAAATTATTCTGGCGTTAGTGATAAACCTTAGTTTCATTTCCTTTCAAACAAACCAAATACACATCAAACATTGAGCGGGAGATATAAGATGAAGCTTGTCATCCACGGCAAAAATATCGAAATCACCGATGGAATTCGGGAGTATGTGCATCAAAAAATTGAAAAGGCAGCAAGTCATTTTCAAAACTTAACAAACGAAGTGGATGTTCACCTTAGTGTTGCTCGCAATCCCCGAAATAATACTAGACAATCGGCTGAAGTGACTATTTATGCAAATGGTAGCGTCATCCGTGCCGAGGAAAGCAGCGAGAACTTGTACGCCAGTATTGATTTAGTGGCAGATAAAATTGCCCGTCAACTGCGAAAATACAAAGAGCGGCGTCAAGATAAAAAAACTAATGCTCAAATAACGATAGAAGGAGTAGTGCAACCAGAGGTAGTTACAGATTTAATTGGCGATCGCACTCCAGAATTGCCCTCAGAAGTTGTTCGGACTAAATATTTTTCCATGCCGCCAATGACAGTTGACGACGCTTTGGAACAATTACAACTGGTGGGACACGACTTTTATATGTTCCACAATAGTGAAACCGACGAAATTAATGTCATTTACGAACGCAACCACGGTGGCTATGGTGTAATTCATCCCCGCAATAATAACGGACACACTAACGGTAAAAACGGTAAGGCAAATTCTAATAATATCGTCATGCCGGAAAAATCACACTCGCATAAATCCTAAACTTGTAGTTAGCGCTGTCTTCGCTCTCGGCGCTAACTACAACGACTACACCCAAATATCACAGGTGCAATCACCCCAAGCGATCGCTTCAAATCTACAAGACACATACAACAACCATAGGCAAAATAATAAAACATCGGTTCCTGTTGCTTTTGTTGCAGATTTAAATCCAGCTTGACTGCATAATCGCCTTGCGCCTAAATATGATGAATCGCACTTTCTCGCTGCGTTTCCATCCCTGTCATGATGAGTGCCGCAGTTAGGACAAGTCCAATCTCGGACATCCAAGGGAATAGGTAAGAAGGTTATTCCCCAATTCCCAATGCCCCATGCCCTAATTACTGATAACTTTTGCGAATTTCATTCCAGGCTTTAACAACTGCCTGTAAATTCTTGGGTAGGTTATTTTGAGATACATCGTTGTAGCGAACGGTAGTATCATCGCTGGTGACAGTGTACGTGATATAATCAGCAGAACCTTTGGTGGCTGGGTAGCTCAGATTCTCAGATTGATTGAATCTATGCTCTTTGAGAACTTGTTGAAACTCTCGCACCTTTTGCTGAGAAACCCGCCAAACTCGACGCTCAGAATCATTCGCATCACCAATGCGGTATTGCATTAAACGCCCATCGCGAAGCAAAATAGTTTCGTAGGTTTTGCCGATAAAGCCACCGCTAGAAATTTGTCGAAAAACCACATTGCGATCTAATTGTGGGGGTAACTCGCTTACAGGAATAGGTAAAGGTTTAATCTCATCCGGAATTTGGTTAGCGATCGCAATATTGCGAATATCATTCCAAGCTTCAACGACTGTCTGCAAATTTTTAGGTAAATTATTTCGCGAGACATCATTATACTGAATCGTACCATCAGAGGTAGTAATTGTATAAGTGATGTAATCGGCAGAACCCTCAACTGCTGGGTAACTCAGATTTCGCAACTCACTTAATTTCTGTTTTTCTAACAATTTTTGAAATTCTTTCAATTGTTGTGGAGAAACCTGCCAAACTTGAGGTTCAAGATGGTTAGCATCACCTTTTTTATAGCGGATGATGCGTCCGTCATTCAGCAATACAGTTTCGTAGGTTCTCGCAAACAAGCCACCACTAGAGATTTGCCGAAAAATGACATTGTTATTCAAAGCTGGTGGTAACTCACTTATGGGAATCGTTACAGGTGTAATTCCCTTGTCAGCAATTTCACTCTTTTTTTCATTTAGCCGAAGTGCAGAACCAGATACATTAGTGTGATAAACTAAGGTTTGGTCAACTGCACCTACAACTATCTTCCAACCGTTAACGATCGCTCTCGTACAGCCCTCATCAGGACGCGGTAGATTCAAACAACCATTATTCCAAGTGCGCTGTTTCGCTTGAACGATATTTAATTGAGAAATCGGCAGATTTAAACGTCGGGATGCAGCTTGTAAAACAGCATTCTTCAGTAATTCTGGTAATTTGGCTTCGGAGTTATTTTTAATCTGGGTAGAAACGATGCGTAACGAACGTCCGTTACTATTGGTGTGATAAACCCATTTGTGTATACCGTCAGACACCACAACCTTCCAACCAGGAACTAACGCTTGGGTGCAGATTTCACTCCTTTGAGATACTCCCAAGCAACCATTATTCCAAGTTCGTGGAGTGGATTCAACAATTTCCAGTTCATTGAGCGAAATTTGCGATCTTTTTGATGCATCTCGCAGCACTGCTGCTTCTACTCGACGTGGCAAGTTGTTTGTTTGAAGATTTTCTTTAATGAATTCATTTGTGCTTTCTGACATTAAATTGGCAGGCGCTGCGGTAGCATTCTTGATGAGAGCGAAATTGCTACCAACCGACAAAAAGCCAGTCAAAATCAAAACAGTGAAAATTCGTGCTTGATTTGTGGTAAGATAAATTTTAAGGATAGTCTTCATAGCTAAAGTGAAAATTTACTAGTTAATCAGTACTTATTAGCCATTAATCATTAACCGCTAGTTCAATTTTAAAGAACTTTTAACTAGCGAATGAAGATAAAAAAGTATACTATCCCACAATACAAGTAGTTGGGATTAACTTTACGGCATTCTTCAGTAGTACATGTGAAGATAGACACCGTTATACGGGCTATTAGTTCCTAACTTTTACAGTAAATTTATATTTGCTAAATAACATCACCCAATTGACTTACCCGGAAGAGTGATTTTGGTGCTTCGACAATTCACTAAAGCTTCAAACGAGCATTAATCAATTATCCTCAAGATATCAGGCAGAAAGCGCTGTTTGCTTAACAAACTGATGATTTGGCACATCAAATCTAATAGTACTACCTGCCCAGTCTTTCAGATCGGGCGCTAACCAAACTAGCTTTCGCACAATTTCATCATTAACCCACAGCACCACTGGAAAAGGAAACTGTTTTCTAAACTCATCTCGCATGAGATTGGTAGAGATGATGAGTTGATTAATTTCTACCACCGATTCTAAACCTCTGACTATCAAAGCTTCGGGTGGAGTAGTGCCGATCGCATTGATTAAGGGTGTATAAAGTGTCTTAGCGGAAGGTGGAATCAGGATTTCTCGGATATCTGCTGAGGAAAATTCTTCTAAGCAGTTTACTATTTGCTGCTCCCTTTTGACATTGCAGGACGCTAACACTAGTGAAAACTCTCCATCAGACATTATAATTGCCCGCACCAGACGAGTAATAGCTGCTGTGTAGTTTGTCGTGTTGTCTGGGGAATTAATTAAGCTAATCATTGACAATCCTAAATTAAATTTTAATAATTAAATTGTTATAGTCGGGAAAATTACCTTTGGTTGCAGTTACGACGATTCTAGGTAATTTTGATAACTCAATTATATCGGTGATGCGCTTATTAAGCGTGTGGTGTTAGACCCCGCATTGACTAATACTGATTGGCTAATTAAGAAATTTATTCACCCTCAATCGTGCTTGGGCATGAGGATATAGCTTAATGAGTGCTTGAATTTAACTTCCCTTTCATTGTCATGAATAATTCGTAAAAAGTAATACATAAGCGGAGGCGATCGCAATGCCTGAGTGATTAACTTGTATAATTTCTCCATCCGCACGGCATTTCGACCGTTAAATAAGGTCTTAAACAGCATTTTGCCGCTTAGTGACCAACTTACTGCAAGCATCCTAAGACGGATTGTAGGAGTGAATAATCAAGTAATTCCCAACGAAACGACTGGGGAAGACTTAATTCTAACCATTGTTCAAGGAAGAGTGTCCAATAGCGTCGGGTTCCATTCGTTTCATTAGTTAGATCGTCTAACTCCCACAAAATTTCCGGACGACCAATTATTTGCACAGACACATCTCTCTCAAAGTCCAAAAAAATCAGACCAGCGTGGGGATTTTCCACAAAGTTGCCCACCGTGTTAAACATACTGTTGCCTGCATAATCACAGAATGCGGAGGGTGCAATCATCCAAAACTCGAAGGAAACCAGGATTTTCCCCCCGATGCGATGCATCAACACCACGAATCGGATGGGCACTGGCAACAAAAAATGTGTCAAGTGTTCGGTAGAAAAAGACGATAGGATTCGCTGTCCATCAGAATCCTGTAACCCAGCCACATCAGCACGAAGGGGAAAATCTTGCTAGCATAACGGCTGAGTACCAAAGCAATACCAGGTAGATGTGTCAGAGTATAGGACATAAACAGCCAGCAGCAAACAATGACATAGCAAACAGGTATGATTACGGACAGATTTTGGATTGAGCTAGTGGCAAACAGGGGTATATAGATCCTAAGATTGTTGCCACCGTTGGAAATTGCGACCGCAGAGACGCGATAGGTCTGCGGATCGCGGATTACGTTCCAGAGCGATCGCTCAACCGTTGTAGATAATTACCACAATATCGATATGATAATGTGAGTATCGCATATTGGGTGTAACGAGCGAGCAAATCTGGTAGTTTATACATATCAAGGGGTGCTTTGACTTTATCCCCCATCTGCAACTCATCAGGCAATTTCCATCACCTATATTTATCAAAGGAGTCATTATGATTAGCCGTTTGATTGACCTTTTGCCTAGACGCACAGGTCAACACATCTTACGGTCGCTCAAATCAGCCACTCGTAGATCGGCTACCTACAGGTTTGCAGTTCTATTTTGCATCGGACTTGTCTCGGTTTTGGTCTTGACTCTAGTTTTTGACGGTCATGCTGTTGCCGCTTCTGAATCTGGTAATCAGCTCTCCTCTCTAATGAATCAGTTCAAACTACCCAGAAGCTCAATAATCCAGTTAGTGGAAACCGTGGGACTGTTTGTGGGGGGTATAATTTTTTGTGTAGTTTTGGATCGCTGGTTTTCTAACCGTTCTGCTCAATCTAGCAACACGCCCTTAGCAGAGCAAGCGCGCCGGCTCAAGCAACTCAAAATGGGATATCCAGAGGGGATGACAAATCTGGAAGTTCTCCGTACTCAAGGCTGGCTGGAAACGCGTTTGCGACCATTTGGGCTGAGTGTCACCTGGACAAGCTTTTTATCAGCCTCTTCTCTGATAGAAGCACTCAGCAACGGGACGATTGACTTCTGCGGTGGGGGGGGCACGGCTAGCATCTTCTCTCAAGCGGCGGATCATGTATTTGTGCGGGTGGCTAAAGAAAAATATACCTCTCCCAAAGGTCAAGCGATTTTAGTACCGTCCGATTCGCCGATTCAGACGCTTGCCGACCTGAAGGGTAAGAAGATCGCTTTTGACAAAGGCTCAAGCGCACATTATATACTTGTGCGATCGCTGGCGAAAGTAGGACTAGAGTTTACTGATATAGAGCCAGTTTATCTGACACAACCGGAGGCGCTGCCCCTATTTTGCCGGGGTGAAGTTGATGCTTGGGTGATTTGGGTTTTCTACACAGCTACTCAAGCCCGAAGCGTTTACCCAGGGCGCTCGATTGCAGACCTAGAGAGCATATTTGGTGACAAAGCCTCCGTGGAAGTTCCGACCTATTACTACGCGATTCCAGAGCTGGTACGCGACTATCCCGACCTGCTCAAGGTGATTTTAGAAGAGGTAAACGAAGTTGGAGCTTGGGCTAAGAGACAGGAATTAGAAGCTGTTCAACGAATGGCAGTACACCATGAAATCGATCCATCCATCGTAGAAACTTTACAGCAACATAGTGCCGAACGCGCCATCATCCCGATTGACGACAAATCGCTCAATGCCCTACAGCATCAGGCAAATATATTTAGAGATTTAAATCTGATTCCTGAGCGGGTGAATGTCAAAGATGGAACCTATAGCTTGCAGACCAAGCAAAACTGGACTTATTAATTCGACACTGACACACCATCGCTCACTACGAATTTTTATTATATTACTGAAAGTAAATGATGAGGCTTGTGAGTAAACAAAAGGCGTTCTTTTCTGGGGTGGTAGCTTTAAGTATAATAGCGGCGGTGATGTTGTCTTTTCCTTTAAACGCGCAAAATCTGCGTGTGGGAGCTGCGGAGTTGCGGGGGGTGTGGTTAACTAATATTGATAGCGATGTCTTATTTGAGCGATCGCGTTTGAATAAAGCTTTGCAACGCTTAGACGAGTTAAACTTTAATACTGTATATCCGACTGTTTGGAATTGGGGCTGGACGTTATATCCTAGTAAAGTAGCGCAAACTGTAATTGGGCGATCGCTCGATCCGACACCGGGATTGCAACAGCGAGATATGCTCAAAGAAGTTGTCGATGTCGGACATCAAAAAGGCTTAACAGTCATTCCCTGGTTTGAATTTGGCTTTATGGCGCCGGCTGATTCGCAATTAGCTAAACGTCATCCGCAATGGTTAACGAACCGCGTTAACGGTACGCAGATTGTCAAAGAAGGTACTCACAATCGCGTTTGGTTGAATCCCTTTCATCCAGAAGTACAGCAATTTATCCAAAACTTAATCGTCGAAATCGTCAGAAATTACAACATCGACGGCATTCAATTTGATGACCATTTTGGTTTACCATCAGAATTGGGATATGATGCCTATACTGTTGCCCTCTACAAAAAAGAGCATAATGGCAAAGCTCCCCCAAGAGACTTTAAGAATCCAGAATGGGTAAGTTGGCGAGCAAACAAAATCACCAACTATATGAAACGGGTATTTATAGCCATCAAAGCAACGAAAAAAAATTGCATCGTTTCCATTGCACCTAATCCGCAGCGCTTTTCCTACGACTTATTTTTAGCAGATTGGCAGAAGTGGGAACGGATGGGATTAATTGAAGAATTGGTTTTGCAGATATATCGCAATGACTTAAATGTTTTTAACAGTGAATTAGAATATCCGGAAGTCAAAGTAGCACGCAGTCACATACCCGTGAGTATCGGCATTTTATCAGGTTTGAAAGGTCGATTTGTGCCGATGCAACAAATTGAAACACAAGTGCAAAGTGTACGCGATCGCAAGTTTGCTGGTGTATCCTTCTTTTTCTACGAAACTTTATGGAACCTTGCTAACGAAAAACCCCCACAACGTCAAACTAGCTTTCAGAAGCTTTTCCCCACACCCAAAGCGTATCCGAACTTGCTAGGAAGTTGGAAACCGGAGAAAGTATGAACTAACGCAACTAGGCTTATTCTTTGCCACAAACACGTTACTCAAGTTTTGATACTTCCGTAACTTCTTGCGTGTGCGGAAGTTTCTTCCTCTTCTTTGCTACGAGTGCGTGAAACAAAAGAATATTGATGGACAAAAGGTCTATAGTTTCCGAAGTATTTGCAACACCACCTAATAAACTTAATGAATGTAAAAATTAGATGAACAAATTTAATAAGATAACATTACACTTTTTTTAACTGAGCAACATATTTAATCCAGACATATCCTTGGTGATGCGCTTATGATGAGTTCACAGACAAAGAAGCTGATAACAAACGAAACTTTATCAACTATCTAACTCATCAAAACTAACTAAAAAAATCAAAGGATTGTTAGATATGAAAAACACATTTTCCACTCTACTAATTTCTGCTTCATTAGCTCTTGGAGTTGCGGCTATAGCTACACCAGCACAAGCAAAACAATCTGCTAACGAACAAAGTGGTAAAGCTGCGACTAGCGTGATGTGTAACATTAGTAATATATCACTCGGAGGAACTGCTGCTACCGATTGTAAAGGACCTTTTGAGGGTAATGACACAGGAGCAACAGGCACTTTACTTGATGATTTGAATCAAGGTTTGTTTGCAAGTAGTGTAGGTTCAAACGTTACTTGGAGTTTAGCTGGAAAGTCGGATGAGCCAAATCCTTTTTTAACAGCAGATAATGGCTTGAGTACTGGCAACTGGAGCCTAAATAAGGCACTGAGTAGTGGTACATTTGTAATTAGCCTCAAGAGCAGTACTGCATACAGCGCTTATCTCTTCAAAGATATTGATTTCTCTAAAACTGGTTTAGAAGGAATTTTCAATACCATTGGTGTTGCTTTAGACGGAAGTGGTAAAGCAGGTAAGGCTCTATCTCATGCTTCATTATTCGTTGCCAATGTGCCACCGGAACCTACTAAAGTTCCAGAACCCAGCGCTCTGATGGGTTTAGGTTTAGTTTTAGGTGGAATGGTCGTTGCTCGTCGTCGTATGTCTGCAACTACCAACTTTTAATTAGCGATTTGGTAGCTAAATAATTTTACAATCAAACGCCCCATCCTATAATCGGATGGGGCTTGTAATGTTTAATGGTCTAAAGTGCAGTTCTTACCCCCCAATTCCCAAACGTCCAGCCAAAGCGGGAGTTAAAGGTAAAAGGGTAGCTATCATTAAGAATAAAGCTAAAAGACCTAAGGCAGCGCGTGCGTCATCAGGTTCGCTGACTTCGTTTAAGCTGGGACGTTCTAAATCCCTTTGTAAAAATAGAATCACGATCGCCCAATACATTGCAAGGGGATTCGCTAAAGATGCTATTCCTAAAATAATTAAAGTTGCTACTGTGACTCTTCCTGCGGTTTTGCGTCCGTAAATCGCTTGGACAATGCGTCCACCATCTAATACACCGGCTGGCATTAAGTTTATCGCGGTGATGACCAATCCTAACCAACCAATCACCACTAAAGGATGAATATCGACCACAGACGATTGTAACGCGGAACCGAGAATAACTCGCGCCAAGCTTCCTACTAAAATCGAACCTTGAAAAAACTCGTTTGGCAATTGAAACAAACTACCTTGATGAGAAAGTAGCAAGCCAATTATCAATGTTACCAAAGAAGCAATTCCGCCGGCGGCTGGACCTGCGATCGCGATATCAAATAATATCTTGCGATTGGGTATTAAAGATTCAAACCGAGTAATTGCCCCAAATGAGCCAATTTGCACGGCGGGAAGAAAGAAGGGTAAACTTAAGCGGATTTGGTGCTGTCGTGCCAGTAACCAATGACCAATTTCGTGAATCAGCAAAATCGCCAAAATACCCGCACCGATGGGTAAAGCTTCAGCAAAGCGGGATGGATTGTCAAATAAATCAAATCTTAAGAGTAAACCGGCAGCTTCTAAACAGGTGGCGATCGTTGCTATAAATAAAATACCAGCAAAGATTTTTTGTGATACTGTTGACGGACGCGGGTCATTGCTGCTGGGTAAGACGATAATTACAGGTTTACCATCTGAGTTTTCGACGAGGAACAAGCGATATTTATCGCCCAAACGTTCCTGTAAACTAGTGGTAAGGCGATTGTGAACTTCTTCTGGATCTCCGCGCAAATTACCTTTGAAAATCGCTCCTTGTTGATAAGCGATCGCTTCTGTGGCAAAAAATGTATCTAGACCGAAAATTCCTTTAATTGCGTTCAATTCTTCTTCCGGAATTGGCGCATCTTCCAGTTTTAATTCCGCATTCACTGCATTTGTTGGAGTCTCTGCTGCGGTAGCGGCTAATCTCTCTGTTGCACGCTGTTTGAGGATTGCATCTTGTCCAGATGCTCGCAACTTTCTTCCCAGAAAGATGTATAAGCCACTCGATCCCACCAATAAAAATAACACACCGACTATATTGATGTAAATCCCGGCGGCAAACAAGCCAAAAAACAGCAGCCAAGGAGTCATCAACACCACCGACTGCAACCAGGCTAAGATACCGAGTTTACCAAATGGTCTGGCGCGATAAAAGCCCCAAGCCAAAATACCGAAAAAAACCAGCACGATTGCCGTAAGAATAGGAGTTTCTGAAGCAGTAAGCATTTTCAATGTATTTTTTTTAATTTTCGCACGGGCAACGGTCAGTTTTTCGCTTGATTACCAATAATCTTAGGGATGAGCGCAAATAAATGGAAAACGAACCGCAGAGAACGCAGAGGACACAGAGTTTAGGAGAGTTCGGGAAAGTTACGTGCAGTCATTGCGTAAGTCCTAAATCTATAACGTTGCTTGTAACGTTCTCAAAAATGTAACGGTGTCAAGATAGTGGCTACATAGGTGCTAATCTGACTTATACAACCTGGCAAAGCATTTCTATAAGGTAAAATTACGGTGATCAAAGCAAAAATTAAAGCTGATAAAATGCTGATTCATCGTTCTTTAGCGGCAATTGTTAGCATTCTGATGTTGTCGCATCCGATAGTGACGATCGCATCAGAAGCAGGTGCGATCGCTCAATCGCAAAATAATTCCCCAGAATCGGCTAAGGCAAAGCAACTGTTAGATCAAGCCGATAAACTTTTGCAGCAAGGTACGGGTGAATCTAAGCAACAAGCGATCGCACTTTATGAACAAGCTCTTTTAATTTGGCGAAAAATAGGCGATCGCAATTCTGAAGCCACTACACTTTTAAGCATCGGTACTCTTTACTATACGCTTTCGCAAAACCAAAAAGCGCTCGAATATTACAATCAAGCTTTAGTTATCAGACGTGAACTCAAAGATCGTGTTGGCGAAGCGGTAATGCTTTATTCTATTGCTAATGCTTACTCCAACTTGGGTGAGAAGCAAAAAGCGCTATTATCTTACAATCAATCGCTGTCAATCTTTCAAGCTGAGAAAAAACTCAATTTTGCCGCTAACGTGCTTTTTAGTCTTGGTGTCACATATTTTAGTGTCGGTGAAACCAAAAAAGCAGTTGATTCTTACAATCAAGCGTTGAGTATCCAGCGTACTATCAAAGATATTGAAGGTCAAACTAGAACACTTCAAACTCTGGGTACAGTTTATACCCAATTGGGCGAAACGCAAAAAGGGTTAGAAGCTTTTAATCAAGCATTGGAGATTTACAAAACAAATAACGATCTGAGTGGGCAAGCTAGTGTTCTTAGCCGCATTGGTTTTCTTTACTTTTCCTTAGGTGAGAATCAGAAATCATTAAACTATTTAAACCAAGCGCTTGATTTGCAGAAAAAAGCTCAAACAAATCTATCGGGAACAGCTTTAGTATTTAACTTATCTCAACAAGCTCAAATACTCAGTATCTTAGCCGGTACTTACAAGGGATTAGGCGACTATCAAAAAGCTATATCATACTTTAATAGTGCGCGTATTCTTTTACAAAAATCTGGAAATCCCTTAGCGGAAGCAGAATCTCTTAACCAAGTCAGCTTTGCCTACAGCGAACTGGGTGAGAACCAAAAAGCGCTAGAATCTTTAAATCAAGCATTGGTGCTACAACGTGCTAATAAAGATTATGCAAGAGCGGCTTTCACTCTGGGCAATATCGGTGATATTTATCGTTCATTTGGCGATTATCAAAAAGCCCTTGATACATACAATGAAGCATTAATTCTCCAACGTCAAGTGCAAGACCGTTCCGGAGAAGGAGGAACGCTAAAAAGTGTTGCTCTAACTTATAGTTACCTGGGTGACAATCAGCTAAGTGCTGAGACTTACACTCAAGCATTGTCAATATTTCAAAAAATAGGCGATCGCGCACAAGTCGCTCAAACTCTTGATAATATCGGCACTGTTTATCGAGTTGCTGAAGATTATCCCAAAGCCTTAAAATACTACGAACAAGCGCTAAAATTGTGGGACGAACAAAAAGATGTATTTAAAAAATTTGTCACACTCACAGGAGTAGTCAGAGTTTATGAGTCATTGAAAGATTACCCGAAAGCACTGGATACTGCTAACCAGATACTTTTATTATCTCAAAAGCAAAAAAACGGCTTTACTGAAGCTTCAGCGTATGGTTTTCTTGGCAGAGTGTACTTAGCGTCAGGCAATTATCAAAAAGCTCTAGATGCTTCTACCAAAGCAGCATCTGAGTCGCAAAAACTAGGCATTCGTTTGTTTGAAGCTAGCGTTTTAGGCAATATTGGTAAAGCTTACAATTCGTTAAAGCAGCCAGAGAAGGCAATCAACACTTACAATCAACAATTAGCATTGCAACAAAAATTAGGCGATCGCACAGGTGTTGCTGATACACTATATGATATTGCCGTAACCGAACGCGATCGCAACAACTTTCAGGCAGCGCAAAAGCAAATAGAATCGGTGATAGCGATCGTTGAAGATATCCGCACCAAAGTTAATAACCAAGAACTGCGAAGCTCATATTTTGCCTCGATACAGAAATATTATCAATTTTACATCGACTTATTGATGCGGCTGCACAAACAGCAACCATCTAAAGGATACAACGCTTTGGCACTACAAGTTAGTGAACGCGCTCGCGCCCGCAGTCTGGTAGAATTGTTGAATGAAGCTAACGCTGATATTCGCCAAGGTGTAGATCCGAAGTTGCTAGAACAAGAGCGCAACTTACAGCAAAAATTAGACGCTACAGAAAAACGGCAAATTCAATTATCCAATACAAAGGATACAGAAGCGCAATTGCAAGCACTACAAAAAGAAATTTCCGCGCTTTTAGAACAATATCAACAAGTCAAAGCAAAAATTAGAAGCTCAAGTCCTCGTTACGCTGCACTTACACAGCCTCAGCCTCTTACATTAGCACAACAGCAACAGCTACTTGATAACGATACCCTACTTTTAGAATATTCTCTAGGCGAAGAGCGCAGTTATCTTTGGGCAGTTAGCAAAACAAGCATTACCAGTTACGAACTACCCAAACGTGCAGAAATAGAAACTACCGCAAAGCAATTTTATGGATTGCTGAAAAGAAAAAATTATCACTTAGACTCAACAACATCAACATCGGTGGTATCTACCCCCGGTTTACTTCCAGATGTCGAAGTCGCAACCAAGTTGAGTCAGATGCTTTTGCAACCCGTCGCAAAAGAGTTGGGAAATAAGCGTTTAGTGATTGTCAGTGATGGTGCTTTGCAGTATTTACCGTTTGGAGCATTGCCGAAGCCTAATAACCAAACAGGAAAGACACAATCAACGCCTTTATTAGTTGAACACGAAATAGTTAACTTGCCCTCAGTGTCTACTTTAGCAATTTTGCGGAAAGAAGTAAATAACCGTCAACCCGCACTGAAAGCGATCGCAGTTCTCGCCGATCCGGTTTTTAGCAGCGATGATCCACGCTTGAAATCACCACAACAACAACTAGACAAACGTAATGTCAACGACCTCGATTTATCAAGATCCGCTAGAAATGCAGGTGTAACATTTAATCGCTTACCGTTTACGCGCACCGAAGCCGATCGCATTTTGGCTTTAGTTCCCGATGCTTCAGAAAAACAGGCTTTTGACTTTGCCGCTAGTCGTGCGATCGCTACCAGTCCCGAACTTAGCCAATATCGTATTGTACATTTTGCCACACACGGCATCCTGAATAGCACGCAACCCGAATTATCTGGGCTAGTTCTATCGCTATTTGACAATAAAGGTGTCCCCCAAAACGGTTTTTTACGACTTCACGATATTTTTAACCTCAACTTGCCAGCAGAATTAATCGTCCTCAGTGCTTGTGAAACAGGATTAGGCAAAGAAGTCAAAGGAGAAGGATTAGTAGGCTTGACAAGAGGGTTTATGTATGCTGGTAGTCCGCGAGTTGTCGTCAGTTTGTGGAGTGTCGATGACGAAGGAACATCAGAATTGATGACAAAATTTTATCAAAAGATGCTGCAAGACAAATTAAAACCTGCGGCAGCTTTAAGGCAAGCACAAATAGAAATGTTAAAAAGTCAGAACTTTGCCGCACCATATTATTGGGCAGCATTTACACTTCAAGGCGAGTGGAAATAATTCTTAAATTATAATCCGGCAATCCACACATTGTAAAGACATTCCGGCGAAACGTCTCTACAACAGTTGTAGTGTTTTTATTATCGATTTTGCTTTATAAGAGTGAAAAGTCAGGTTATAAATGCATAAATTGATTTGACTGACACCTATTAAAAACATGTAGTAACTCTAAATAATTCGTGAGACTCTCTATGCACCTCTTCCTCTGTGTACTCTGTGTACTCTGCGGTTCGTTTCTCAATTGCTATACCAACAATAAAGCTTAAACTCATATACTTTTTAATCATAAAGGACTGGTTTTTTAGTCTAAACTCCAGTAAAGGAGAATTTAAATGAAAGTCAACTCTAGAGAATATCAATGTCGGTTAAATCCAGCTTTATTTGAAAGAGAAGAACTTCAGATTAAAAAATTTTTCACTTCTTTATCAAAATGCACACCAAATGTGAAAATTATTGATAAATCAATCAAACGAGTAAACTTTCACAGATTTTTTTACGATACTGAAACAGATAATTTTGCAGATACAAACATTAAACTGCGCGTCAGAGTCTATGACAATTTTATATCCTTTACCTACAAAGTTATAGCAGCAGACCGATATTATGTACAGCAAGTACCAATCGATTGCTCGGATACCAAAGCTAAAACCAAGTTGGAAGAAGGGATATACGCTCATCATTCAATGTTTTCTAAACAGACAACATCTAGACAAAATAAACAAACAAACTTGACCACAATAGAAGAGTGGTGTGAATTATTCCAGGGAGCAACAAACATTTCCCCCCGACAAAAAGCAGTTTTAATCGCAAGTCCCATATCCTTCATTACCAAGCTGGCAGACATAAGTTTAAACTTTAATGGAGAAGAAATAAAAGCGAGTTTAGAACTCAGATATGTCGATGCCGAAAAAACCGCTTTAGATAAAGTAGAGTTTTCGTGGAAACATCGCAATAACAACGAAAACTACAATTCTCATACAGTAATATTGATGAGACAATTCTTCCAGACTATTAATAAATCTGAGTGGGTAGATGCATCCATTCACTTTTCAAAATGCCAGCTAGACGCAGGTTTTACACCTCTAGAACATCGATTTAATAATCGGAGTAATAACGATAAATGGTCACACAAAAAAGGAAGTTGCTTACTTACCAAGATTTGTTAATCATCTTTTTAAAAGCAGGAATGACATTTGGTGGTGGGGTATCCATCTTGTCAGAACTTGAAGACGAATTAGTTACACACCACAAAGTAGTAAGCAAAGAAGATTTCCTCGCAACTTACGCTTTAGGTCGGATTGTACCCAGCGGAACAATGACAGCTTTGGCAGTTGCTTACGGTTATCAATTTGGCAGTTGGTTGGGTACTGTTATAGCCTTAGTTGGGCTAATACTGCCAGCTTTCGTTATTACTATTAGTTTGACAGTAGCTTATGTTTACATCAAAAATGCATCATTACTAGATTTATTGCCTGTTACCCTGCTACCTGCTGCCCTTGCTTTGATAGTGGTAGCAGCTTTCAAACTCGGCAAAAATGTGTTTCGTTCATCGCTGGATGCAATATTAATAGTCGCTGCATTTGTCGGAACTTTTGTATTTAATCTCAACCCAACTTTGCTAATGGTGGTGGGGGGAATTTTGGGTACATTTCTATTTGGTCGTTCGATAAAGAAGCATCTTATATGAACCTGCTTGACTTAGTGACGCTGATCTTTTTTTACAACATCATGACTATGAGCAACGGTCCAGTAATGATTGCACTGTTGCAAGTAAGTTTGGTAGACCAACACCACGTCTTAACATTAAATCAGCTTTTATACGCTTTCACTATTGGACGTGTCACACCTGGTCCTGCAAGTGCGTATGTAGCCTCAATTGGTTACATGTTATTTGGCTTTGTCGGCGCCATTTTGACTACGGTAGCAATCATGCTACCAGGATACTTAATCCTGCCTTTGCTCAAAAGTTACGAAAGCTTTCGCACTTCTCGTGTAGTCGAAAACTTTACTCGTGGTTTGACAACTAGCTTGGTCGGTTTAATTTTTGCTGGTGCTGTGAAAATTAGTAGCCATACTTTGACTAATGCGATCGCTCTCGTAGTGTTTGCCCTAACCTTCGTTTTCACCTTCATCTTCAAATGGAACACCATCCTCAGCCTTGCAGTAGCTAGTGGAGTTGGTTTCATCCTCAATATCTGGTTATAAGCTTAATTCACACCCTCAGGCTTCAAATTTTTCGTAATTGTCAATTATTTAACAATTGCATTTTCTGAAAAACATAAGATAACTACATTTTGAAAATAACTCTTTTGATAACAAGCTACAGTTAAAACTTTTATCTTGATTTGTTTGACAAAACTTAATATATTGCATAACCTAAAAGTTAGGTAACACTAATCCCGCGTCAGACACAGATTATTCTTAGCCATATTTAGGCATCAGCAAATGAATTGAAGTAAAAATCAAGCAACTAAAAATAAAAGCAATTTTACCTAATTTTGCAAAAAAGCTAAAAAATTCAGTCACCGGATAACGCTGCAAAAATATCAACTTCCGGTTATATCTGAAGGCTTTTGCTGAGTGACAATCAGGGAAATTTAGGTGGAAAATATGCCTAGGAGATTATCATGCTTAAGTATTTTACCTCATTGAACGACCACAACTTACCGTATCCTGATACAATTCATCCCATCGTCGTCCACTTCGTCATCGCGTTGGTATTGTTTGCATTTTTGTGCGATGTAATCGGCTATTTCACTGGTAAGACTCGCCTTTTTGAAGTGGGTTGGTGGAATATGTTTTTTGCTACAATCGCTATTTTCGTCGCCGTTATTTTCGGACAATTTGAAGCAGGTTTGGCACAACCTTATAACGCTGTCAAATCAGTTCTGACTATGCATACACTGATTGGCTGGTCGCTTTCAGGAATCATCGCAGCGATTACAGCATGGCGTTATGTAATGCGTATCCGCAACCCACAAAAAATATCGATTTACTATCTCGGAGTTGGACTGCTTTTAACTTGTGTAGTTGGCTTACAAGTGTATCTTGGTGATGAACTTGTTTGGGTATATGGACTGCATACAGTACCAGTTGTTCAAGCAATAAAAGAGAGTATTTTGCCATGAATTCAGAACTAATTGACCAATTAAGCAATCAACTAGGTGCGAACGGATTACCTTACACCATTCCGATTCATCCCAACTTAGTACATCTGACTTTAGGTTTGTTTATTATTGGGATTACCTTTGATATTCTTGGTGTAATTTTGCCTCTTCAAAAATGGGTCTTTAAATCTTTAGCAATTCCTGTTGAACGTACCAGCTTTTTTGATGTTGGTTGGTACAACATGCTAGCTTCATCTGTGATTACATTTTTCACAGTCGGTGCAGGTTTTTACGAAATGTTGTTAGCAACCCCCCCCGCAGATGTGAAAAGTGCTTGGGGATTGCAAGCAATGGAAACTATGCTTTGGCATGGTGTTGGTGGAGTCTTATTATTAGCGCTAATTGTCGGCATGACCGTCTGGAGAGGATGGCAGCGCTTCGTTTGGCGGAAAGAAGCAGATAGACAAGTGCAATTAAATTATCTGTTTATGGGCGTGGTCATCATGTTCATTATGTTCCTCCACGGCACTTTAGGAGCGCAATTAGCAACCGAATTTGGAGTACACAATACAGCAGATAATTTGCTGCGTTCCGGCAAAGATTTGAACGGAATGTTTTAGGCGTTGGTGGATAGTTGTTAGTAGATAGTGGATACTGGTTAGTGGCAATTTTCATAGGGGAAAAGCCCAATGTCCAATGCCCAATGCCCCATGCCCACTAACAACTATCAACCATCAACCATCAACTAACAACTAACAACTAACACTCAACTGATATGCAGAAAATATTGCGGATTTTTACATTAATTACGGGCGCGATCGCTCTCACTTTTACTAGTATTTGGATTGGGAAGCAAGCTTATTTCTGGCTTCCTCCCCAAGCGGCAGCCGAATCGTTACTAATTGATGATTTGATTAGCTTCCTCGTGACGCTAGGTGCATTCATTTTCTTGGGAGTAACCGGAACTCTGATGTATTCGGTTATTTTTCATCGCGCAATCAAGGATGACTACAGCGACGGTCCGCCGATTGAAGGTAATATAACTCTGGAAGTTGTCTGGACAGTGATTCCAGTTTTGTTAGTGTTTTGGATTGCAAATTATAGCTACCAAATCTACGAGCAAATGGGAATTCAAGGTCCGATGGAGCATGTACACTTCCATAATCCGATGGCAGTAGAATCGGCATATGCTGCACCAAAAGACTTACCAGATAACTCTACAACTCAAGCTGTAGAAAAAATTGACGTACTTGCCAAACAATGGGCTTGGGTATTTCATTACCCAGAAAAAAACGTCACCAGTACTGAACTGCATTTACCAAGCGATCGCCGCATCAGTTTAGCACTGCAATCAGAAGACGTTATCCACGGCTTTTACATTCCCGCTTTCCGACTCAAGCAAGACATCATTCCTAACCAAACCATCGACTTTGAATTTACTCCCATCCGTCCGGGTAAATACCGTTTGACCGATTCTCAGTATAGCGGCACATACTTTGCAACCATGCAAGCGGATGTAGTAGTCGAATCACCAGAAGATTATCAAAAATGGCTGACACAAGCCGCAACACACAAACAAGCGATCGCTACTAACCAAGCAGCCTCTGAATATGCCCAAGCATCCAATCAGTCAATCAAACCAGGTTGGGCAACAATTGCCCCTGCTGCCCCTCCTCTAGTCAACTACAGTAATCCCTCGTAGTCAGGGCTTCAGCCCTTCCAATCACCAATGACAAAGGACTTTTGACAAATGACCAACATCCCCATCGAAGGCATCATAATCCCTAGTGACACTCACCACGAACCCCCAAACCACTGGAAGCAATACTTCAGTTTTAGCACCGACCATAAAGTAATCGGTATCCAATATCTCGTTACCGCATTCATCTTCTTTCTTGTCGGTGGTATGTTTGCGATGGTGATTCGCGGAGAACTAATCACACCAGATTCAGACTTAGTAGACCGCACCGTTTACAATGGCTTATTCACCATGCATGGCACTGTCATGCTGTTTTTGTGGACATTTCCATCACTAGTTGGTTTTGCCAACTATCTAGTACCTTTGATGATTGGCGCCCGCGATATGGCATTTCCGCGCCTCAATGCCGTCGCCTTTTGGATGGTGCCAGTCGTCGGAATTCTGTTGATGGCAAGCTTTTTTGTCCCTGGTGGACCCGCCCAAGCAGGTTGGTGGTCTTACCCGCCAGTGAGCCTCCAGAACCCCACAGGTAACTTAATTAACGGTCAAGTTCTCTGGCTGTTGGCGGTAGCAATCTCCGGCGTGTCTTCCATCATGGGTGCAGTCAACTTTGTTACCACAATTGTGAAGATGCGGGCACCAGGCATGGGCTTCTTCCGGATGCCGTTGTTTGTTTGGGGAGTGTTTAGCGCCCAAATTATCCAACTGTTTGGACTACCTGCACTGACAGCAGGCGCGGTAATGTTGTTACTCGACCTCACCGTAGGTACGAGCTTTTTTGACCCCAGTAAGGGAGGTAATCCAGTCCTCTTTCAGCACTATTTCTGGTTCTACTCCCACCCTGCGGTTTATGTAATAATTTTGCCGATCTTCGGTATTTTCTCGGAAATCTTCCCTGTTTATTCCCGCAAACCGCTATTTGGTTACAAAGTTGTCGCTATTTCATCGCTTTTAATTGCCGGAGTCAGCGGTATAGTTTGGGTACACCACATGTACGTCAGCGGTACAGCAGGCTGGATGCGCTTGTTTTTCATGCTGACGACGATGTGCGTATCTGTACCGACAGGAATTAAGGTGTTTGCTTGGGTAGCGACCATCTGGGGTGGTAAGATACGTTTGAATACACCAATGCTCTTTGCTTTGGGTGCATTGATCATGTTTGTGTTTGCAGGTATCACAGGCATCATGCTTTCCTCAGTGCCTGTTGATGTTCACGTCAACAACACTTACTTTATCGTCGGTCACTTTCACTACGTCCTTTACGGTACAGTGACGATGGGCTTGTATGCAGCCATTTACCACTGGTTCCCGAAAATGACTGGACGCATGTATCACGAAGGCTGGGGTAAATTGCACTTCTGGTTAACATTCGTCGGTACTAACCTTAACTTTTTCCCGATGCATCCCTTAGGATTGCAAGGAATGTTACGTCGAGTTTCTTCCTACGCTCCAGATGCAGGATATGAATTCTGGAATATTATTGCTAGTTTGGGCGCCTTTCTATTAGGAATGTCTACTTTGCCCTTCATTTTCAACATGATAGTTTCTTGGATGCAAGGTGAGAAAGCACCTGATAATCCTTGGAGAGCAATTGGTTTGGAATGGTTAGTTTCTTCCCCACCTCCAGTAGAGAACTTTGAAGAAATTCCCATTGTCATCAGCGAACCTTACGGTTATGGCAAATCTGAACCGTTAATTGCTCAAGTTCATACTCATCAATATGAGCCGACAAACCCAACTTTGACAGGTGTAGATTAACTTGTTTCTGCATAACCGTCGTAGAGACGTTCCGGTGGAACGTCTCTACAATATGTGCCCCAACTAGGGACATTATATCAATGGGTTCACAGTCTCTGACTCTTAACCAGAACTCGACACAAGATAAAGGAGAATTCAAGCAATGGACAGTTATTTAGTTTCCGAAGAATTGCAACCACCTTTACATGAGCATACTCATGACGAAGAAGGCAACAAGATGTTTGGCTTCATCGTTTTCTTACTATCTGAAAGCGTTATTTTCCTGAGTTTTTTCGCCGGATATATTCTCTACAAAACAACGACACCCAATTGGCTACCAATTGGTGTTTCTGGACTCGAAGTTAAAGATCCCTCAATTAATACGGTGGTTCTTGTTGCTAGTAGCTTCGTCATCTATTTGGCAGAACGCGCTCTGCAAAGCCATAAATTGATGCAATATCGCTTGTATCTTTTGACAACAATGGCAATGGGAACTTACTTTTTAGTAGGACAAGGTATTGAATGGAGTAATTTGACTTTTGGTTTCACTTCAGGGGTATTTGGGGGGATTTTCTATCTGTTAACAGGTTTCCACGGTTTGCATGTTCTCACTGGTATTCTGTTGCAGATGATTATTCTAGTGCGCTCTTTCATTCCCGGTAATTTCGATTCAGGACATTTCGGGGTGAATGCAACTTCTCTGTTTTGGCACTTTGTTGATGTCATCTGGATTATTTTGTTTGTTCTTATCTATCTTTGGCAGTGAATATTCAGGCGATCGC
>JBPCQW010000115.1:0-4715 GCA_050997715.1 Hassallia sp.
GGCTATTAATTGCATCTTCATAGAGAAACAGTATTAGTTGCAGCGTTGTCGAAAATTACTCTTAACCACTATCCACTAACCACTAACTTTTGACTATTTCTTCAAAAACCGCTGACGCAGACGAGAAACAAAAACATTCACCTCTGGTAATCTGATCCATGAGGCAATGATGCCAAAAATGGCAATCCCGATTACACCAGATACAGATAACTCAAGCAGCAAAATCAGCAAACCTTCTTTACCTAAATAGTGCTGAGAAAGTTCCAGAGTCGCAAAGCTGGCTATTCCACCTGCAATACTAGCAGCAATCAAACCTAAAAACGGTAAACTCCACTCGCGCAAAGGTAAACCATTTAACTTGCGATTAAGTAAAAATAACAGCATGATTACTGAACTGCAATTTACAGTTACAGTTGCCAAAACCAAGCCTGAAGCGCCAAAAGGTTTAATTAAAAGGTAATCAAATACAGCGTTAAAGAAGATATTAATCATACTGATGCGAAAAGGTGTATCACCATCGCCTAAGGCATAAAACACCCGCACCAAAACATCACGTCCTAAATAAACAAACATGCCAATTCCGTTGGCAATTAGCAGCGAAGACACCAGCGCTGAGTCTCCTCTCTCAAAAGCACCGTGTTCGTAAACTATGCGGACAATTGGCACAGAAAGCGTTATCATCAATGCACCCAAGGGTAGCATAGTGAAAGCTGAAAGCAATAAACCTTGACGAATGCGTGATTTTAACTCATCCCAATTATTCGGGTCAGCAAGTCGAGCAAACATCGGTAATAAAGGAACCAAAATCATATTAGAAATGATTCCTAAAGGAGTTTGCACCAGTAAAGACGCATTATTTAAAGCAGCAGCAACCCCGATAATGGGAATCAAGGAAGCGAAAAACAAATCTGTGTAGAGGTTGATTTGCAGCATCCCAGAGGAAAAGGTAGCTGGTCCCATGATTTTCAGAACATCTCTTACCCCAGGCTGATTAAAATCAAATCGCAACCGCAATGTACCCAAACCAGACTTTGCTTGCACAATTACCTGCACCAACCATTGCAAAACTGCGCCGGCTAAAACTCCTCCTGCCAAAACAATTCCACCCAACTTGGCATATTCAAGACTGCTAATTTTTTCACCCAATTGCAGATAAAGGAAACCCAAACCTGCAATAACTGTAATGCTGGAAAATAACGGACTAATAGAAGGTAGCCAGAATTGATTAGCAGCGTTGAGAACTCCAAAGCCAATACCAATCAGTCCGGCTAAGACTGCAATTGGTGCCATTATCTGGAGTTGCAAAATAGCGATCGCTCTCACTAAATCTTTGTGTCCCAGTCTCAAACCAGGTGCAAAGATGTCAATCATCTGCGGCGCAAAAATTACCACAATCACCGCCACGATTAACAGCATACCACCGATCAGCGTCGTTATCGTTTCCACTAAGGGAGCCGCTTCTTCTTGCTTGCGCTTCGATAAAACGCTGACAACCGCACTATAAAATGGTCCGTTAATCCCCCCTAGCAATATCAACAGAAATCCAGGAATCGTATAAGCGTAGTTAAAAGCATCAGCAGCCGGTCCCAAACCAAAAGCCGCAGCGATCGCTTGCTGACGTACCAAACCAAAGACTTTACTAATTAACGTTGCAGCTGCGACAATGCCAGCTATTCCAGTAAGAGAACGAGAAGTTTTTTGTTGTGCCACGAATTATTATTGACAACTCAAGCGATAGCGTATCTCTTGAATATTTAACCCGAAATCGGATACTCTGTCAGGCAAATTTTGAAAATGGGCATTGGGGACTGGGGACTGGGGAATGGGGACTGGGGACTGGAAATAAAGAGATATACGTCAATAATCGCTCCTTCAAGCGTTCCTAGTCCCTAGTCCCTAGTCCCTAATCCCTAATCCCCAATCCCTACCGACACCCCAAACTCTCGCGTGTGGAAACACCTGTAACTGGATTGACACCCGATGCGCGATCGCACAATAATGAGACTTGATAGCGGTCAATCAAAGCATCGGTAAAATCAGCACCCGTTATATCCGCATCATAAAAACGGCTGCTTGTCAAGGTCGCTTGTGTAAAAATCGCATTCTTCAGGTTTGCACCATCCATAGTTACGCGATCAACTAAAGCATCTGAAAGGTTTGCACCTTCTAAATTAGCTTTTAGTAAAACTCCCTTGGTGAGAATTGCATTAGTTAAATTGCTTCCTTGGAAATTTGCCCCCCGCATTTCCGCTGCCACAAAAGTTACACCCGTCAAATCAATATTAGAAAAATCACGGTTTTCTAAACTCATATTGCTGTAATTGATTGTATTGACTTGAGCAAAAGCCGGATGGGGATTAAGTATTATCCACAATCCAGCTAGCAGCAAAGCTACAATCAAACTAAAAAAGCGAAGCAAAATCTTTTTCATAAATTTACTAAAAAAGGGAGTGGGGAATAGGGAGTAGGCAGTAGGCAGTAATAAACCCCACTCACTACTTTTGTAGAGACGCGAGGAACATCGCGTCTCTACTCCCCACTCCCCGTGCGTAGCGCTTGACTACTTCCAATCCTTACCAATACGGATTGTTAGGTCAGATTCGAGGTCGCCGGTAGAGGAGACATCGATATTACCTAAGCCTAAAATATTTTGTAGGTCAATTCCTGCTTGGCGGTTTCCTTTTTGGACAACAATCTGAGTTTGGCGTTGGGTATCGGGCCAATCAGTTGCTGTGTTAATTTTTGTAAAGCCTTTTTGTTTGAGATATTTGATAACTTTTTCAGTTAATTGAGGTTGATTAGAAGCATTTTGAATAGTAATTTTGAGGTTCTGGACTGGTCGGACATCTGGCTTAATACCAGTCAGATTCACCCCAACGTAATCATTCAATAATCTTTGTTGTCCGGTCATATCCAGCCAATAGCTATTTGGGTCTTGGCTTAAACGGCTGAAAATACCTGGCAACATCGTCATTTGGAAATTATCTCGTTCCACATTGACGGAAAAGTTGACCAGTGCCATCATTTCTTCCATCTTCAGGTTGGTATCAAAATACTTCCGCATCATCCGGGTTAATTGCGGCAACCTGGGTAGTACAGTGGGGTTATTGAGACGATTGACTAATCCTGCCAACATTGCTTGCTGGCGCTGGACTCTCGGCAAATCTCCCATACCTGGGTCGCGGTATCGAATAAATTCTTCTGCTTGATCACCGTTGAGGGTTTGCCAGCCTCTAACTAAAGAAGCTTGTCCAGATGAATCTTGGTATTCCATCGAACTAGGAACGTAGACTTCTACACCACCTAATTGATCTACCAACTGGCGTAAGCCGCTGGTAGAGATGCGAATATAGCGATCAATAGGGGCATTATTTAAGGTACGACTAACTACCCGTGCTGCCAAGACGGGACCACCTTGAGCGTTAGCATCGGATACTTTGGTCAATCCCTTTTCGGGAATTGAGATCATCGTATCTCTGGGAATTGAAAGTACCCGAATCGATTTGTCGCTGGGGTTTAACCGTACCAGCAGCATGGTATCGCTTTTGCCTGCAAAGCTTTCTGGTGAACCATCAACGGTGCCGTTAGTTGGTTCAATGCCCATGATTAAGATATTCATCGGGCGGGAAAGCTTATATTGAGAGAGTCTGTCTGCCAACTCTCCCGGCATTGGCATTTTCTGCGGATCTTTACCGGCAAGAAGTTCTTCATCGGTTCGATCCAAATCGCTCCATAGTGGAGTCCACAGCGCCAATGTGGAAACGAGCAAACCAGATAAAACGATACCTAAAACTGCTGTGAGTATCCACAACAACCAGCGAGGCATACTTAAACCCAAGCGATCGTAAAGCTCGTTGGGGATGGAACTCACCGATTCGACAACGCTACGGTTCGCTGTCGGCTGTTTTAGTTCTATTTCGTCTTGTACATCAGGTAATAGCTGATTTTCTGGCACTTCTACCTGATTTTCCGGCAGTTCTACTTGATGCGGCGTTACTTGATTTTCTGAAAATTCTACTTGTTTTATCACGATTATCTCCCCACTCAACCACTCCCTAAACGTATGTTAATCGAAGCTACAAAACTTGCCAGTGGAAATTGTCACAGTACACTTGTAATGTTTGTTGCTTAGGTTTTGATGACATAATGAATACTCCATTTTTCCCCGTAATTCTTGCAGGTGGTAAAGGTGAGCGTTTTTGGCCTCTGAGTCGCGCTTTGCGACCCAAGCAATTTTTAAGTCTTGATGGTAGCTCTAGAAGTCTTCTACAAGCAACTGCCGATCGCCTGCTACAAATTGCTGACGGTTGGGAGAATTTGTGGGTAATAACTTCTAGTCAGATAGCTCAAGGAGTGCGAGAACAACTACCATCACTGCCATCTGAAAATTTACTTGTCGAGTCACAGGGAAGGGACACTGCCGCAGCTGTTGCTTGGGCAAGTTTGGAAATTAAAAAGCGTTACGGAGACGAGGCGATTATCGGCTTTTTCCCGGCTGACCACTGGATTGCTGACCTAGAAGCGTTTGCAGGTACTTTGAGTGCTGCTACTCAACTTGCGGCAAGCTCAGAAGCGATTGTCACACTGGGGATCAAGCCTACTTTTCCATCAACTGGCTACGGCTACATTGAAGAAGGCGCTCATATTGGTAGCTTTGATGAGTTGCCAGCTTATCACGTTAATCGCTTTACTGAAAAGCCTGACCGAGAAACGGC
>JBPCQW010000231.1:0-5550 GCA_050997715.1 Hassallia sp.
AAATTAACTCAAGACTTTGAAAGAGCGATCGCATGATGGCGAATATGATCTTCAATAAAAGTAGCGATAAAATAATAACCGTGGTCATAGCCTTCTTGATAACGCAACTTTAAAGGTTGTTTGACAGCAGCGCAAGCTTGTTCAAATAACTCTGGCTTTAATTGCTCAGTTAAATACTTATCATCAGTACCTTGGTCAATCAAAATCAAACTGTGATATCTTTCTTTTTGCACCAATTCACTCGCATCGTAAGCAGCCCAACTTACTTTATCATCACCCAAATAGCCGCTGAGTACCTTTTCTCCCCAAGGACAACGCATAGGTGCAACAACGGGAGCGAAAGCGGATACAGATTTATATAAATTCGGGTTTCTCAACGCACAAACAATAGCACCATGTCCCCCCATCGAATGACCAAAAATGCTTTGTTTTTCAGGTTGTGTGGGGAAATGTTCGTTAATTAAAGCAGGTAATTCAGAGACAATATAGGTGTACATTTGATAGTGCGATCGCCACGGTTGTGAAGTAGCATCAACATAAAAGCCAGCACCCGTACCAAAATCCCACTCATCATCCTCACCCGCAATCCCAGTATTGCGTGGACTTGTATCTGGTGCAACCAACATTAAACCATACTCTGCGGCAAAGCGTTGCGCCCCCGCCTTCACCATAAAATTCTCTTCCGTACTACTCAAACCGGAGAGGAAATAAAGAACCGGCACAGCTTGCGTTTTTGCTTGCGGTGGTTGATAGACAGCAAAACGCATTTCACCATTACAGGTGGAAGAAAGGTGGGAGTAAAAGCCGACTTTACCACCGAAAGATTTATATTCTGAGATTAAATTGATATTAGTCATTACTCGTTCCCAGATTCTAGCTGGGAATGCTAATCAGGAGGGCTGCTGCCTCCAGTATTTTACAAGACAATGTGAGGCAGAGCCTCACCGTATGCATTCCCAGCCTGAGGCTGGGAACGAGGAACTCTCTCAACCTCTTCCTCTGCGCTCTCTGCGCTCTCTGCGGTTCGTCAAAACGTCACAACACTCCGAATCGACTCACCTTTATGCATCAAATCAAAAGCATCATTAATCTTCTCAATCGGCATAACATGAGTAATCAAATCATCAATATTAATCTTCCCATCCATATACCAATCAACAATTTTCGGCACATCTGTACGTCCTCTCGCACCACCAAAAGCCGAACCTTTCCAAACACGTCCAGTCACAAGTTGAAAAGGACGAGTTTTAATTTCTTCACCCGCAGCAGCAACACCAATAATCACGCTGACACCCCAACCTTTATGACAGCATTCTAAAGCTTGCCGCATAAGATTCACATTACCAATACACTCAAAAGAATAATCAGCACCACCTTTAGTTAAATCCACCAAATAAGCAACCAAATCACCTTCAACTTCCTTGGGATTAACAAAGTGGGTCATCCCAAATTTTTCTGCCAAAGCGCGTTTATTCGGATTAATATCCACCCCGACAATCATATTAGCTCCTATCATCCGCGCTGCCTGGATGACATTCAAGCCAATACCACCCAACCCGAAAACTACCACATTCGCACCCGGTTCAACTTTTGCTGTATTGATAACTGCACCGATACCCGTAGTTACGCCGCAGCCGATGTAACAAACCTTATCAAAAGGCGCATCAGAGCGAATTTTCGCTACCGCAATTTCTGGCAATACTGTATAATTTGCAAAGGTAGATGTACCCATGTAGTGATGAATCATCTGCCCGTCGATAGAAAAGCGACTACTACCATCAGGCATGACACCGCGTCCTTGAGTAGTGCGAATTGCTTGACAAAGGTTGGTTTTTAAGCTTAGGCAATATTCACACTGACGGCATTCGGGAGTGTATAAAGGAATCACATGATCCCCCGGTTTTAAGCTGGTGACACCTTTGCCAATTTCCACGACAATACCAGCACCTTCATGTCCCAAAATTGCCGGAAATAACCCTTCAGGGTCTTTTCCCGAAAGGGTGTAAGCATCGGTATGACAAACGCCGGTGGCTTTAATTTCGATTAAAACTTCTCCAGCGTGTGGGGATTCAAGTTGTACTGTTTCAATACTTAATGGCTTGCCTGCACCGTAAGCGATCGCTGCTTTAACTTCCACTTTTGTGCCTTTTGTGTAGATTAAACTATTATTTTGCCTCACACCAACACGAGGCAACACGGTCATGTTCGTTACCCCCATGAGCGACTGCCGTCGCAAAAAAGAGTGTTTAAGATGGCATTTTTGAAGGAGATTGGTACATTAGTTACAGGTGGTAAAGCTTCGAGGTAATATCGACCCGCCAGCAAAACCGCTATATAATTTGTCAATTCCTCAGTTTATCGTGTTGCACTGCTTATGAAACCTGCCCTTAGTAAAATTGGCGATCAAATGTCCAACCTGACTGGTGTCAGAGCGATTATGAAGGACATTAACGAAACATTACGAGCCGGTGCGGGGCAGCAATTTATTAATTTGAGTGCTGGGAACCCGTTGATTTTACCAGAGGTTGAGCAGTTATGGCGCGATTGTACGGCAGATTTGCTGGCTAGTTCTGAATATGGTGAAGTCGTTTGTCGCTACGGTTCGAGTCAGGGTTATGCACCGTTAGTGGAAGCGATCGCTAACGACTTTAACAAACGCTATGGCTTAAACTTAACTGAACGTAATATCCTTCTAACTCCAGGCAGTCAAAGTCTTTATTTCTACGCTGCCAATGTCTTCGGCGGTTACACTACCAATGGCGATTTAAAAGAAATTATCTTACCCCTCAGCCCTGATTATACAGGTTATGGTGGTGTTACTTTATGTGCTGAAGCTTTAATCGCCTACAAACCAACTTTGGATATTGACGCAGGGGCACATAAATTTAAATATCGTCCAGATTTCAGCCAACTCGAGATTACAGAAAACACCGGCTGCGTCATCTTCTCTCG
The DNA here is from genome assembly GCA_050997715.1 of Hassallia sp. GTDB lineage: Bacteria > Cyanobacteriota > Cyanobacteriia > Cyanobacteriales > Nostocaceae > Hassallia. Next base: position 2,953 of record JBPCQW010000231.1, read on the forward strand.
TCCCTGTAACCCCACGGGTAATGTTCTCACCGATGATGAAGTCAAAAAAATCGCTGCCCTCGCTGCACCTTTTAATGCACCAGTGTTGATCGACTCAGCTTATGCACCTCCTTACCCAGCGTTGAATTTCACCGAAATGACACCAGTTTTTGGAGAAAATATCTTACACTGCATGAGTTTATCAAAAGCTGGATTACCCGGAGAGCGCATTGGAATTGCGATTGGGGATGAAGAGTGGATTCATGTGCTGGAGTGCTTCCAGACAAATATGTGTATTCATCCTTCTCGGTATGGACAAGCGATCGCCGCTCGCGCTATTAATTCTGGTAAACTTGCAGAAATCTCTGAACAAATCATCCGCTCATTTTATCAAAATAAATTCACTGTTTTAGAAGAAAATTTATTTGCTGCCATGCCCAAGGATTTACCTTGGTTCCTCCATCGTGGTGAAGGTGCAATTTTTGCTTGGTTGTGGTTAGATGAGTTACCGATTACTGATTGGGAATTTTATCAACAACTCAAGCAGGTGGGTGTAATTGTTGTACCTGGTAGTAGCTTTTTCCCCGGTTTGCGAGAAGATTGGTTACACAAGCACCAATGTTTGCGAATCAGCCTTACCGGTAGCGACGAAGAAATTGCTATCGGAATGCAGCGTTTAGCAAAAGTAGCTCAACAAGTTTATCAGCGTGCAGCTGTGAGTGCTTAAATGAATCGCTAAGTAGCCAATGACACAAAAAAGGAGAGGGTAAGATGGAAACTAGAGGAGCAGGGAAGCAGGGGCAACAGAGGAAGAAAGGGAAGCAGCAGAAAAAAGGGAAGCAACAGATAAATTCTTCCCCCCCTCCCCCCCTCTCCCCATCCCCCGCTCTCCCCATCCCCCCTCCCACCCCAGATGGTTGGCTAGAAATTGGTAAGATTGTCGCACCTCAAGGTTTGTCTGGAGAGGTGCGGGTTTATCCGGAGTCGGACTTTCCAGAACGTTTTGAGGTTCCTGGAAAACGCTGGTTATTGCGTCCTGGTGAAGTTGAACCGCAACCGATAGAATTACTGACGGGACGCTATATTGATGGGAAAAATTTGTATGTACTCAAGTTAGCTGGTGTGGATAATTGCGACTCTGCGGAAGAATTACGCGCTTGTAAGTTGTTGGTGCCAGAAAGCGATCGCCCAGAATTAGGAGAAGATGAGTATCATGTGGTTGATTTGATTGGTTTGCCTGTTTTTATGCAAGAATCAGGTGAACTTGTCGGTACAGTGGTTGATATCATGGCTGCTGGGAACGATTTGCTTGATGTGGAGTTACATCAGCAAGAGGAGGGGGAGGGGGAGACAAACAACTCCAATCCCAAATCTAAAATCAAAAATCCGAAGTCTGTTTTAATTCCGTTTGTGAAAGCGATCGCCCCGGTGGTAGACTTAAAAAATCGCCGGATTGAAATTACACCGCCACCTGGTTTGTTAGAAGTTAATGATTAGGTAGCTCTTTACTGCCTATTCCCCGCACTATATGATGTAATTGTCCTTGGGGGAAGGGAAACCAAATAGCGATCGCTAGTTGTGATTTACAGTCGCGGTGAATCGCATAACGAAACCAGTATACCTTGAAATAGCGATCGCCTTCATAAGTTAAAAACCACGTTTTTTCATATACACAAGTTTTGGTGATAAACGATTTGCCCCGACTTCGCAGAAGTTGTCGGGGATCTGAGTCTTTCAAATATAGCTGCAAATTTCATTCCCCAAGTCTAATAAGTCGAAATTACATCTTCTACGCTTGAGTCAATGACACCAGATAACTTTGTACCGCAACTTTTACAAAATTGAGCATCTGCATCGTGAAAAGCTAAACCGCAACCCGGACAAACTATTTCTACTTGATTAGCAGTTTTTACCAACCGCTTAATTAAATCACCTACTTGCCAAGGAATCAGCGCAATACCTGTTAAAATCATCGATACTGTCAGCAAGCGACCTAATTCAGAAATTGGTGTAACGTCACCAAATCCCACAGTTGTCATGGTGACAATCGAAAAATAAAAGGCATCCAAAAAAGTTCTGAAAACTTTTGGGTTAACTGGATGCTCAACTTGATAAATTAAGCCTGAGTAAACAAATATAATTGCAAATAGCGTAAATAGTATCCGTCCCAAAATTACACCATCTTCGGTGCTAATATTACCAAAAACAGATTTTCTATCTATAAATCTGATTAACCGTAAAATTCTAAACCATCGCAACAATCGGATAAAGCTGATATCAGCTGTTCCGAGAAAAAATGGCAAAATTGCCATTAAATCAATAATCGAGTAAAAGCTAAAAATATACTTAATTTTGTTGTCTGTACTCCAGAAGCGGAGTATGTATTCTACACCGAAAATTATTACTATTACGGTATCTACTATATTTAATTGCAATCTAACTGCATTGGGAATAGTATAAGTCTCCACCACAAATATTACTGAGGACAGTAAAACTAGTCCAGCAATTGTGAGATTTATCGCTTTACCTACAGAGGTTTCTAAATCTGTTAAGTAGAATGCTGTTTTTTTTCGTAAAAGTAACATTTTTGACAAATGGCTTGTAAATAACTTTACGAAT
>JBPCQW010000272.1:0-16231 GCA_050997715.1 Hassallia sp.
TGCATGTTGGAAAAACCCGATTGGCGATCGCGCAACCACGAATGCACTAACCAATCAATTTCATCTCCAGAGAAGGTATTGAGCGAACCATGTGCCTCTCCTGTCATGGCAGAATAGCTCTGTAAGCTTTTTGTAGAAGGCTCTGGATGTAACGTAAAACGAGCATCCAACTTCTGCCTGAGTTCGTTTGTAATACCCCACAACTGTTCAAATAAAAAAGTATTGTCTACATTAGGTTGCTGCTCAATCATTGTTTGCTTTGCCTCCTTTGTCTAAACTTAATGTAAACGAATAACTCTAGGTAATAGCATGTCAGATTCTGGTACTACAGAGTCGAAAGTTGGTAAAGTTCTGCTCATCGGTGTTACTGGTGGCACCGGTGGTAATGTGGTCAAAGGATTTCACCAACAGCAACTTACTAACCTGCGTGCCATAACTAGAAAAATTGACCTTAACCGTCCTTCCCTGTCCAAAATGACCGAGGCTGGAGTTGAGTTGGTTGAAGCCAACTTAGACGATGAAAACTCCCTCGTAGCAGCTATGAACGGCATTTCGGCTATTTATTGCCACGCTACTTCAGCGGACTCTGCCAAACCTGACCCGCTAGAAGTTGAGAGGGCAAAGCGCGTTGCACAAGCGGCAAAAAAAGCCGACATTAAGCACTTCGTTTATAACTCGGCAGGTGGTGCAGACAGAAATTCCGGAATTCCCCACATTGAGCAAAAGTACAAGGTTGAGCAAATTCTCTCTTCAGCTAGCTTACCGACAACCATGTTGCGAGCGTGTTTGTTTATGGAGGAGTTTTGGAAAAAGTACACGCGTCCATCGATACTTAAGGGAACTTTCCCATTTTCGATTCAGCCTGACAAGCCTTTACATCTGATTACAACTATAGATATGGGTCGCGTTGCTGCTTACGTGATTAAAAATCCTGACAAGTACATCGGTCAAGAAATTGAACTTGCTTCTGATGTGCTGACTCCAAAGCAACTTGCAAAGGCATTTTCTCAAGCGCAGGGGACAACTGTTGTTCACAAAGAAACACCTGCGTGGATGTTCTTACTTTTATTTCAAAAAGAATTGTACGCTTTGATTCAGTGGTATCGCCACAAGGGTTATCAAGCTGATGTGCAGCACTTGCGTCAAGAGTTTCCTGGACTTTTGACGACATTCGATGAATTTCTGCAAGAAACGAACTGGGGAAATAAGGAACTTACTTACGAGAGTCTTTCATAATCATGAGTGGCGATCGCTCAAATCAGGCTCTGTTATCTATATATATGACTTAATACAGCATTTCATTAATTCGTAGCAAATTAAATTTGGCAATACCCTGCAATGCCAATGCAGAGCGATGTTATGCCAATGCAGAGCGATCGCAACATTCCCCTTCAATTGTTATGAAATCACGCTCACTTCACAAATTCTTCCAATCCTACCTGACTCATAAATGACTGGTTTTCTTGATTCATACCAATAATAACCACATGCTTATCTAATTTTTGGTATCGAGTAACTACCTGAAAAATTGCAGTTACAGCGGCATGATCCCACACATGAGCATGATGAAAGTCAATGATTACTTTTTCCGGGTCTTCTGCATAGTTAAAGAACTCAATAAAGTTGGTAATTGAACCAAAGAAAAGTTGTCCCGATATTGTATATATTTTCGCCCCAAAAGCGTCGAATGATTTGACTACTTTGATTTGGGCTGCTTTCCAAGCGAAAATAAAAGTGCTAATAATTACACCTACCAAAACACCTTTAGCAAGGTCATTAGTCAAGAGAGCGATCGCTACCGTTACAGGCATGACAATCGCATCAGTCAACGGCATTTTTCTTAACTCTTGTAATGATTTCCAACTAAAAGTTTCAAAAGCCACCATAATCATGATACCAATCAATACTGCCATCGGTATCTGCTTAACTATATCTCGAAAAACAAAGATTAAAGTTAACAAAAAAGCCCCAGATACAAAAGTTGATAAACGTCCTTTACCTCCAGACCTAATATTAATAATTGATTGCCCAACCATCCCACAACCAGCCATTCCACCAAAAAAGCCTGTGACAATGTTGGCAATACCCTGACCTTTGACTTCTCGATTTTTAGAACTCTTAGTTTCTGTTAACTCATTTATTAAATCTGTCGTTAATAATGATTCTAAAAGACCCACAATCGACAGCGTTAACGAGTAAGGCAAAATAATAAAAAAGCTTTCTAAAGAAAAATCAATATGCGGCAAATGAAACGATGGTAGTGTACCTGTAATATTACCAATATCTCCGACTCTCCGAACATTTAATTTTGTAGACATTGCTACGATTGTCATAATTACAATCGCAACTAACGGTGATGGTACAATTTTAGTGAAACGAGGTAAAAGATAAACGATAGCCAATGTGGCTGCTACCATCAAATACATTTGCCAAGGTTGTCCAGCAAATTGTTTAACTTGAGCGACAAAGATTAATATGCCTAGCGCATTAATAAAACCTGCTATAACTGATTGGGGAATAAAACTAAAAAATTTGCTTAACTTGCCAACTCCCATCACAAATTGAACTATCCCAGTTAAAATAGTGGCTGCAAATAAATATTCAACTCCATATTTTTCTACTAGTGATGTCATCAGTAATGCCATCGAACCAGTTGCAGCCGAAATCATTGCCGGTCTTCCACCAAACACGGAAATAACGATGGCTATACAAAACGAAGTATATAGAGCTACCATTGGCTCAACTTTAGCTATAGCAGAAAAAGCCAGAGATTCTGGAATCAATGCTAATGCTACAGTCATCCCTGCTAAAACATCACCTCTAACGTCAGAAAAATCTATCGTTTTTACTCTGGTAAAATTTAATATTCTAGCTACTAGAAAATTTATGTTTTTGTATTTATTTTTAATAAAATGCACTTTCACCTCCAATTTGATAAATTGACAAAAAGCATCAACCTAAATAATGCTAAGTAATAGTAACATTGCCAAAATTAAATTTATGATAATTTCATATAAGATATCAGCACATTTTACAATTAATTCATAATTGCGATGAAAATATAATTTTTCAATAAAGTTGTAGTTTATGAAAATTACATGGTAATTTTACAGATGGGATAAAGGCGATCGCGCAGAATTTGCTTGTAGCAAATAGAATGCAATAAAAGGCGATCGCCTTTTATCCTGAAAATAAAACTAGGAAAACGCAGTTGTGTATAACTACTTAGAAAGATTCGGCTCCACAGTTTCGGGAAAACTTGCAAAATTGCGTCTTACCCAATCCATCCCCACTTCATTATTCAGCTTAATTTTCTGTGGAGTATTTGGGTAAATCTTCCCTAAAATATCTGCATCTTGTTCGACAATAACTTTGGCAAAATTGAGAAACTTGTTACCCAATGCTTTAAATGCGGGATGTTTTGCTTGCCCAAACATCAATACATAAGTGCGTGTCCGCATCTGCGATTCTGGTACAAATAAATGACATTGAGCAACTTTACCCGCCCAGTTTTCAACATGTGAAATTATTAAAGATGGAAAGTGATTTTCCAAGTGTGGTTTCAGGACTTTTGGTAGTAGAAATAAGTCAGGATTGCTGATTTTTTCTTTTAAAGTTGTAGATGCTGTAGGCATATCAAAAAAAGCGTGAGATTGATGCCCGTTGTCGATAAACTTCTCAAATTGCACTTCTTCAATTTTAAATAAAGGACGATGAGTGCCGTTTTGATGGTTATAGTCGTGCATATTTAGCAGCATGGTGAGCAAGTCTGTCTCCACACTGGTGTCTGCTGTATGTCCAATAAAGTCATACTTGGCAGTTATTTCATTCAAAATTGTCGGAATTGGTACTTTAGGTTCATATCCGCCATAAGACCAAATAAAATCATCTTCAATAATCAGTTCTAACGGTTGCAATTGTGGTAATGTTTTCTTATTTGAACCGGGCAAAATAGTACAACCTTCACTGTCAAATTCCAAAGCATGAAATGGGCAAACTACAACACTAGTTTTATCTTCACGTTGCTGACACCAACCTTCAGATAACATTGCTCCCATATGAGGACAAGCATTAGGTAAAGCGCTGATTTTACCTGCTGCATCTTTCCACAGCACGTAATCACAACCGTAGAGGGAAACTTTTCTCGGTTTGTTTACCTCTAACATCGATTTGTGTGCTAACAGCCAAGGTGCGCCAAAAAGCATAGACATTGTTATTTTCTTCCTTTTATGATTACGGCAAAATCCTGTAGATTAAGTCAGCTTACGGTAAGTTTCGTGCGTAAGTTTTTCTACTTCATCTACTGAATGAGTTATGCCGAAATTATTTAACTAATTTTTTAGTTAGTTATTAATTTAATCAATTTTATCTTGTCTGTCAACTACTAACCAATTTTTTCGTTAAGATGATCTTCGTCTCTTTGATGGTGAGCTGTGGGTCGTTCAACGCAATCAAAATCTTCATCCAACAAACCTCGACAAGTGCGCGATGCTGAAGCGACGAAAGCGCAGATATTGGATGCAGCGACGGAAGAGTTTGCCAAGCATGGTCTTTCTGGAGCGCGAACTGAAGCGATCGCTTCGGGTAGTGGTGTTACCAAAGCCATGATTTACTACTATTTTGAGAGTAAGGAAAAGCTATATCAAGCAGTCTTGCACCGACTCGACTTTCCAATAAACGACATGATTCGGGAAACTAACTTAGATAATTTGCCACCGGAAGAAGCCTTGAAGCAGGTTATTCAAGCAGCTATTGCTTATAGAGTCCAGCATCCTCACTTAGGCATGATTTTATTTCAAGAAGCGAATCAAAATCAAGGTAAGTTTTACAAACAGACAAACTGGCAAGAAGGTTTCCAGCAAGTTATTAATATTTTAGAACGTGGGATGGCAGAAGGTTGCTTTCGTTCAGTTGACCCGTTTTTGACTGCAATTCATATTGCCGCAGTTTGTACTTTTTACTTCGATGCCTACGAAAATCTTAAGTATGCAAAACCAGATTTAGACTTGCGAAATCCAGAAATAATTGAGCAGTACACTCAACAGACAATTAATTTGATTTTAGCTGGTGTGCAATTTAATGCTCAATAATAGCTGCAATCTTACAACATCAACCGAGTTCACAAAAAAGCAGGAAAATTCCTCTTTAAGTGTCCAAGCGTCCTTATAAAAGCAAATTGACCTTCAATATGTACTTTTATCTATAGTGCTACAGAGTTTCAAAAGAATTGGATGAAAGTTTACAACCGACTAGTAGTGCGTCAAAGACTAATTGAGGGATAGATTTTCTATAGAGACGGTGATACCCTTGCGTTTCTCTAACCGTCATTTAGGAGTTTGACAGACTACTATAGCAATCCTGGATCAAACGCGCAGAAACGATTTGCCCCGACTTCGTAAAAGTTGTCGGGGATCTGCGGATTGCAACCAAGCTGTACTTGGCTGATACCGAATGTCTGATTTACTACCTTACCGCTCTAAAATTACCTATTTTTTCTTTCTCTGCGTCTCTGCGTGAGATAAAAAATATTTTGGTATTCTTCCACCGGGAAAAGAGTAGTCTATCAATAATTTAATTTAAAGTATGTTTTTAGACATTTTTTGGATGATTCATGGTAGTATTACGCACAGGTGTGGTATTTTTTAACCAAAAAATACACTCTAACCTTTAACCTGTAACAGCACATAACCGCTAATATCAAAAATTGGGTAGTGATTGTACTTTAAAATCTGCTCATGCTTCGTGTAGGGAAAGGAAATATATGTAATTTAAAATACAATATATTTTATATGTAAATTTAGGTAAAGTTAGTTTTAACTCATATTTATTCACTTAATATTATTAAGAAGAAATGTTATTATAAACTGGGCAGAAGCGGAAACAATTAAAGTTAATAATTGAATTTAATTGAAATTAGTCACCAAGCAAATAAATAATATTGCTTCGCATATTATTATGTCAAGAAGTTGAATAAATTAAGAATAAGTAAAGGGACTGTTAAAATTAAGTATGATTTTTTTAAGCCTAAGTAAAAATCTGAAAGTGATATTAATAAAACTGGTATTATTTCAGAAGGCAGAAGTACGCTTGTCTGAAAGCAGAGGGGAACGCACGTTTAAAAACGTGGGATGGAAACAAGGACTTTTTATACTTAGGGCTACGCATCTGGCTATAATTCTTTTTTTAAAATGGGCTTTATACGCAGAAAGTAGCGTTTATATTGACACTTCTTTCATAAGTGCCCTCAGCCCTCAGCATAGCTACCTTTGTTTGTAAAAGCCACAAATAAAGTTACGAAAAATATGCATTGAATAAAGAAAAAAACCACAATTGTTTATATTATTTGAAGTAAAAAAGTGAGTATGAATTTAAAAAAAACTCTCCAAAGATTAGAAAAATTAGTTCCACATACCTGGCTTTATCAAGTGCAATATATGCACTCTACCTTACTAGTTAGGTGGATTTTGCGTCGTGGAAGTATACCGCTAACATTTAGCAAAAAATCTGCAATGGTGTTTTCTCCGCATCAAGATGATGAAACTTTTGGTTGTGGTGGGATGATTGCCCTTAAAAGGGAACAGGGAATACCAGTAGTAGTAGCTTTTCTGACGGATGGACAGGGTTCAGTTAGCGAAAATTCGGAAATGAAAGATAAAATTATCGAAATTCGCAAACAAGAAGCCGTAACAGCATTAAGTATTTTAGGAGTTGAATCATCAGAAATTTACTTTTTGGATAAGGCAGATGGAACATTGCGAGATTTAGAAGCATTGCAACGACAACAGACAATTGAGCAGATAGCTGAATTGCTTCAGAAGTATAAACCAGGGGAAGTCTACGTTCCCCATGAAAAAGATTGTCATCAGGATCATGAAGCTGCATATAGCTTAGTTAAAGAAGCGATCGCTCAAGCCAAAATCGAAGTTGAACTGCTAGAGTATGCCATCTGGTTATTTTGGAGAGCCCCACTATTTATTATGTTGAAGTTGCAGGATATAGCAGATGCTTATAGGCTATCAATTGCAGCCGTTCAAGACAAAAAAAATAGAGCGATCGCCTCATATTCTTCTCAACTTGAAGGTCTACCTCCTGGCTTTATCAAGCGCTTTTTGGGTTCTTATGAAATATTCTTCAAAGTAGAATCCTAAAAGCTGAAACTTATTTATTTTTAAGAGTTAAGCTCTTGTTGCGTCTCAAGTCGTAAAGTTAACCAATTTAATATCAGCGACCACTGTGGAGTAATTTAAATGCGTATACTACATCTTACTAATCATATACAAAAAGTCGGTAACGGTATTGTCAATGTGGCAGTAGACCTAGCTTGTTTGCAAGCTGCATCTGGTCACGATGTTGCGATGGCATCTGCCGGCGGTGAATATGAGGCATTACTAGCAAGTTATAGCGCTCAACACTTTCAATTGAATCAGTCTAGAACACCCCCGAATTTAATCAAAGCATCTGGGCATTATCGAAAAATCATACAAGAGTTTCAACCAGATATTGTCCATGCACATATGATGACAGGAGTCGTGATCGGAGGACTGTTTAAAAACAGCTTTGGATATCATTTAGTTTCTACTGTACACAACGAGTTTCAGCGTAGTGCAGTACTAATGGGGTTAGCCGATCGCGTAATTGCAGTTAGTAATGCAGTCTCAGATTCGATGGTACGTCGGGGTATACCGAAGACAAAATTGCGAGTTGTCCCAAATGGGACATTGGGTAGTCCCCGGCATCGAAGTATTCTAGAATACCAACCGTTACCACTACACCGTCCGGCGATCGCTACTGTAGCAGGAATGTATGAACGCAAAGGAATTGGTGAATTAATCGATGGTTTTGTGATCATAGCCACCGATTTTCCCGATGCTCATCTATATTTAGTGGGGGATGGTCCTGATCGGGCAATGTTTGAGGCAAAAGTGCAAAATACAGCTTTTGCTTCGCGCATTCATTTTGAAGGCTTCCAAAGCGAACCTCAACGCTATATGCTAGCAACTGATATCTTCGTCCTTGCTTCATACCACGAATCTTTTGGTTTGGTTCTCACAGAAGCGCGGGAAGCTGGTTGCGCTATTATTGCCAGCGACGTAGACGGCATTCCTGAGACTTTAGATAATGGACAAGCTGGTGTTTTGGTGCCACCTAAAAATAGCTTTGCTGTGGCAACTGCTATGAAGAAATTACTTACTAACCCTTGGGAAATGCAAAAATGGAAATACCAAGGGAAACAAAATATAGAGCGGTTTAGTGCTGCACGGGTAAATAAAGAAACACTTAATGTTTACCGTGAATTAGTGCCAAATTACAATCTACGTCACAGTAGTATGATTGTTTGATATTTCTGTCATGAAGAGTAGTGGAATTATAGGCGATACTCCGTAAGAGTGGTCTTCTCTCCGAGACGCTATGCGAACGACCATCGCGTTTCTCTTGGTGTATGTAAAGGGGAATGCGATCGCTTTTATCATGCCATTACTAAAAACTTATCTTCTTCCCAAGAAATTAATAAATCAACTTTACCTGATTCAGCAAATGTTCTCGCAGCTAGCAGGCAGGGAAGCAAATCAACACACATTTTCCTGAAGGGTTTGATCCTGTAAGTGCTGGAATGCGTTGGATTGACGTTGGCGCAATAAGTTGAGCATTCAGATAGCAATATAATCGTTAGGTGTAGTCATGTCCAAAATAATTACCAATTACCATTCAAACTAACCTAACTTTTGCCTCACCCAAGCACGAAACGATTTCAACAAAGCGATTTCCCCCATAGTTTTACTTTGCTGAATAAATCTGCTTATATCACTCACCGATATTATAGGAAAAGCAATACTAAATTCACATTCAACATATTGCCCTTCTATTAACTGATAAAATTTTAAATCTCGTCCGTTATATCTCCACAGTTCAGCGATACCAAGTGCTGAATAAATCCCTAATTTGTTAACTGAACTACTTGTTATATCAATTTCAATTGCTAAATCTGGTGCTGGATCTATTTCTAAATTTAGAGTTTCTCTACCTCTAATAGCTAATTCATTCTGGATATAATAACAATTATCTGGTTCTATACCTCGTTTTGCGATTCTTCGCTTCAATGTTGTCGAACCAGCGCTTCTAACTTCAATTTCTAGTTCTTCCGCTAGAGCAATAATAAAATTTCCAAAATTACTTTTAGAATTTTCGTGTTCAAAAAGTGGAGTCATAATTTCTAAATTCCCATCTTCATAAGCAAATCGAGAACCTCTATCCTCACCTGTTTCTGCTAGCAGGGTTTCAAAGGTTTCCCAGCTAATGTTGTGTAACACTGTTCTTTGTTCGGCAATGCTTGAAGATATAATCATTTTTAAGTACTCATTCAGTCAGAATACTAGATAAAATTCCCAAAATTTTACCTATATTATTAATATAGTATTCGCTCAAGTCAATTTCAACTACTTGCCCAACCAGCTAAGGTTCTCCTCACCCTATTTAAAGTCAAGTCACTGTATGACACTTTAGTTGCTCCTGTTCATAAACCCATATATTAAAATTGTGCCAATTACAAGCATGATCCGTTGCTAATAATTGACACAATCAGTAGTTAAATATTTTCTCAAGTTAACCAAACAAACCACCGAAAAACTCCAGGGTTTCCTTCAACGCTTTGATAAAAACATCAATTTCCTCGCGGGTATTGTAGAAAGATAAACTTGCTCTTGCGGTTGCGGGAAGACCTAAAAAACGGTGTAATGGTTGAGTGCAGTGGTGTCCAGAACGAATCGCGACGCCTTCTTGATCTAATAATGTAGATAAGTCATTAGCGTGAACTTCTCCGGATGTGAACGCAGCTAAAGCAGCTCTACCTTCTCCTGGCGGAGACGCTACGCGAACACCTTTAGCATCGGGTTTGGGACCATAAATTCTAATTTCGGGAATTTGCTGCAATTGCTCGAATAAATAAGCAGTTAATTCCGCTTCATAAGCGTGGATTTTATCCATGCCAATGTTATTCAGATAATCTATCGCAGCACCGAGAGCGATCGCTTCCCCAATTGCCGGTGTTCCAGCTTCAAATTTATGCGGTAATTCTGCGTAGGTAGAATGGTCTAAAAACACCTCCGCAATCATTTCTCCACCACCGAAAAACGGCGGCATCGATTCCAACACATTCAACTTGCCATACAAAAAGCCTATCCCAGTTGGGGCGCACATTTTGTGACCGGAAGCAACTAACCAATCACAGTCAATTTGCTGTACGTCAACAGGCATATGAGGGACACTTTGGCAAGCATCAATTAATACTTTTGCCCCGTATTCATGCGCTAAAGCACAAATTTCTTGCACCGGGTTAATGCAACCCAAAGTGTTAGAAACGTGTACCGTTGACACCAATTTAGTTTTATCAGAAAGCAGAGTTTTGAACTGTTCTAAATCAAAAGTTTCTTCAGCTGTCAGTTCGACAAACTTCAGCACCGCACCAGTTTTTTGCGCCACCAATTGCCAGGGTACAATATTACTATGGTGTTCCATCACCGAGAGAATAATTTCATCCCCAGGTTGCAAATTGCTCATTCCCCAACTGTAGGCTACCAAATTAATCGCCTCAGAAGCGTTGCGGGTGTAAACAATTTCCTGACGAGATGCAGCATTGATGAATTTAGCAACTTTATCTCGCGTTCCTTCATAAGCATCAGTAGCTTTTGCACTGAGGGTATGCGCTCCGCGATGCACGTTGGCATTATACTGCTCGTAATAATCTCGCAGCTTATTAATTACCTGCAAAGGTTTTTGCGAGGTAGCAGCATTATCTAGATAAATTAAAGGTTTGCCGTTGACTTCCTGATTCAATATTGGGAAGTCAGCGCGAACTTTATCAGCAAGGGTTTTTGTTTGGGTGAAAGTCATACTATTTTGGATTTTGGATTTTGGATTTTGGATTTATAATTTTGAATTAAGGATTAGGAATTGTTAGTTATCGGTTGTTAAATTATTAACTGCTATTCAACACCCAATCTAAAATCCAAAATCTAAAATCTAAAATCTACTGACTGTTTCTGTGAGAGTTTCGCGGAGTGAAGAAATCGGTATTTTGTTGATAATTTCAGCCGCAAAAGCGTTAATTAATAAATTACGAGCATCGTTTGCATTGATACCTCGGCTTTGCAGGTAAAATATTTCATCATCTTCCAACTGACTAACAGTCGCACCGTGAGCGCATTTAACATTATCTGCCGTAATTTCCAACTGCGGCTTAGTATCAACTCTGGCTTTAGATGATAGTAGCAGGTTGCGATTTAATTGCCCTGCATCAGTTAACTGTGCAGGTTTAGGGACAAAAACTTTGCCATTGAATACACCGTGAGCGCGATCGCCTACAATACACTTATGCAATTGCCGACTAACACTGTGAGGATGATTGAGAGCAATTACACTGTGAGTATCCCCCAACTGCTTCTCCTTAATCATCGTCAACCCATTTAAAGTAGTTTCCGTTTGCTCACCAGTTTGGAAAATCTCTAAATTGTGACGTGAAAACCTTCCACCCAAACTTACCGCATTACAACTATATCGACTACAACGAGCTTGCATCACCGCAGTCTTGCCAACGTGAAAAGCCTCAGCACCATCCTGCTCAACCCTAGTATGACTAACCTGAGCATTCTCCTCAACCCAAATCTCCGTCACCGCATTGGTGAAGTATACACCCTCTTTCTCTGCGCTCTCTGCGCCTCTGCGGTTCGTATACTCCTCCACCAAAGTCACCTGTGAACCACTTTCCGCTACCACCAAACAACGCGGTAAAGCAATCCTCCCCTCACCCACAGCAACAAACACCACAAAAATCGGTGTTTCCACCACCACATTCTTCCCCACCCAGACCACAGCCGCATCAGTCATCCCGGCAGTATTCAGAGCCGTAAAAACGTCGCGATCGCCTGACGCTTGTGCCAAATATTGCCGCACCCGTTCATCATAACCCCCAGGTAAATTAGCCAAATTGCTAACCACCACCCCATCAGGTAAACCAGAAACAGCTGATAACTCAGGTGCATAAACACCATTAACAAAAACCAAACAGCTATTATTCGCTTCCGGTAAACTAAAAGGCGTAATATTTGGTAAAAACGTCTCTACATTGAATTGCACCTCGCGCAAAGACGACAAATCAGCAAAACGCCATTCTTCATCGCGGGTAGTAGGAAGTTTTGATTGACGCACCCAATCAGCAGCACGTTGACGCACATCTTGCAACCAACCCTCTGATTTTGATGCAACTACTTTATCTAACAACCCACTCAGATAAGCATCTTTATCCACCAAAGTGTTAGAAATCGGATTTGGAGAAACTTCAATCGACATTACACACCCACCTCAGTTCCTTCCAACACCCAGTCATAACCGCGAGATTCCAACTCCAGCGCTAAATCCTTACCACCACACATGAGAATCTGCCCCTGAGCCATCACATGCACGTAATCCGGCACAATATAATTAAGTAATCGCTGATAGTGAGTAATCATAATCGTCGCATTTTCCGGATTCGCCAGCTGATTTACTCCATTCGCGACAATCTTCAGCGCGTCAATATCCAAACCAGAATCTGTCTCATCCAAAATCGCCAACTTCGGTTCTAGCAGTGCCATTTGCAGAATCTCATTCCGCTTCTTCTCACCACCAGAGAAACCCTCATTTAAACTGCGATTCAGAAAAGCCGGATTCATCTTCACGACATCCAACTTTTCTTCAATTAAATCATCAAAATCAAACGCATCAATTTCTTCTAAACCCTGCGCTTTCCTGCGGGAATTATAAGCCACCCGCAAGAAATCCAAATTACTCACACCCGGAATTTCCAACGGATACTGAAACGCCAAAAATACACCACTTCTTGCGCGTTCCTCCGGTTCCATTTCCAGCAGATTTTGTCCCTGGAAAATTACCTCACCACCAGTAACCTCATACGCTGGATGTCCAGCCAAAACCTTAGAAAAAGTACTTTTACCAGAACCATTCGGTCCCATAATCGCATGAACTTCGCCCGATTTTACCTCAATATTCACACCCTTGAGAATCGGCGTCCCATTAACATTAGCTGTCAAATCTCTTACTGACAGCACAACTTCACTATTTTCAATAATCATTTTCTCTCTCTCTTATTTCTTTCGTAGTAAGCGCTTCAGCGCTTTTATTTAGCGCTGAAACGCTTACTACGATTAACCAACACTACCTTCCAACTTCAGACTCAACAGCTTATCAGCTTCCACCGCAAATTCCATCGGCAGCTGATTGAACACATCTTTACAGAAGCCACTAATCATCATCGAAACCGCGTCTTCCGAAGAAATGCCCCGCTGTGCAAAGTAAAATAATTGGTCTTCCCCAATCTTAGAAGTAGAAGCTTCATGCTCCACCTTCGCCGCCTTATTTTGCACCTGAATATATGGGAAAGTATTCGCGTGAGCATTATCCCCAATTAGCATCGAGTCGCACTGCGAATAGTTTCTAGATCCTTCTGCCTTGGGGTTAATTTTCACCAAACCGCGATAGCTATTACTAGAGTTACCAGCAGAAATTCCCTTAGAGATAATCGTGCTGCGAGTGTTCTTACCAACGTGGATCATCTTGCTTCCCGTGTCGGCTTGCTGCATATGATTTGTCAGCGCTACCGAGTAGAACTCACCCACAGAATTATCACCCACCAACACGCAGCTAGGATACTTCCAAGTAATCGCAGAACCTGTTTCTACCTGCGTCCAAGAAATCTTAGAATTTACACCCTGACACAAACCGCGTTTGGTGACAAAGTTGTAAATACCACCTTTGCCTTTTTCATCGCCGGCGTACCAATTCTGTACGGTGGAGTATTTAATTTCTGCGTTGTCAAGAGCGACAAGTTCCACCACAGCAGCGTGTAACTGATTGCTATCGTACATCGGCGCGGTACAGCCTTCCAAGTAGGAAACATAGCTGCCTTCTTCCGCGATAATCAAGGTACGCTCAAACTGTCCCGTATCGCCGTTGTTAATCCGGAAATAGGTAGATAATTCCATCGGGCATTTTACGCCTTTAGGAATATAGACAAAAGAGCCATCGGTGAATACAGCAGCATTCAGTGCGGCAAAGTAATTGTCTGCGATGGGAACAACGCTACCCAAGTACTTTTGTATTAGTTCGGGATATTCTTGCAACGCTTCGGAAATTGAGCCGAAGATAACGCCGTCTTTGAGAAGCTTTTCTTTAAATGTAGTGGCAACAGAAACGCTATCGAAAATGGCATCGACAGCGACATTTCCCAGTCGCTTCTGTTCTGATAGGGGAATGCCTAGCTTTTCAAAGGTTTCCAAGAGGGTAGGATCTACTTCATCCAAGCTGTTAAGCTTTTTCTTCGCTTGTTTCGGTGCGGAATAGTAGATGATATCCTGATAATTAATTGGCGGATATTGAACGCTATGCCAAGTCGGTTCGGTCATCTTTAGCCACTGGCGATAGGCTCTCAGACGAAACTCCAACATGAATTCTGGCTCGTTCTTCTTGCTGGAGATCAAGCGGACAATATCCTCGTTTAGCCCACGGGGAATGGTGTCTGCCTCAATATTGGTGACAAAGCCATACTTGTAGGGCTGGTTGACTAAGGTTTTGACAGTGGCACTCATCAGTTCTTTTCTCTCGTGTTCTCTTTTAGGTGTCTCTTTCAGGATGGGAGACCGGCTGTGAGCCGATTTCCCTTGATCGTTAACCTACAGTGGTTAAGCGATTACAATAAGGATAGAGAGTAAAACAACAAGTTAGTTGTTTAAGTTATCTCCATTTTAGGCTACATTAACAACAAGAATGTTGTCAAAGTGAAATTTCCTAATTATTTTTCAGGACTAAGATGGCGATTACCCAGCAGTCCTCAACCAAGCAAGAGATTCTAGAATATCTCCTGAAGCAGTCACGGGCAACGGCTTTTGAGCTAGCCGAGACTCTAGATATTAGCCCGCAAGCGATTCGCCGTCATCTCAAGGATTTAGAGGCAGAAAAATTAATTTTGTATTCTTCATCGATACAAGAAGGAATGGGACGTCCTTCTCACGTTTATCAATTGAGTCGTGAAGGACGCGATCGCCTGCAACGAGGTGATAATAGCTATGGTGAATTTGCTGTCTCTCTGCTGGATACATTAGCAGAAACGGTGGGACGCGACCAAGTAAGCTCGATTTTAAGAAAACAGTGGGAACGTAAAGCACTCTTATATCGCGATCGCTTAGGTAAAGGTTCGCTATATGAACGGGTGGCAAACTTAGTTGAATTGAGAAAAGCTGAAGGCTTCATGGCAGAGAGTCACCCGGTAGAATCGAATGAATCAGAAGATAGCGATCGCTTTATCTTAATGGAGCATAACTGCGCCATTTCCAACGTTGCCGAGTCTTTCCCCAGCATTTGCGGTCATGAATTAGAAATGTTTGCCGCCGTTCTCCCTGATTGTACAGTAGAGCGGACTCATTGGATTATCAACGGTGAACACCGTTGTGGCTATTTGGTACAAGCGCGAAAACCTTGCGCCAAATTAGATTAATAAATTTATATTTACATTAAGTTTAATTCACAAATAATCGCTACGTCGTAATCTGTTTTACAAATGACAAATTACCAATTGTTTGCTTTTTAATTAAAGGTTATGAATTTACCCCCACAACAGCAGCCGTCAACACAATTCTTAACTTTTGAAGAGTCAGCCAAAGTCGATGCCGCATTGCTTTCTTCCCCGGAAAAGTTTTTAACGAGATTAACAATTTCATCCCTCAAACTTTTGCAGCACATCGCTCAAGAGTATGATGTGAGGATTGAAGATTTAACAACGCAGCAACTGATTGCTTGGTTTGAGAAAGATGGCAAGATTCGCCGAGAGCAAGGAATTGAGTCTGCTTACCTGAATTGGTAAATTATGAAAATATTCGTAGAGACGTTCCACCGGAACGTCTCTAGAATAAATACTCTAAAAAACAGCAAAAAGCACCTTTTTCTAGGTGCTTTCTCCAGCAATTTAACTTAAGTTTACAGACCCATTTTTAGGTGTAAGTATTAGTACGCGGACTGCGAGCGCCAGTAACCGCTCCAATCATTGATGCAACTAAACCTAGCAAAGAACCGAAGACAAAAAACCACAAGCCTTTAGATGTTGCATCAGCAATATTGCGAGCTTCTTGAGCGCTTACATTGGTTCGGGGTACATTAACACCACCTTGTTGTTGCACTTGGTTAATTA
>JBPCQW010000308.1:0-4272 GCA_050997715.1 Hassallia sp.
GCAGGTAGAACAATATTGCGTCGTTGATCTCCGGCTTCTACAGTGACTTCTGGACCGAATTGAGTCAGCTTGACCTCTTTTTTATCGAATCCAGGCACAAATAAGCGTACCTGACGACTTGGGACATCAATGTCAATTGGTGTGGGAGCCTGTACCGATTGTGTTAGAAAGTCGGGTAGGGCATTTATCACCGGTTGCCAATCGCCTGCTTTTAAGTCAGGAACAATACTAACTGGCAGGGGGGCAAATTGCGGCGACAAATTGGCGGGTGTGTCGGAATTAACCAACAAAACACCGCCAACAGTTAAACCAACTTGTTGAGCGCTACCCCACAAATAACGGGCAGTGGCAACTTCTATTGGATCTTGTGTAGTTACCAAAAAAGCCGCCATCCGCTTGGGGTCTGCAAGGGCAGCTTTACCCTTTTCGAGTAAATTATTCGCGGTGTTGGTGGGTTGAGTGAAAGTATCTGCTGTCCAGTTGACATTTAAAAAGGTACTAAGTAGCGGTTGAACAAACGGCGATTCGGAAATTGCCTTTCCTAAATCGGAGTTGACAAATAATTGCCGAAATCGCCGTAGATACCAACTTAGAGACTCTGGCAAACCGAGCGATCGCAAAGTGGAAGAATCGCCCGTGCCGTTATATATTATGGTGTCATATTTGCCGCTTTCATCGTACTGACGAATGGCATTCAAAGCAAGGGCGCTGTCCATCCCTGGCAATACTGCCAGTTCTTGACCAAAAACCTCTTTGAGGAAGGGTGTGCGGAGGTATTGAGCCTCAAGTTTTTTTACTTCTTCCCAACTGCTTTCTAGCAGTGCAGATGTTTGAAACTGCACGACTTGTAAATTAGGAGCGATTTCTTGGGGGTCTGCTGCTAAAGTCATACCTAGGAGAATTGGTAATTCTGGTTCTGCTAGTCCTGCTAAAAGTACCCGCTTTCCTTGGCTTGCCAATAACTTGGCGGCGGCGATCGCGCATTTAGTACGAGCCGTATCACCTTTGCCCAAAAATGTCAATATCTGGGTCATTACTTGATTCTCTTTTCCGTGCCGTTTGTGTCAACTCCAACTTAGCACTCCTGGCATTTCATCCAACGGAAGCCTTGAAGTGCGATCGCAGAGGCTTCCGGACGAAGTTTCGAGCGGAAGAACTCTATCTTTAGACTTTCAGCTGCTAGAAGTTCTCTTTATTGTTCGAGTCTGAGTTCATCTTCAAAAAACCAAGTAGAAAAATTATCTTCAAACTGCACGACCACCCCGACACCGCTAGCATCAGTCATTCTGAAGCCTTGGATGACACCGATTTGTCCTAACCTTTTGACTACAGGTGGAGACACGCGATCGCGCAAACGACAGACTTTAACCTTTTGTCCGATTTCCATGCCTATTTACAATGCAATAAACCAAGTCTCAGTGTAGCTGAATCCGTGACTACAGAGGGAGTAGTTGCGCTCAATCGCGACCGTGAGCAATACACTACTCACCACTAACAACCAACTTCTGATTAAAATTAAATCAATAATCAAAGCAGGTACACCGATGTTTGTCACAGCGCAGCAGTTAGAACAACAAATGCCCGATGCAACTCGGTTATTAAGTGATGAGCCAGAAATGGAAACTTCGTTGCATTATATGCAGCTACTGCTGCTGGTAACTTGTCTTGAATGGCTGTGGCGCGATAAAAATGATTTTTTCATTGGCGCAAATTTGACGATTTATTTTAGTCGTCAGCAGTTGCGAAATCGAGATTTCCGTGGACCAGATTTTTTCTTGGTGAAAGATACTGAAAAACGACCTCGCAGTTCTTGGGTTGTTTGGGAGGAAGATGGACGCTATCCAGATTTAATCATTGAATTGCTTTCTGATAGTACTGCTGATACTGACCGCAATTTGAAGAAAAACCTTTATCAAAATCGCTTTCATACTCCAGAATATTTTTGGTTTTCCCCAGAAAGTCTAGAATTTGCAGGCTTTGAGTTAATCGGCAATCAATATCAAGAAATTACAGTAAATGCCCAAGGATGGCGCTGGAGTGAAGTACTTGGGCTGTATTTAGGTATAGATAATGGTAAGCTGCGCTACTTCACTGCTGATGGCGATTTAGTACCCACACCAGAGGAGGCTGCTAAGTTCGCACAGCAAGAGGCTCAACTAGCACAGCAAGAAGCTCAAAGTGCGAAAGCAACGGTAAATGACGTGCAATTGCGTTTGGAAGAAGAACAAAGGCGATCACAACTTTTAGAAGAACAACTGCGATCGCTAGGAATCGATCCGGATAACTTGCCGTAAAAGGAAAAAGCTATGACTACCACAATAAACTTAGCCGATCGAACCATTGAATATCCCAGTTCTGACGGTGAACCTGTGGCTGAAACTTATGTGCATCTCTACGCAATCTTAACTACCCTCGAAGTAATCAAACAGTACTTATCAGGAAGACAAGCAACTGTATTAGCAAACCAGTTTCTCTACTACGCTCAAGGTTTTCCTAGGTTGAGAGTAGCACCAGATGTAATGGTAATTTTTGATGTGCCACCTGGTGGTCGAGATAACTATAAAGTTTGGGAAGAAGGTCAAGTCCCGCAAGTTGTATTTGAGATGACCTCTAAAGGAACTCAAAACCAAGACCAAGAACAAAAGAAAATTCTTTACGAACAATTAGGAATTTTAGAATACTGGTTGTTTGACCCCAAAGGAGAATGGATAACTGAAAAGTTACAGGGATATCGCTTGCAGGGTGAGACTTATCAGTTAATTAGCGATGGTCTATGTCAGCCTTTAGGATTGCGGATAACGATTGAAGGGCAACTACTGGGATTTTATCGCACAGACACGGGGGAAAAATTATTGATCCCAACGGAATTAGCAGAACAATTAGAAAAAGAACGCGATCGCGCTGATGCACAACAACAAAGAGCCGATGCACAACAGCAACGCGCTGAAAGACTGGCTGAATATTTGCGTTCTCAGGGAATTGATCCAGATAACTTACCTTGAGAGATGTTAGCAGGTTCTGCCAACGCTTAAATTCTTGGAGCCAAAAGTCCTTGCTTGTGCTATGCTCTCTAGCGTGGATCGGTTCAAAAAGATTTTGCTACCCGGTAAAAGACAAGCGACAAACTTTAACTTTTTGTCCGATTTCCATGCCTATTTACAATGCAATAAACCAAGTCTCAGTGTAGCTGAATGCGTGACTACAGAGGGAATAGTTATCTGGGGAGCAAGATTAACTGTATGGCGATCGCGATAACTATTAGCAAAAGAACTGCAAGCAGTAAAAATTGATACCAACAATTTTACTTAGCCGATCCCAACCGGGAAAATATCTGGCGCGACAAACGATTTATGGTACAATCACCAAGATGATTTTCACCTATCTTTCTAGTAACTCTTTATTAAAATGGAACTTTCAGAGCTATATAAGCTTCATTGAAAAAAACTAAGTGCATAGATAGTAAGCGAGGAAGCATAAATTGTTGTTAAACTTTGTTGCCAGACTCATTGTTGCCAGACTCATTTCATCCAAATAGCAAGATGTTAATACCACTCATAGGTTTCATCTTAGGAATACCTCTACTTGCCTACGCAGTTTTTTGTTATACAGGTATTGCTCTTTTTCGTAAAATACCACAACCTAAGAAACAAAAAGGTAATTTGCCTTTAGCTCTGGGGCTGGGACTGATTGCTATTGCTTTAATGCTTGGTATAATCGGCTATTTTAGCCCAATAAAAGGTGACTCAGTACGTTATGTAAGAATCATCATTGGCACTGTTGGTTTGTTGCTAACTGGCTATCAAGTTGGGGTAATTTGGTTAACAAGCAAATCGTTTAAGAACCTAATTAAGCGTTTCCAGCAGTACATAAAATTGCAACAGCAGCAATTACGACGCTATTGGGAATTGTTGCATGTTCTGGTATCACGCAATCTGAAAGTACGTTACCGGGGGTCTTTTTTAGGTATATATTGGTCGCTACTAAGTCCTTTGATTATGGCAGGGTTGTATACAGCAATTTTTGGGAAAAACTTTGCATCTTATTATGGTAATTCTATAGTCAACTATATGTTGGCAGCCTTTACGGGACTAGTGGTAATTAACTTTTTCTCAGCATCCACATCTCAAGCTCTGACTAGTGTAGTAAGTAATGGCTCTTTATTAAATAAAATTCGTCTGCCAGTAAGTATTTTTCCCTTATCGATGGTAACATCTAATGTTTTTCAATTTGCATTTGGGGTGTTTCCTTTGCTGGCAATAATGACTTTAATTA
>JBPCQW010000357.1:0-4594 GCA_050997715.1 Hassallia sp.
AGGCGATCGCACAAAATCCCCAGCAATCTGATCTCTAACTCTATCTCCGGTTCCGGGGAAGTCGTCAAAGAACCCATCTACACCTAACTGAATAAACTGTCTTAATTCTAGTTCTGGATTGCCTTGATAATCTGCTGCTAAATACCGACCTTCGTTGCGGAAGGTGTACGGATGTACTAATAAACCTACGGCGTGAGCATCTGTAATTAAAGATGTTGGGGGTAAAGTAGTTTTATCAGCATCATCAACTGCACCATCACCATTTACATCATCCGCCAAACCATCGCTATTAGCATCAGTCCCCTGGATTGAAACAATCATCCGCTTCCAGGGACCAATTCCATCAGCGTAAGTTGCAACTTCCTTTAAACCTTCAGGAGTCCGCAAATCTCCATAAGTGCGAGGGTCGCCACTTACCACAAAATCATAAGGCTGACTCTCAATTAGTGTACCATCTAAAGCAATACCCTTTGCATCCAATAATTGAATCAACGGTACATCAATGAGTTGATTAAGTTCTTTGAGATTTCCAACTTCAAACGACTGGATGAAAACCCGATTTGGATCGGTGAAGTCGTTTCTCTTAAGGATGTCAACTAATGGTTCTTCCAAAGAAAGTCCGACAGAATCGTGGTAAGTCGGGTGTTTGGTTTCTGGATAGATACCGATTTTTTTACCTGAGTCTGCTTCAACTTCCTTAACTAAATCGAGAATTTCCTGAAGAGTAGGAATTTCAAACTGACCATTATAAGATTGATCGCGGAAAGGAAGACGTTCTATTGCACGTAGAGTTTTAATTTCCGCTAAAGTGAAGTCATCCGCAAACCAACCACTTTCGGTAATACCGTCAACAGTCTTAGTTGTGAAGCGATCGCTAAATTCTGTGCGAGTTGCCACATCGGTGGTAGCTGAAATATTGACTTCATGACGAGCAATTAATATCCCGTCTTTTGTGGATACCAAATCTGGTTCAATAAAATCAGCTCCACGCTCAATTGCTAACTGATAAGAAGCGAGAGTATGTTCTGGGCGATCGCCACTAGCACCGCGATGACCAATTACAATTGGTGGTTTGCCGTTTAAAGTGTTGAGTTGAGCGAAATTAGGCGTCGAAATGGGTACATCTAACAATTTACCTGTAGCATCAAAGTGCAACAAATAAGGACCGAACTCATCCCCAATCCAGATTGTACCATCTTTCGCCAAATCAAAAGATTCAATATCAAAATCTGCCCCAGTCAACAACCGTTGAGTTGTATTTTCGTTAACAATTTGAAAAGAAGCTTTGCGATCAGGGTCAGCTAACTGAATGAAGTTCAAAACATTAACGCTACCGTCACCCCCCTCTATAGTGCGAAAGTTCGGATCAACCCGATAAATTCTTAAGAGGAAATCAGAACTGTTTGCTTTAGCACCATACCCGTTATCAGGCATAAACCAGAAAGTATTTTTGTCAGCAAACTGAACCGCACTAAAACCTTGAATTGGTTGTCCGGGAAATGGAATGGTGCGTCCGTTGGTATCACCTGTGATAGTACCACCAGATGGTAGATTATCAGCAAACGTATCGGCTGGTAATGTAGCGAAACCTTTGAGTGTTACTGTTGACATATGTTTCTTCCCTGAAAATTTTGATTAGACGATATTCACGTAGCGATCGCTCTTTCTGGGGAATGAATACATTCCCCAGTCAAAACTTCAACTAAACGATAGTTACTGCTTGTGCAGACTTCAGCGTTGCCAGCAAATCGTTACCAAAGCTAACCAAAGTGTCCTCACCACTAAAAGTGAGTGTCAGCGCATCGGTAGCTCTCAATCCAGCACCCCGGCTGATTTGGTCATTAGATGAGAAGCCGTAAATCGTAACCGAACCAACTCCAGCATCAAGGATAAATCTGTCAATACCACTTCCGGTATAAACAGTGTCGTTACCTGTTCCCGCAGAGATGATGTTATTACCTTCACCCGCATATATCAAATCATCGCCGGCACCAGTTGTGATGTCGTCATCACCTGAACCAGCGTAGACCAAATTGTTACCTCCACCAGCAAGGACAATGTTATTACCTTCACCAGCGTAAACTAGGTCATTGCCAGCACCAGCATAAATCAGGTCATCACCCGAACCAGCATAGATCGTGTCGTTGCCAGCACCTGAGAAGATACTATTATTACCTTCACCGGCAAAAATCAGGTCATTGCCAAAACTGGTATAGATGACATCATCATCAGAACCAGCATAGACAGTATTGTTGCCATCATTGGCATAGATTACATTTCTACCTTCGCCAGCGTAAATTATATCATCACCAGCACCAGTGTAGATAAATTCATTAGTAGCGTCGCCATAAACAATTTGAGGTGCGTTAGATACTGGTTGACTGGGAGAACCCGTAACCGCAGCATACATTGTTTGGTAAATATTGGTTTGATCTACAAGTCCGGGAATGCCGGCAATATCATAACCGTAACTCGTATAACCCTGACCCACAGAATTGGTGAGGACTTCCGAGCCAGCACCTTGATAGTAAACTGGTACGGGACGATTAGAGTGATTTCCCCAGCCGTACTTGACATCAGGTTCGGAACCCCAGAAATGTCCAGCTTGGGTTGGATCGTTTTCAGCGGTCAGTGCTTCTGCACCCTTTTGCTGTAAGAGTTGAGCAAAGTTAGGATTAAGGTTGAGGTAATGGTCATGGTCTGCGGTGACAATGAGTAAGTTGTCTTCCCAACCACCATTATTGTTAATCCAGTCAATGGTAGATTTGACAGACTTATCGAAGTCGTTGACAGTACCAATCAGGTTGTCAATGTTGTTGTCATGTGCTGACCAGTCAATATCACCACCTTCAACCATCAACCAGAAACCGTCTTTATCTTTACCCAAAACATTTAGAGCTGCTGTGGTTAAATTTTGGAGTGTCGGATTCTCGTTGATTTCTCTAGCGATGAAAGATGCGTCTGTTTCTCCAGGAAGTAGGGGACGGAGTGTATCGGGGTTGGCAATTCCGGGAGTGATATTTCTCACATTTCCAGCTTGAGCAGAACTGAATAGTGAGAACATGTCAAGTCCGGTGGTGCTGTAGTCTCCATTTGCGGAACTAACAGGTAAGTTACCATTTTGACCACGGGCACCATACAAACCCAATAAGCGATCGCCATTATTTGGATCTAGATTTGCCGCAGTCTCTGCCAATCTAGACGCTGCGTCAGTTCCCCGCTCTAAGAAGGTGTAATTGTAGATGTTGCTAGTGGGGTTATTGCTGAGTTCCTGGTAAGTAGATTGACCGATAAACTCATTACTGGTATTCGGCTCAACTCCGAATGGTAATGGATCTCCTGGAGTCGAAAGCGGATGACCGCCTCCCAATAATACAGTCGGCTGAAAAACGCGCAGTTCTTGCTGTAAAATGCTATCTAAAGCTGGATATTCACTGTCATACTTACCACGACGGTTAACTGTGGCTGCGGCTGCACCAGGAGTAGCGTGGTCGATGGGGACTGATGTGACCAAACCTGTAGACTTACCATTTAAGCTGGCTGTTGCCAATATGGTTTCTAGAGGTTGCTCGTAAATATCGACAGCGATCGCATTATTATAACTTTTCACCCCGGTGTAAAGGGTGGTAGCTGTATTTGCCGAGTCAGGATAGCTAAACTTGATGTACTCTGGGTCAGTACCTGGTGTCCAAGGATTGATACCACCGCGAACTGGGTCATATCCAACCAAGTTACCCACTGCACCATTGCTGACTGTTGCCCCACCAGTTGGTGTGGTTCCTGGGTTGAAGGTTGGATTAAACTCAAAACCAGGTCTAATCGGACTGCCACCTGTTACCAGTTCCGAACCGTCTAAAGCAGAGTTACCCGTGCTATATACACCTCTGCTATCGGCGATCGTTGTGCCGTAAGTGGTAGCAAGGGTGTAGTTCTCTAGGGTTTGAAAGTTCAACCCTTCTCCAGTACCTGATGTGTAAAACGGTACTCCATTCGCCGTGGCAGCAGCACGAGCCATTTCCCAGCCCATACCGTCGCCAATCATGATGATGACATTTTTAGCCATGATGTATTAAGCTCCCTAATTTAGACTAATTTTTTTAACACAAAAAATCAGAATTAACACCCTTGACAAAAAAATGCACCCAACTTTCAAACAGCTTTGTGCTCTTTTTCTCTAATGTTTCACACTCAGGTTAAGAAGAGAAAATATAATGATTAAAATAAGTATTTTTTATCAGTAAATGCACTTAAGTGAAGCGTCATTCTAAATTTAAAAATTAACGCTCACCTACAACTAACCCTTAGATAGATGTTTCTTAAGTGCTATTAAGTTGCTCATCCTAATTGACTGTGGTTACAACACTCTGCGTTGCAGGTGCAATTTAGGGAGGCATCTCCGGTATCACATTCCCAGTCTGAGACTCTTAACGAGTCAACAAGTCAAGCTAACCAAAACGCCCAGAAACATAATCACGGGTGCGTTCATCAAGAGCGTTACCAAAGATTTGACCGGTGGCGCCAAATTCCACCATTTGACCGATGCGACTTTCATCAGTGTTGAAAAAAGCTGTAAAATCAGAAACACGAGCAGCTT
>JBPCQW010000391.1:0-6389 GCA_050997715.1 Hassallia sp.
ACCAAAAACAGCGCTTTTGCTTGCTGCAAGCTAAAAATTTACTACAAGAAAATTGGTCTAGTTATCAAGCTTTGGTGGAAGCGATGCGACAACGCGCTTCGGTGATGGAGTGTGAGAAGGCGATCGCGCTTAATACCGAGTTGGGAGTTAGGAGTTAGGAGTTGGAAGAAAAATATTTATCAAAAACTGACTTCTGACTTCTGAATTCTTCACTCCTAACTTTAAGAGGAAACGGCTTGAAGATGTGGGACATGGGATAAGTAGTCGCTGCTAATGACACGGTTACGTCCTGTGTCTTTAGCTTGGAAAAGATGTTTGTCGGCACGAGCTAGCATACTCATTCCGCTTTCATCGTCTTCCTCTCGCAAAGAAGCTGTACCCAAGCTAATGGTGACGTTGATAGTCAGTTGATTGTTAATCCTAAATGGTTCTTGGCTGACTATGCGATTGAGACGATCCGCTACCGAAAGTGCTTTTTCATCTGTGGTGTTAGCGAGAATAATTACGAATTCTTCACCACCGTAGCGGAAGGCTGTGTCTTGAAGGCGTAAATTATTCCGCAGTCTCGCAGATAGTAACTGTAAAACGCGATCGCCTACTAAATGCCCGTAGGTATCGTTAAGTTTTTTGAAGAAATCTACATCCAGAATAATCAAACTTAAAGGATTTTTCTGAGTTCGGGCTTTTTTAATTTGTCTGGGTAAATCCAAATCTAAAGCACGACGATTATTCATCTGTGTCAGTGAATCTGCTAATGCGATCGCTGACAGAACATCATTTTTCTGAATCAAATCTCGGTATTTTTGCGCTTTCCGCAAACCAACCGTTAATTGAGTTAATATTAGGCGATTATTCGCAGATACCGCCGATTTATGGTCTATTTTTTCTTCGGGAATTTGCCAAATATAAGCATCAGCACCTTGCTTTAGCGCGGTGGAAGTCATCTCCAAATCCCACTCCCAATTTCTTTGAGAAAGTTGCTCTGGACGATCTTCAAAGAGAATACAGTATATCCAGGATAGCTTTGTCTGGTCTTTCAACCAACAACATAATTCCATGCTGGCGTTAAGGCTAGCCTGCACTAATATTATATCCGGTGGCGTAATTTGAATGCGCGACACCGCCTGATTCAAATTGGCGATAACTTGTACACTAAAAGTAGTTGGCTCACGGATCTGATCCGGAAGGTTAGCGAGAAATTTATCACTTCCAAAGACCAGAATAGAAATACTCATTGCTTTACTTTTGCTCTAATTCAATATTAACGGTAGAACCTGATTAAACTTGCTAAGACGTGCTGTTATTAGTGAATATATCTGTGCTTTTGGCAAGGGACTATTACCAAATATTTAATTGTTTTAACACTAGATATATAATAAGTCGCCAACGGCAACTTTTAATAACCTCTGAATATTTTTCCTGTTGCCACACCCACTAGGACTCAAACTTCTGCTACCTACTTTCGACTGTCACCTATTTTTTTTAAACAGTAGAAACACTGAAAAAGATTTCCTAACGTAGAGGTATTACTGTAATTTCCTGGTGTGATGCGTCCAAAAATTTACCAAAATCAAAGCTTTACACCTTTAAATAAGGCAAATTAATATTAATTATAATTGGAATAATTTATATTAATCATTATTCAAAATAATAAGGATTAACAATCTACGTAATTACTCTGTAAAAACCGAAAGAAATTGTAAAGATGACAAAGTTTATATAACTTCACACTTAACAGGGAGTCGATGAATGCGAGCGACGTAAAAGCTAAATTTATCTCTTTGATTTTTTCCAAATTTATTTACTAAAACACAATTTTGTGAGAAAATTGCTTGTAATCTCAGTAAAATCACATAAATCAAACTACATTGAATCTTCTTAAGTTTAAATCACCAAAAAAGCGAGTTTTGTAATTTGCTGGACACATGATGTGGACAAAAATTGTCTTCATCAGTGTCCTTTGGAAAAGTATTAATTATTATTAATTAATATTTCCTTACTGATAACCTTCTATGTGATAACCAGCCGCAACAATTGCCTGTTTGATAGACTCTTCCGAAGATTTCGCTTCTACGGTGACAGTTTTGGCTTTGACATCTATCTCAACTTTGGCATCAGGTTCCACTACGTGGATAGAGTCAGTAATCTTTGCTGCACAATCATCGCAGGCAATGTTGGGAACGTTCATTTTTAGCGCCATAAGTCACCTCTGTACTTGTCCTTGGAATTGTTCTTCCAAGATTAAGCTTATGAAAAATATTTTAAACGGTCATCTTACCAGAGTTAGGTGATTGTGCCACTACGTAATACGGTACATGGCGCAGGTGGTGAAAGCTAGAAGTATGTTTCTAAGCAAAGCAGTTGATCGTAACCGTTGTTAGCTACAAACTGAAACAAAATGCAAAAATATATAAAGATACTTATGCAAATACACTTATCAAGCAAAAGTACTCAACGACTAAAGTCGTTCTGAATGAACTGCGGACACCAAAACGAAGAAAATCTCTTCTTCGTCGTCCCCAATCCAAGCGTCCCTATTTTTTGTGAACTGTTATGTCTTCAAATCCTCCGAAGTCCGCACAATCGGCTTCTCTCCAGTACAAGAGCGGTAGCGAAATTCGCGCTCTTTTTCTCGACTTTTACGCTCAACGGGGACACCAAATTCTCCCAAGTGCGTCTTTGGTGCCAGAAGACCCCACCGTGCTGCTGACGATCGCGGGGATGCTACCATTTAAACCGATATTTTTGGGACAGCGCACATCAGAATTTAAACGTGCGACAACTTCCCAAAAATGCATCCGCACCAATGATATCGAAAACGTCGGACGCACGAAACGGCATCACACGTTCTTTGAAATGCTGGGTAATTTCAGCTTTGGTGATTATTTTAAAGAACAAGCGATCGCTTGGGGTTGGGAAATTTCCACAAAAGTCTTTGGCTTTTCTCCACAAAACCTCGTCGTCAGCGTCTTTGAAGAAGACGACGAAGCCTTTAGCATCTGGCGTGATAAAATCGGCGTAAGCGTTGCGCGAATCAAGCGCATGGGTGCAGATGATAACTTTTGGGCATCTGGTGCTACAGGTCCTTGTGGTCCCTGCTCAGAAATATATTACGACTTTCACCCAGAACGCGGTGAGGACAACATTGATTTAGAAGACGATACCCGATTTATCGAGTTTTACAACCTCGTCTTCATGCAATATAACCGCGATGCAGAAGGCAACTTAACACCACTTGCCAATAAAAACATCGACACTGGGATGGGTTTAGAGAGGATGGCACAAATCCTCCAAAAAGTTCCCAACAACTACGAAACCGATTTAATTTTCCCGA
Source organism: Hassallia sp. (assembly GCA_050997715.1). Classification (GTDB taxonomy): domain Bacteria; phylum Cyanobacteriota; class Cyanobacteriia; order Cyanobacteriales; family Nostocaceae; genus Hassallia. The sequence continues at coordinate 3,335 of JBPCQW010000391.1, forward strand.
TAATTAAAACAGCAGCGGATATTGCTGGTATCGATTATACAACCAGCGATGAAAACACCAAAGTCTCTTTGAAGGTAATAGGCGATCATATTCGTGCTGTCGTCCACATGATAGCTGATGAAATCCGCGCTTCTAACGTGGGACGCGGTTATGTGCTGCGTCGCTTAATTCGTCGGGTGGTGCGTCACGGACGCTTAATTGGCATTTCTGGGGAATTTACTACAGAAGTTGCCGAAACTGCAATTAGCCTCTCAGAATCAGCTTACCCCAACGTGCGGCAACGCGAAGACGCCATCAAAGCGGAATTGCAACGTGAAGAATCCAACTTCCTCAACACTTTGGAAAGAGGGGAAAAACTGCTTGAAGATATTATTGCCAAGCTGAAAGAAGAAGGCAAAACCCAAATTAGTGGTGAAAGTGCTTTTACTTTGTATGATACTTACGGTTTCCCCCTGGAACTGACGCAAGAAATTGCTGAAGAAAGCAGCCTCACAGTTGATGTTGCCGGATTCGAGGCAGAAATGGAAAAGCAGAAAGAACGCGGCAGAGATGCACACGAAAGCATCGATTTAACTGTGCAAGGTTCTCTCGACAAGCTAGCCGAACATATCAACGTTACCGAATTTTTGGGATATACCCAACCTACAGTAACTGCAAAAGTCGAAGTCATATTGATAGATGGCGTTTCGACTGAAGAAGCGGACGCAGGAACTCAAATACAAATAGTGCTTGACAAAACGCCATTTTATGCTGAGTCAGGCGGACAAATAGGCGATCGCGGTTACATTTCCGGTGATGGTATCGTCATCAGAATTGAAGACGTGAAAAAAGAATCTGATTTCTTTGTTCACTTCGGACGCATCGAACGCGGTACAATCCAAGTAGGAGATTCTGTGACTGCACAGATAGACGCAGGTTGTCGGCGTCGTCTGCAAGCAAATCATACTGCTACACATTTGCTGCAAGCGGCTTTGAAGAAGCTAGTAGATGAAGGTATATCTCAAGCTGGTTCTTTGGTTTCCTTTGACAGATTGCGCTTTGACTTTAACTGTCCGCGTCCTCTGGCATCGGAAGAAGTTCAGCAAGTAGAAGAACAGGTTAATACTTGGATTGCCGAAGCACATGCTGCGAAAGTCGAAATATTACCTTTAGCTGAAGCCAAAACTAGGGGTGCAGTTGCCATGTTCGGCGAAAAATATGGCGAAGAAGTGCGCGTGATTGATTTTACGGGTGTATCGATGGAACTTTGCGGGGGAACTCACGTAAGTAATACTGCGGAGATTGGCGTTTTCAAGATTATTTCTGAAGTTGGTGTAGCTTCGGGAGTAAGACGAATTGAAGCGGTTTCTGGTTCAGCGGTGCTGGATTATTTGAATGTTCGTGATAAAGTAGTCAAGGATTTAAGCGATCGCTTTAAAGTTAAACCCGAAGAAGTTCCAGAGAGAATCACCGGACTGCAAAACGAACTGAAGAATACTCAGAAACAGTTGGAGATATTGAAAGGACAATTGGCGATCGTTAAATCTGACAGCTTGCTACAAACAGCTGAATCTGTAGGCGATTATAAAATTATCGTCGCCCAAATGGAAGAGGTTGATGCCGCTTCTTTGCAAACCGCTGCTGAACGCTTGCTGCAAAAACTGGGTAAGGGTGCGGTGGTGTTGGGTTCGGTTCCGGAAGCTGGAAAAGTTAGCTTGTTAGCAGCTTTTAGTCCAGAAGTCAATAAAAAAGGACTTCTTGCTGGTAAATTTATTGGTGGTATTGCCAAGATTTGCGGTGGTGGTGGTGGTGGCAGACCGAATTTAGCGCAAGCTGGGGGACGTGATGCGAGTAAGTTACCAGAAGCGTTGGATAAAGCGCGGAGTGAGTTAAAGGCTGGTTTAGCTTAATTGTAGGGCAGGCAAGATGCCTGCCTTATAAATGATTAAGAAATTTGTAGGCTGGGTTACGCCTTTGCCTAACCCATCGTTTATTTTTTACTAAATGCAGATAAAAAATGATGTTGAGTTTTGCTTCGCTGAATCTTAGTTGATATTTATCATGGATATATAAAAATGAAACTGCAAGAAAATTCTTTGAGATGGTCTTTGAACCATGTAGTTCAATATAGTGATACTGATTTATTTCCTAAACCTGTTGAAATCGATATTCTTCATGAAATTGAAAATGAAACAATAAATAGGCTTAAAGACATAGACTTAGGAAACTATCAACATAATCCTTCTAGACGGTTTATAGTACCTAAGGATGAAATTTCGTACAGGACGGCAACACAATTAGATCCTCTAGATAATATTATATTGACAGCAATTATTTATGAATTTGGTCAATATATTGAAGATCGAAGAATACCAATATCTGACAAAAAAGTATTTGGTTATAGATTTGCCCCACAAAGTGATTGGAGTTTATATAATCCCAGTGTTTCGTGGTTACAATTTTGGGAAAATTGCAAAATTAAAATGTCATTTTATAAATATGCAGTATCTTTAGATATTGCTGATTTTTATAATCAAATATATCACCATAATATTGAAAATCAGTTAAGAGAATCTGGATTTCCTAATCAAGTCAAAAAATGGTTAATGAATTTACTAGAAAGCGTGACAGTAAAAATGTCTAGAGGAATTCCTATTGGACCCCACGCTACGCACTTATTAGGAGAGCTTTCATTAGTTCCTGTAGATAACAGCTTATCTTTGAAAGGTCTAGATTTTTGTCGTTTTGTTGACGATATTATTATATTTTGCAATAGCAAAGAACAAGCAAAAATTATTATTTATCAGATGGCAGAAATTCTTGATAAGCAACAAAGACTAATACTACAGAGACAAAAGACAAAGATATATACAGCAGATGAATTAAAGGAGCATTGTATATCAATGAGTAAAGACCAGCCAATTAATAGTCATGAAGAAAGTATCATAAACATAATAAGAATGTATTCATCAAGTAATCCATACACAACTATAAATATTAAAAATTTGCCAGATTACCAATTACACTTCTTTGCTAAAAATTTTATTGAGAAAATATTGTCTGACTATTTAAGTAG
>JBPCQW010000486.1:0-2653 GCA_050997715.1 Hassallia sp.
CGAGAAGCTATAAAAGAAGAGCTATATTTAGTATTGACGAACCAAGTCCTACTATTAGAGGTGTTAATAGACCGATTCCTAAAAATTATAAAATTCATCCTGGTGATGCTGCACCCCTTACGCCGCAATTACGATCTTTAACTACTATAGAACGCAGTTATATACAAACATTTCCACCTAATTTTATTTTTGAAAGTTGCAAAACAGACTTAGAACAAATGATAGGTAATGCAGTTCCCGTAAAATTAGCTGAGTATGTTGCTAAATGTCTTTATGAGTATATGCAGCAAAATACTGTCCTGGTTCGTAATGAGGGGTTTACCGCTCAAATTAAAGGCTGAAGCCTTTACTACCTCAGACACAAAGCGATCGCCTCTTAATATCATGTCCGGTTAATTAATACTAATAAAAACATCGTAACCCTCGTAGAGACGTTCCGGCGGAAAGTCTCTACAATATATGTAATACACCTGTCATGATATTAGCCCACGCAGGTGGGCTTCGTTTCTGTAGCCGCGAATTCCATTCCTCAGGGCATTATATTACTACTCTGGTAAACTTGCAAACACTTGCTCAACTAACTCCTTAGTCTTCGCTTCCAAGCGCAGCCAATCTACATCACCTGTTTCATCAATTAAATCAGTATCGATATTTACTGACTCATAACCTGTGCCGTAGTTAAGAAAACACACCTGATAACACAGTTCCCACAAATCAACCGTCACATGTTGATCTTGACGCTGCAAACATAGATGATATCCTGGATGGGGCGTTGGTAAATTGGCAAGAGACTGTCTGATTAAATCGCTTTGTTCTGGTGTTGCCCCTTCCATTTCTTGCAACAGTTGGGTAACGATCGCTTTAGTTTCATCACTTGTGTCAGCAGCCCAAACCAATACATCCTTGTAAGTTCCCTTCCAAGCAGATTCATCGAGTTGCTTGCGAATGTTATCAATAACGCGAATGAAAGCAGGTTGCATCAGCAGTTCAGCTTGCTCCCACGTCTGTGAGTTGGTTATTTTCGGTGGCATGGTAAATTCAAAGCAAGATTGAAATAAAAATTAACTATGTTTTTGTGAAAAAAGTGTGTTTTCTGCCTAAATCTTTTCTCAAGATAGCGGATTTCATCAAAGAAAACTTGGAGATATTTATTACCATCCGGAAAATGGGTGTTCAAACTGGGGAGGGAATATGATCGGCAAACTATTAGACCATCGTTATCAGGTAATTAGAGTCCTTGCAACGGGAGGATTTGGGGAAACATACATTGCCCAAGATACTAGGCGTCCGGGCAACCCCATCTGCGTTGTCAAGCACCTCAAAGGGGCAAACTCAGATCCGAAAATTTTTGAAACTGCCAAGCGCTTGTTTCAATCAGAAGCAGAAACTTTAGAAAAACTGGGGAATCATGACCAAATTCCCAGACTTTTAGCTTACTTTGACGAAAATAAAGAATTTTATTTAGTCCAAGAATTTATTGAAGGACATACCCTCAGCGAAGAACTTGTACCGCATCAGCGTTGGAGTGAAAGCGAAGTCATTCAGATGTTGCTAGAAGTTCTAAACATCTTAGAATTTGTCCACCGTGAAGGGGTAATTCACCGCGATATCAAGCCAGATAATATTATTCGTCGTACTTGTGATAATAAATTAGTTTTAGTAGACTTTGGAGCCGTTAAACAACTGCGATCGCCTAATCTTACTTTTGCTGGGCAAACCACCGCAACTGTAGCGATTGGCACTCCCGGTTATATGCCCACAGAACAAGGACAAGGCAAACCGCGTCCCAACAGTGATATTTACTCTCTGGGTATCATCGCAATTCAAGCGCTGACGGGAGTAGCACCAATGAATTTTCAAGAAGACCCCGATACAGGCGAAATTATCTGGCAGCATTTAGCACCTGTAAGTCCAGAATTGGTGGCGGTGTTAAGCAAGATGGTGCGCTATCATTTCAAAGACCGCTATAACAGCGTCATGCAAGCATTGCTATCATTGCAATTGCTTTCTTCTGTACCGGCACCTCAAGAATACGCGAAAACTGCCAGCTACCAAACAATCAAACCTACTTCTCAACAGTCTCGACTGCAAACTATCGCGATTGCACCAGCAAATCATGCTAGCAAACCTGCCCGTAAAGAGTCTAACAGACCGGATTTATTGCCGCTAGTGATTGCGGCATTATTGGCAGGTGGTACAGCTGCGATCGCCACCAATTTAGTTGGAAGTGCGAAAAATCTCGGTTTTAATTTTGCTAGTAATGGCGCGGCTTCAGCAAATATCTGCGAGGCTGTTGTTACAGGTAATTCTAATATTCGTTCTGAGCCGAGTGCAATTAATTCTGATAATATTGTACAAACACTTAGCGATAACACTAGCTTTGAGGTGACTGGCAAGCGGACAAAACTCGGTTGGGTGCAAGTTAAACTTGATTCGGGAAAATCAGCTTGGGCAAACTCTCATGTAATAGCTAATCCAGAACAATGGGTATCTTGTTTGCGAGACAAAGGTATTGCGATTAAGACGGTAAATGATAGTAACTTAATTGCGGCTCGACCGATTCCCCAAATCATACCAAAACCAGCTGCCGCAGCTTCATTGCCAACGCCAGAAAAATCAGAATCGCCAAAGCCAGAAAAACCAGATCCATTCG
>JBPCQW010000063.1:0-2680 GCA_050997715.1 Hassallia sp.
AATGAGTCCACAGCATACCGTACTATCCGTAAAATCGAGGATATGGCGACATCCCGGTATGGTTCAACCATGCTAGCACCAGGCACTGACAACGCGATCCAGGACAAAAAAGGGGGTAAAAATGCCCTCAAAACCGCTCTAGAAGCGGGTTTTGACCAAAATTGTTCGGACGCTGACAGGCTACTTTGGCGGATGATCCAGCGATTTGGAGCCGAAAAATCCGACAGTGCGATCGTTACTGAGGTGCTTGGTTTCACAGGAGTACGCTTGGTGCGATCGCGCATTAGTGCCAAAGCTGCAAAGCTACTATTTAGGGAATTGGTCAAAGTACTAGAGTGAAAAATATGCTCTCCCCATTTATCCCATCGTCATTTATTCCCACGACTCCCCCCAAACACCAGAACCGAATTGCTATCGCATCGATTTTCCCAACAAGAAAATTCTGGAATTTAACTACGAAGTTGTTCAGTTAAATCAATTACAATGGCAAGCCTTTGGAAATCAGCGAAATCCCTTAGCTAGTGCTTTAATGGCAAAAATGCGAATGGATGTTCAAGAACGTCCTATAGTCAAGCTGATATCGTTACAATTACTTGCGAGTTTGGGACTAAACCCAGCACAAATGCAATTAATATCAGGATTTATTGATACCTATCTCAAGTTAAACCCCGAAGAGAAAATACGCTTTGAAGCAGAACTTGCTACGATTGAACCAAGACAGCAGGAGGATGTTATGCAAATAGTCACCAGTTGGATGGAAGAAGGTATCGAACAAGGGAGAAAGCAAGGAGAATTAGCTTTGCTGAATCGTCTACTTAACCGTCGTTTTGGTTCCCTGTCTCCTCAACTCCAAGAAATAATTGATAATTTGCCAATTGCGCAGTTGGAGGAGTTGGGTGAAGCGTTGCTAGATTTTACCACTATTGACGATTTGGAAGCTTGGTTTGAAGGTAAGTGAGAGGGCAGTTCTTGATAAACTATATTTTTCGGGCAATATGAAAACCTGAGAGATATGAAACCTCAACACTCCCACCGCATTTTCTCTCTAACGCTTCCCTTAAACCCGCAAACAAAGAATCCCGCTTTTGTGGTTCTAGCGCTATATATGGTGAGTAAGTACTTAAAAGTGTCAAATAATCATCAACGCTATAACTAACTTCACAAACCAACTCTTCAGAGACTAAATTCTGAAAGCGACCTGAGTCAATACCAAACTTTCCAAAGCTTCTAAAATTCTTTTCCTGAGTTTCTCTCGTTTCATATTGCCCCAGAGATGGAGCATATATTTGATAAACCTGATGCAAAACCTGGTAAACTTCGTAATCAGGTTGAGCTTGCATATTCAATATCAAAATCAGAGAACCCTTGTCTTGCAGCGCATCAGCAGCTTTCGGATAGCCAATCTCTGCGGGAATCCAATGAAAAGCAGTTGCTGACAACACCGCATTAAATTTCCCACGCTCTAATTGCCACTCTTCAAATGTGGTATTGTTAACTTCTACATTTAGATACTGAACACAGTTTTGTCGTGCTAGCTGGCAAGCTTCTAAACTTGGCTCAAGACAAATCATTGAAAAACCCAATTCAGCGAACGATGTAGTTGCAGTTCCCGGACCGCATCCCACCTCAAGAAGAATTGCCTCTTTATCAAGTTCAGCTAACTCTACAGCACGAGAAATAAGCTGCATAGGATAGCGTGGTCTTGTGCGATTGTAAGCATCTGCTACCTCACTGTACCAACTTTTTCTTTGTTCGACAGTGTAGCTATTTGTGTTATACCAAGTTATTTTTTCTTCAGATTTCATAGAGTGCGTTCACGAAGTGACTCTGAAAGAGTATCGCTCTTTGCGCTCAATTGAGCAGCCTCACTATGACAGCAGTCCATTTTCCGCAACACAATTTTACTGGTAATTGGTAATAATAGGATTACCAATTACCCATAATTATTAAAGCATAGTTTGTAGATGCTGAACTAATTGCGGTGCCCCCATTGCACCCTCAATGCGATCAACAGGCTTACCCTGTTTAAATAGTACTAATGTCGGTAGAGCCGAAATTCCATACGTAGTCGCTAACTCCGGGTATTTTTCCGTGTCAATTTTGACGATTTTCATCTTTCCGGTGAGTTGAGCATTGACTTGCTCTAAAATCGGCACCATCATTTGACATGGACCGCACCAGTCAGCATAAAAGTCTACCAACACGGGTAAATCAGAACCTGACAGCATATCTTCAAAGCTATTGAATTGCTTTTTGGTTGACATATAACACACCAGTTTTTACTATTTGATTTTAATGGTAGTTCTTGCCCATTGAAATCGGTGTAACATCTTTTTGCTTTTATTGCTGTTTGAAGAGTGCATTAGACTTCTTGCACTTGTTGGCTTCTTTCCAACCAGAGCCTTATAACGAGAGCTAAGGAAATCTCAGATTTTTGTGTACGTCAGCCAAAAAATACATAATTATTTACAGTTACTTTTTAAATGCAACATAATTGCAGATGAAAGTCCACTCCAAAAAGGAGTATTTATATCAGCTTTTCTTAAACCTTCGGCTGTCCAAGAATTACAATTTCTCAATATCGAGTAACTGCCTTTTGCTGCATAAAATCCAGCATTATCAGTGTGACCATTACCTAAACGAATTTGCCTGTTATTGGCATCAAATTGAAAACTAGATT
>JBPCQW010000517.1:0-4144 GCA_050997715.1 Hassallia sp.
TTGACATATCTCGATTGATACTGGGTTCATTGGACACCAAACAATAGGGTTCCAGGTTCGTCATCTGGTTAGCAACTTGGGGATGGATGCTTTCTCACTATGGGAATGTCATCTATCCCCTTTTTTAGCGATCGCGATCTAATCCCCAACCTGATGCTAAACCGCTTCTCTAGCCAAATTATCAGGAAATTGAGTGATAATTGCAACGAATGGGATGAAACATCCGAAAGCGAGAACTAGAGAATTGTAAAGTTTGAAGAGGGCATCATGCGTATATATAAAACTAACATCCAATTGGACACCAATATGAAAGATTATCTGTAATTTCTCCTTCAGAAACGCGCATTCCTACACCTCCAGAGACAAACTGGTCGTTACCATTGTTATATAACCACGCTCCCCAAACCGCAGTCATAGACTTTTCGGCAATTTCTACTTTGGGAAATTCTAATAACTCTTGGTATACATAATTTTGTTGTGTATACCACGGATCGTTATTATTACTGCGAATTGTTATCTCTCCTGAATTTACGGCAAATCCACCTTCTCCTTCTCTTCCTAAAATTGGTTTGGCAAAGTATGAATCTCCGATTTCTGCCGGAGTCAGTGATGTTTTGGGAAAATAATTAAAAACTGTATCCGCATCTTTGTTATTAAAAAAGTCATATCCCAAATCTGTAATTAGAGCAAATATACTTTTAGGTTGCAGCGCAAAGGCAGATCCAAAATTAACAATAATAACTTTATTCTGTAAAATTAGTTGCTCTAGCCCATGCCATAATCTTTCATCATTTTCATCAGTATCATAGATCAGCCATTCAAGGGGGTACCACATGAAGAGTATGTCTATTGGTTTTCCCGTTTTCTGGCAAAATAGATATTTACCATCTTTGATCCGAAGATATTCTATTGGAAAAACATCACTTTGATACTGCAAGTTATTGCTCAACCATCGCATAGTACCTAAATCTTCAGCATTATTCAAAGCAGTAAAGGCAATTTGACAATCAGCAATCGATTTATTTAAATGTGAGGCTGCCCTGTATACGTGTTGAGTGAGAGTTATTCTTAATTTTTCTTGAGCATCTAAAATCGGGTCTTCTAGTCCAAAATGTTTGGCTACTTTGCCATTACCTTCTGTACACTCAAACCAAAAACTAGGAGTTTGAGGATTAGTTTCTACTACCTTTTTGATCCCTTTTTTTTCATTCCAGCACCAGTCGAGGCGCATACAAAATGGTGCTAAAGAGTCATATTTAACTAGCTTGATGGTATCTTTGGGAAAGCCATAATAAAGCAGTGTTTCTTCATCAAGAGTGCGAATAACTGACCAAGCTTGCGTCAAGACACTACCGACCAATTTAGATGCTTGTTTAATTTCTTGTATGGTCTGTGGCGAAACTTGATGACAATAATAAAGCGCGTAAGGTGTTTCTTGGTCAGTTAGAGGTATACCTGTTCCTTCTTGAATAGGACAAAAGTTGTACCAACCCATTTTCATCGATTGAAACAGGCGATCGCGTTGAGGACTGTTGAAAATATTCATATTTTTTGCGCTACTCTTTTAAGCACCAGCGGAACCACCGCGACCGAAACTACCAAAACCACCACGACCTACTTTAGATGAAGAATTACTTGATTTACCAATTTCGCCTGAATTACCTGCGTTTCCATAGCCATATCTTCCACTGCTGTAACCACCAGTGCGGTTGCTAGATGAGGGTGGACAGTTATTGGGTTGCTGATTAGAACCCTGCTGAGTTTGTGGAGTATCGCAAGACTGACTTGTTTCTGGGAATCTGGCACAAGAAGCAAGTAGAGATGCTGTTATTAAAACGACGATTAGTTGCAATAAACTAGGTTTGAGTTTCATGAGTGTTTTTGGTTCAATCCCTAGGTATAACCTATGGAATCTATAAAATATAACTACAAGGGTGAAGAGGAAATTTCGGTTTTTATTTAAAAGACATCTCCAAAATAGAAGCCTTGTGTGGTAAACATGAAACGAACCGCCTTCGCGCTGCGCGAACGAGACTCGAAGCGCGAAGGCGGTTCGTTTCCATAAATCCCTCTCCAACCCTGTGGCAAAATTTATTAAAGTCCATATCCCTTAGTTTTCCCAGCATGACCGCAACAAATTCAAATCTCCCCAGTCTCTACGAACCCTTCGCCACCGAAGCCAAATGGCAAAACTTTTGGGAAAAAAACCAAGTCTACAAAGCTGACCCCAACAAAGGTGGCGAACCCTACTGCATCATGATTCCCCCGCCAAATGTCACCGGCAGCTTACACATGGGTCACGCTTTTGAAAGTGCGCTAATTGATACCCTCGTGCGCTACCACCGCATGAAAGGATGCAACACCCTATGGCTACCCGGAACCGACCATGCCAGTATCGCTGTGCAAGCAATTCTGGAAAATCAACTTAGGGCAGAGGGTAAAACTCGCTACGATTTAGGGCGCGAGAAGTTTCTAGAACGCGCTTGGCAGTGGAAGGCAGAGTCTGGGGGGGCGATTGTTAATCAGTTGCGACGCTTGGGTGTGTCGGTTGACTGGTCGCGGGAACGCTTCACCCTAGATGAGGGTTTATCGAAAGCTGTTTTAGAAGCTTTTGTTCGCCTTTACGAGGAAAAGCTGATTTATCGGGGTGAGTATTTGGTAAACTGGTGTCCGGCTTCGCAGTCGGCGGTGTCTGATGTGGAGGTGGAAAATCAAGAGGTTAATGGTAATCTTTGGCACTTCCGCTATCCGCTAACGGATGGTTCTGGTTATGTGGAGGTGGCGACGACGCGACCGGAAACGATGCTGGGGGATACGGCTGTGGCGGTTAATCCTAATGATGAAAGATATCAGCATCTAATTGGTAAAACTCTCACTCTGCCAATTATGAAGCGGGAAATTCCCATTGTTGGCGATGAGTTTGTTGACCCGACTTTCGGCACCGGTTGCGTAAAGGTGACACCCGCACATGACCCGAATGATTTTGAAATGGGTAAGCGCCACAATCTGCCGTTTATCAATATTATGAATAAAAACGGCACTCTCAACGAAAATGCTGGAGAGTTCCAAGGACAAGACCGCTTTGAAGCGAGAAAAAATGTGGTTTCTCGCTTGCAAACAGAGGGCTTTTTGGTGAAGATTGAAGACTATAAGCATACCGTTCCTTATAGCGATCGCGGAAAAGTCCCGGTTGAACCTCTCCTCTCTACTCAATGGTTTGTCAAAATTCGTCCAATGGCAGATCAAGCCCTGGAATTTCTCGATGACAAACATTCCCCTGAGTTTGTCCCTCAACGCTGGACTAAGGTTTATCGTGATTGGTTGGTGAAGTTGAAAGATTGGTGTATTTCTCGCCAATTATGGTGGGGACATCAAATCCCCGCTTGGTATGCTATCAGCGAAACCGGCGGCGAAATTAAGGACAATACGCCGTTTGTAGTCGCAAAATCAGAGGCAGAAGCTTGGGAAAAAGCAAAATCACAATTTGGGGAAAATGTCAAGTTACAACAAGACCCAGATGTGTTGGATACCTGGTTTTCTTCGGGATTGTGGCCCTTTTCAACTTTAGGATGGCCCGAACAAACTCAGGATTTAGCGACTTATTACCCCACCAGTACCTTGGTAACTGGTTTTGACATCATCTTTTTCTGGGTAGCCAGAATGACCATGATGGGTAAGCATTTTACCGGAGAAATGCCATTTAAAGATGTTTACATCCACGGGTTAGTATTAGACGAAAATGGGCGGAAGATGGCTAAGAGTAAAAATAATGGCATCGATCCGCTGTTGCTGATTAACAAATATGGCGCTGATGCTCTACGCTACACGATGATTAAGGAAGTAGCGGGTGCGGGTCAAGATATCCGCTTGGAGTACGATCGCCAAAAAGATGAATCAGCATCGGTGGAACCGTCACGCAACTTTGCTAACAAGTTGTGGAATGCGGCGCGGTTTGTGATGATGAATTTAGATGAACAAACTCCGCAACAATTGGGTAAACCAGAATCTATAGAATTAAGCGATCGCTGGATTCTTTCTCGTTACAATCAAGTTATTAACCAAACGTGCGATCGCATCGACAACTACGGACTAGGTGAAGCCGCAAAAGGACTTTACGAATTTATCTGGGGTGATTTCTGCGATC
>JBPCQW010000035.1:0-12054 GCA_050997715.1 Hassallia sp.
CAGTTATTTCTCAAACTCCCTCAAAAAGTTGTACTGAAGCTTTGAAAGGCAAAAAGCACCAAGGAAAGGCAATTTCGCATCATTCTAGAGTTAATTGGGTAACATTGGAATTGCCGGTGGGGAAATGTAGTGATTCAGCATCCTTTGGGAGAGCAAAGACAATAGTACCCAAGACAAGAATGCCAACAGCACTAGGACAAAGAAGTTTCATCTTGATGATACCGCGTTTGTTTTTGGCAGGGCGATCGCTCTTCTGGTTGCGGTACTCTTTGCGAACACGTCCAGATTGCACAGCTTCTTGTAATAGCATCAAAGCATCGATGTCTTTTTCCTCAAATTCAGTTTGCAGTAACTGCTGCAACTGCTCATCTGCGGGAATACTCAAAGAGCCTGTAAAGAGCGCTTGTTGAACAATGTCACGAATGAGAACCATATTTTTTACCAGTTTTGGGGATTAAGCAACTTTTTGTGGAACCGTAAAGGTAGCGAACGCGCTGATGCCGCCAACAAATTTGCTGTATTGTTCCTTAAAAATTTATAATGGTTAGACCCCGTAAGGCATCATGCTACTGGATCACCCGATCGGGTGATATACAAGAACGCCACTTTCTGTGGCATAACCAAGAAGGGGAAAAGGGGAAAGGGGAAGCACTTTGTGCAGGGGAAAGGGAAAAGGGACGGAAATAAAATACGGATTTATTCACTCTTACTCTATATTTCTTACCCTTTCCCCTTTCCCCTTTCCCCCTCTTTTTCATTTTTATTTCTTGACTCGGAAACCTCAGCCTCAAGTCAACGTCATCAGCTAAAGTAATTAGTTCACAACTTCAAGCTTTGCGAAAGTGCATTTACAAGTTAGAAAAGCCAAAGTGCCAAAACTCAAGTCCAAGAGCAATTAGCTTAACAATCCAAGCACTTTAGACTTTGGATGGACTCAGTACCTGACAAAAAAGGGGCGAGATTTGGGTAGTATATAGGAGCTATCTTTTCTGCATCACAGATACATAAAAGCAAGCTTCTGTTTTATACCCTTGGAGTTTTCGTCAATGGTTACTTTAAAAATTGTTGTTTATGTTGTTGTAGCCTTCTTCATTTTGCTCTTCGTCTTTGGATTTTTGTCGAACGATCCAGCTCGTAACCCCGGACGCCGGGATTCAGAGTAAAATCACGAACCGATCCACAACTGCCGTTTATGCAAATGTAAATGCCACGGACACTTGAAAAAGAGTGTCCTTTCCAAGCGGCTTGCCGCAGGCTAGGCTGAAGGCTAAAGTCGGAAGGCAGTTAGGTTTCATGAAGAGGGGTAAAGGGGAAGGGGTAAAGGGAAAAGGGGTAAGAAATTGGATTCCTGATTGAAGCGAGTCCAATTATTGACCACTTAAAAAGTGGGGGCTTTAAACCCATGTGGGGAATGCTCTTGAAAAAACTTTATGCGTGTCTTAAATAACTCCATCTATGAGTCCCTTTTTTCCTTTCCCCTTTCACCCAAACTTGGTAATTAGTCCTTCCGGCTTTCAATTGGCTATTTGTTAGGTTGATTTTGCGAATATGCTTCACCCAGTTCTGCCACCCGCACCACCTTCGATTGTCGAACCTTTACAACCTGCAAATCCAATTTTGACTGGTAGCGATACCAAGTTTCATTCAATTGCCGAACTGGAGGCTTTATCGCAGGAAAATCAGCCACAACGGCAACCAGATTCTGTATCACCAACTCCACAAAACGCTACTCGGCAAGATTTAGCAGTTACCCAGACGCAAACCGCACTCAGTCAGCCAGAAAGTTTCCCACCAGAATTTTCTCCCCTCACTGCCGTTAAGAGTGCCGCAGGTTTGGGAGAATCGATGGGAATTAGTTATCCGGTTCAGCCAGATGCAAATGTCGCACCGCAAAGCAATATATCCCAAAAAGGGCAAATATTACAAGAAAAATTAGCCCGTCCAGAAGGGCAAAGTCAGACTATTGCTCAAAATGCGCCTTCTCAGACACCCCGTCAGACAACAAGTAGCGAACCGATACAAAATATTACTTTTACCAATCCCAACGCAGCGAGTACACAACCGGTAGAAAATGTTATAGAATTCAAGTCTCGCAGCCAGAGAAGCCAAATCACAATTCCCCAACCTGATTCCCCGCAACAATCTGCACCGACACCAACAGACAGCACAAATCAGCAACAAAGTCAACCTCAAACAACTCCGCCAGCAACTACAGCGCCAGTACGAGAGAGAATTGTTGAAGTCACTTCCGATAGGCAGGAGTACGACCAGCAACGGCGGACTGTGACGGCAGTGGGTAATGTGGTGGTACGATTTGATGGGGCGGTGGTAGATGCCGATCGCTTGCAAGTCAATTTAGACAATTTGATTGCTGTGGGTGATGGAAATGTCGCATTGACACGAGGGGATCAAGTACTGCGTGGAGAACGCTTTAGTTATAACTTTATTCAAGATAGTGGACAATTAGAAAATGGCAGGGGAGAAGTTTACATCCCCTCAGCGGGTAGTGATTTAGCCTTTAGCTCTGTTGATACCGGAGTAAGTGGAGTAGTCACAGCGCGTCCACCAAGCGATCGCATTCGCGCAAATCAGCCGACTATAGGTGTTAACAGTCCCGGTGGAGTTAACTTCAACTTAGGTGGTAGGGCAGATGCGAGAAACCTCCCAGGACCCCAACAGGGAGGTGTAGTCAAGCGAGTGCGGTTTCAAGCAGAACGAGTTGATTTTTATCCGCGAGGCTGGCAAGCTAGAAATGTCCGCTTTACCAACGATCCATTTTCACCCCCAGAACTAGAGTTACGTGCCGATAAAGTGACTTTAACGCGAGAGTCACCGTTAGTAGACAGCATTAAAACAGAGCGTCAGCGTTTAGTATTAGATCAAAGGACGACATTACCCATCCCCATTGATCGGCAGACAATCGACCGTCGCGAACGAGATGTAACCCCAGCAATTGTTTCTGTCGGCTTTGATGGTAATCAACGCGGTGGTGTTTTTATTGAGCGTTCTTTCCAACCCTTTAACACAGAAGGGGTACGTTTTAGCGTAACACCGCAGTTTTTCGCCCAAAAAGCTATTAGCAATCCTGGTAACTTTGCTGCGCTGTTTGGTTTGAAAACAAGATTGAATGCAACTTTAAGCCCGAAGACAACAGTTGAGGGTTCTGGGATATTAACCAGTTTGGACTTGGGGACAGTAGAAGATAACTTGCGGGCAAGTTTGCGATTGCGGCAAGAATTAGGCGATCGCAATCCTCACATATTGAATTTAGAATACAGCTATCGCGATCGCCTTTACAACGGCACCCTTGGTTTTCAAACCGTGCAAAGTAGTCTTGGTGCAGTTGTTACTTCTCCGAGAATTCCTTTAGGTAAAAGTGGTTTTAACTTAAGATATCAAGGTGGCGGTCAATATATTAACGCGAATAGCGATCGGCTTGACTTACTCGCAACACGGCGAGACAATAACCGTATCTCTCTAGGACGCGTTCAAGGTAGTGCTACCGTTGATGGTGGGATTACACTCTGGCAAGGTAAAGGATTACCACCCACCCCCACAGAAGGATTGCGTTACACTCCAAACCCGATAGTTCCCTACATACAAGCATTTGGGGACGTAACCGGCACAAGCAGTTATTACAGCAGTGGTGATAACCAAAGCACCCTGATTGCCACAGTTGGCTTGCGCGGACAGTTTGGACATTTCTCCCGACCCGCGTTTGATTATACCGCCTTTAATGTCAGTTATTCCCAAGGTATATTTAGCGGAGCATCGCCATTTTTGTTCGATCGCGCTGTTGATAACAGAGTACTTAATGCGGGAATTTCTCAGCAAATCTACGGACCATTTAGCCTTGGCTTTCAAACCTCAATCAACTTAGATACTGGCGAACGCAGTAGCACTGACTATATTGTAGAATATAACCGCCGTAGTTACGGAATCACCTTGCGTTATAACCCAGTGTTGGAGTTAGGTGGTATCAGCTTTAGAATTAGTGACTTTAACTGGAGTGGTGGTACTGATCCATTCTCTGACCCTTCTGAAGTTAAGCCTGTGCGAGGTGGGGTGCGGCAGGATTATTAGAATACTACTTACGTCAGGTATTGTGTTTGTTGTATTTTTATACTTTAATAATTGAGAAAATTTGCGTTATGAAGATAAACCAGCAAAGAAAACGAGTAAAAAGCACGCGAAGATAGAATCTAAAGGCAGAATATTTATAAAACCTCTCGACTAAGGTCAGACTGGCAATGACACTTACTACAGCCAAATGGACGCTAGACGACTATTACCGCATGGTTGAAGTTGGTCTTCTTTCTGAACGTCACGTTGAACTATTAAACGGGGAAGTCGTTGAAATGCCTCCAGAGGGTCCAGAACATGCTCAACTAAGTACCGATGCTGCGGACTATCTGCGAGCTGTGCTAGGAGAAACAGTTCTCGTGCGCGATGCAAAGCCCATCACATTACCCTTGACCGCTTCCGAACCCGAACCAGATTTGGCGATCGTGCAACCTTTGCGGGCACTATATCGAACCCGTCACCCTTACCCAGAAAATATTTTTTGGGTAATCGAATATTCTAACACCAGCCTCAGTAAAGATTTGGATGCAAAGCGAAAAGTTTATGCTTTAGCAGAAATACCAGAATATTGGGTTGTGGATTTAAAAAATCGCTGCGTCAAAATTTTCCGCAATCCCAATGATGGCGATTATATATCTGAAGTAACACTAAGTAATGGCGAAGTAAATCCTTTGGCGTTTCCCAACATCATAATTTTGGTGCGACGGTTGTTAAACTGATTTTATTTGTAAATTCTCACCTTCACACAGAAAAAGATAGAGAACATAAAATTGCCGCTTTGCGGTTAATAGTTGCGTTTACAATTGCCACAAAATTGTATCTGCGAGAAGAACCGATAAACCCAGAGTTACAAGGATTGATGTCTCGATCCGAGTATTTTGTTCTTCAAAGTCGTAGAACTCCTCCTCTAGAGATTGCTTTTTGGGTAAGTGATTTTTTGCAGAAGCAACATCGACGCCAATGTGTTAATCCTGTTCAGGTGACAGCTTTGCAGCATTTGGTAGATAATATCATAGATGCTTTTAGTAGTTGTGAGCGAATCTTACAAACACCAATGCCTCTACCTTATGCTATTCATCTTAAACAGTTGTTGTTAATTTACTGTTTATCATTACCATTTCAATTAGTCAAAGATTTAAATTGGGCAACAGGTTTAGTTGTAGCTTTGATTAGTTTTACTTTGTTTGGCATTGAACAAATTGGAATTGAAATTGAAAATCCTTTTGCTCGTGCTTTGCATAACTTACCTTTAGACGAAATGTGTAACACGATGCTGATTAACATTGAAGATTTAAGCACATTGGCAACTGACAGTTCTTTTGCTCCTACAGAAATATTTTGACACTCGCACCCACGAAAGTGAAAATTCTCAAAAATAATTATTTTTTTGGCGTTGCAAACGTCGATAAATTCGACGTTTTATACAGACGTTCCAGCGGAACGTCTCTATAAAACAATTAATCCCAAGGTTATGCAAAGCCTAATTTACGCACTTGCTCGCTTTCTCACCATCCCCAAGTGCCGACGCCACCTTTGAAAGGTCCGACAATATCGCTGGTAATCCAACCACCATAAAAGTTACCTGGTTGCGGTTGTACTTTTTCCCCATCGACGTAGCAGGCATCCATTAAGTGAGCGTAAAAAGCTACATAATCTTTCATAGATGCAAACTCTGGTGTAGGTTCGGGGTAAAACCAAGCAGCATTTTGCACTTCTTTGTCACCCACGCAGATATTGTAATAACCAGCACTTCCCTTCCATTCACAAAAGCTAGAACGTGGTATCAAAAGTAGGTATTCCATTTTGATATCCGCAGGAGGAATGTAGTAACCGGGTGGATGGCTGGTTTCTAAAACACGTTTAGCGCTGTGGGTATCTGCAATAGTTACATCATTAAAGATGATTTGAATGTGTTTGGTTGTGTCCTCTAAGCGAGGTGGACGAGGGTAATCCCAAACTGATTCTTGTCCTGGAGTGGGTTCGATGCGTTGGGTTGTCATATAGGGACTAATTTACGGTTTATACGTCCAGTTTGACCAAATCTGAACGTATAACGTGTTTTTAAGCTTATCTATTTTCTATTTGCTGAAAGCATCCTTGATGCTATCAACAGTGCGTTCAACAGCATTCTTTGTGTTGTCTACTGCTTTCTCAGTCCTTGCTGCATCTTCGTTTGCTCTTTTCTCAATTGTAGCCTTATCTCTTTTTGCTTTGCGCTCAAGAAAATTACCGTTGTCAGTTGCTTCGTCAACTTTAGAGGCATTTGTCCTTGCAGTTTGCTTAACTTTATCCTGTGTATCTCGGATGAAATTTTTGGCTGCTCCAGCACCTTCATCAACTTTGTCTTTAACTTGATCCCCTGCGTCTGCCGAAGCGATTAAGTTTGCTGTAGGATTAGCCATTGCTGCGGTGTTCGAGAAAAACGCACCTTGCCAAACGAAAGCGACAGCAAGCACACACAACACAGTTGTAGCCAAAAACCGTCCTAGAGTTGAAAGCTGTTTCATAAAATAATTCAGTTTCATAGAATACAATCTCGATGAGATTTAGCATTCTATTTTTACTTTATTTGGCTCATCAGCTAAATCGTTCCTTAGACATAAGTTCTCTGGTGATATCAAGTTCGGTTGATTATTTCTAACCTGCATGGTCATAAAAAAATCCCCCGAAAAGGAGGGATATGAGCGAGATATTTGGGGTTATGAGGCAAAAATAGCAAAAAACGCATACTAGGAGGGGCTTGCCGCACTCATACGCCAATCAGTAAGAGTTTGTTGCCGTTTTTGCCCTCATTCCTGTGGAAGTTATCAGGCAAAAACAATCAATTAACGGAAATTGCGAGGATTTAGCCTTTGCGGATTGCCTTGACGTCCTACACCATTCCGCAGACCAGTAGCAGTACCACCATCTTTGGGGTCAAGGAATGGTTTAAGATTGATTCCGCCTTTGGAAGACGCCAGATTATTAGTGCTATTATTACCACTACCGAGAAGTGTCCGACCTAAGTTGTATAGATCGTTTCCTCCGTTCCCCTGACTAGTGTAAGTGTTTACGGCTGTGGTGTATTGTCCATTGTCAGCGGAAACTAAGTTTTGGAAAACGTTGTTGCGTACAGTGTAAGCGTCTTTTCCGGGAGGTACTGTCAGAACAATTCGACAAGATGGATTAGCTTCGGTGGTGACGCAGATTGTGTTCTGTCTATTTTCTACGGCTGATTGAAGTTCTAATAAGCCATCTTGACGGTATGATTCTAAACGACTGGCGATCGCATTACAACGAGCTTGTGAATTCCAACCACCACCTAATCTACCCGGTGCTGCCCAAGGAAAATATTGATTTGGCTGACTTTGAGGTTGATACATTACGGTATACTGACCGTTGTAAGTCTGACAGTTAAACCGAGCAATCTCGTTAACGCTGGGGGAATTTGGTATACCCGTTGAGTTGTCTATTGGTCTGGATGTGCCATTAGATGGTATTGAACCACCTGTTGATGTTGTGGGTACGACAACGCCATCAGAAGTAGTTGTGGTGGTTCTGGTAGTTGTGTTATTGTATTGAGCAAATGCTGCGGTATTGCCCAGCAAAAGCGATAAACTCAGACTGCCAAAAAAGAGAAATTTAAAGGTTTTTGATGACATAAATCATCCTCAACAGAACAGTGGTTAGGGAGTTGATAATTCAAATGACGAAGAATTTATTTTTTTGATTCATCATTTGGCTTCTTTTTTTGGTCTTCACGTTCTTTTTTCTCTTTGAGTAGTTGCTTCACACGTTCTTTAATTTCTTGGTGACGCGCTACTCCTTCATAAGCGTAGCGGTTATAGCCAGTGTCAGAAATTAAGCTTTCTAAATATTTAACTCGCTCTCCACCGCCTGGGTGAGAAGATAACCAAGTTGGTGGAGTATTTTTTTGTTGTTTTTCTAACGTCGCCATTAAGTTACGCAAACCATCAGAAGCATAGCCGCTGGTAGCTATCAAACGTGTACCGAGTGTATCTGCTTGACGTTCCATATCGCGGCTGTAACTGAGTCCAAAGAGTTGACCGATGGTGCCGCCAAGTGGTAAATATTGGGTGACGTTGGAAATTAGATTGCCTTGGGTGACTAGTTGAAAGCCGTGGGAAAGGACGACGTGTGATAATTCGTGACCGATTAACCCGGCTAATTCTGCCTCTGAATTGGCTTTAGCGATCGCACCCGCATTTATGAAGATTTTGCCTCCAGGTAGCGCAAAGGCGTTAAGGTCTTTGTCTGGAATCACAAAGAACTCGTATTTAAACTCTTCCCTTCCGGAAACCTTAACTAGTTTCTGCCCAATTTCATCAACATATTTTAAAACAGTTTCGTCGTTAATTAACTTAAGTTGTTTTTTTGCTTGCTTGGCTACAGATTCACCAATGGCTCCTTCACCTTGTAGCAACATTATGGTAGAATCAAGGGCAGAAAATGGACCAAGAAGGCTGCCGGTGACAGCGTAACCTAATGCACCAGTGATGATGTTGGCGATCGTGTTACCTCTAACTTCGGCACGGATATGAGATTTATAACGTTTGAGATTGGCGTCAGCTAGCTTTTTAAACTCTGGTGCTTGCGGATCGTTGGGATTGAGAATCGCAAATTGACGCGCTGCTAAAGAAGCTTCGATCCATTTTTTGGCGTCTGCAAGTGCTGCAACTCTGGCTTTAATTAAGTCTGGTTGATTCGGATACAGCGTTGCAGCTCTGTCTAATATAGCTAATGCTTTTTTCTCATCATTGTATTGTTTGAGAGTTTCAGCGTATTTTATATGACCGGGGATAAATTCCGGAACTTGTTCAACTAATAGTTGCAGTGGTACTAAAGTTCTAGTTTGCAGCTTACTTGCTATTCCGGCTTCGCCTTCACGCCAGTATACCTTACCTGCTGGGGAAAGTTGTGCTGGATCGATTATCGCTGCTTTGCGTTCTTGATTTTTTAATTTTGTGGTGAAAGGTGCTTTCGCAAGACGATACATTTTTTCGGCTTCTGGGAGATTTCCCGCTAGATAAAGCTTATCTCCTTCCATCAGTTTTTGCCGACGAGCGAGTTCTTCGGGTGTGGGTGGGGGTTCTGCTGCGTCAGATGGCTTTTTATCGGTGGTTTCTGGTTCTGATGGCTTTTTCTCTGTTGCTTCTGGAGTGCTTGGGGGTTTTTCTGGTTCTGATGGCTTTTTCGTAGCTTCAATAGCAGGTGGTTCTTGTGCGGGAACGGGTGAAATAGGTTGCGTCAGGATAATCAATATTGATGTACCCAATGACAGCAGTACCCAATTGCAAGCTATTAGTAGAGACTTCCAGCGTGGTTTCATGGTGATGTCAACCTATACCTTGATGCTTCTTTGTTTAAATGTATGAGGATTGACATCAATATGTATAGAGCGATCGCTATATCATTAAAAATTTCACGCAAACACAAAGTTCTTCTTAGCGACGGCAGTTGCTTTAAGCCGGGAAACCCGTCCAACGCACTGCCTCGGCTTTGCGTGAGACTTAAAGCAAAATCCTCTTGCAAAAAAGTTTTGTGGTATATAGTCAAAAGTCAAAAGTCAAAACTTAAATTGTTAAACCAACTATATTTAGTAATTTGTGCCAATTTTCACCTAGCCAAGCAGTAGTATTAGCTAGATGCGGCTGAAGTTTTTCCATCGTAGAGGCAAACCCTTCGGCTTTCTTGGCATAGTCAAAAGCTCGGTCTAATGCCTTAGCCACCTCGTTTTTATCTGGCTGTGGCTTATTTAGCTCCTCCTGTGCATCAGCAAAAGCATTATCAATTTTACGACGGTCTGAGGTTTCTAACTTGGCTAGTATCTCACGTAAGGCGTTGAGTTCTGTTTCTATGTTGACGCTTGCAGGTGCGGGTAAACTGACTTGTTGAAAATTGACGTTTGCAGTGCTGCTATCTCCCGTTATAATTGCGCTACCAGTGGCATTACCCCCAATAGAAACTGAACGGTTTTGCCCGCCTTTGTTATCATTACTCATATTATTATCCTTGTCAGATTTTACTGGATTTGTTGCCTCTACTGTCTGATAACGCCGTCGCCTAATTTTGATTGCTGGGGTTAAAGACTCTGGAATGCCCTGTAAATCAATGGAGGTACAACCCATTTGAAAACAATCTTCATAATTCCTGAGCGCCGCCAAAGCAGTATAAAATCCGACACTAAATTTCATCGCCGCCCTATCTCCAATTGCCTGATTCATCCCCACTACGCAATCAATGTATTGGTGAATTGCTGTGGCTTGTGCTTCGCTGTAGCAGGCGTTGAGTAAAACACACTCAACCTGTTCTTGAAACAAATCAAATAGCTTTGCCAGGGCTTGTGTACTGACAAGTTGCTTGTGTCCAGAATTATCTTCCAAGGCTAATCCATCAGTACCAGAGCCATGTCCGGAAAAGTGAACAATTGTTGGTTGATGATTAGACAAAAAGCGGGTTAAATCATCCACTCGTACCGCAGATTCTGTGATGATTTGAAATTCTTCTCGATTTGGAGATAGTTGCAGTGTGTTTTTGATTTCCCGCACCTCTTCATCTAAGCGCAAACGACTTGTGTTTTTAGGGTTGACGGAAAGGATGAGGATTTTTTTCACGGTGTTATTTGATATGGTTTTTTATATAGGATTACTATTTGATTTTTGAAAAGATACGTAGGGTCAGGCTTAAAGGGGTGTGGATGTTCCTCTTTCCCCCTGCTCCCTGCCACGCCAGTGCGGTCTTGGGGTTTCCCCAAGACCGCACTGGCTCCCCTGCCCCCTGCGGTCTAAATGATAAGTCTTTCATCACTCCTCCTCCTCCTTCTCCTCCTTCAACTCAGGATGCTGCTGCTCGGCATGAACCGTTAAAACCTTCGCCAGCGATTCCACCTTACAATCGTCACTGGGACATTGTTGCGTGACTTTCAGTGCCTGTCCCCAGTTTTTCAGGTTCGCTGCGGCTTCGGCAATGGCACTTAAGGCTATTGCTTTGTATTCGGATTCCGGAATCTGGTTGGCAGAGGCGATCGCTCCCTGGAGCAAGGGAGCGGCTTCCAGTTGGTTGAGCTTGCCAATGGCTTGAGCAATGGCACTTAAGGCTTTGGCTTTGCCAGAAAAATTCGGAATCCGGATGGCTACGCTGATCGCTCCCTGGAGTAAGGGAGCGGCTTTTTGGGGTTGGTTGAGCTTGCCATAGGCTTGGGCAATGTCACTTAAGACAAAGCTTTTGTAACCGGATACCTGAATCTGGTTGGTAGAGGCGATCGCTCCCTGGAGCAAGAAAGCGGCTTTTTTGGGTTGGTTGAGCTTGCCATCAACTTCGGCAATGGCACTTAAGGCTGTTGCTTTGTCATCGGATTTCCGAATCTGGTTGGCAGAGGCGATCGCTTTTTCGAGCAAGGTAGCGGCTGTTTGCGGTTGGTTGAGCTTGCCAATGGCTTGGGCAATGTCACTTAAGGCATAAGCTTTGTAATTGGATTCCGGAATCTGGTTGGCAGAGGCGATTGCTCCCTTGAGCAAGGGAACGGCTTCCGGTTGGTTGAGCTTGCCAATGGCTTGGGCAATGGCACTTAAGGCATCTGCTTTGATAGAGGGTTGCCGAATCTGGTTGGCAGAGGCGATCGCTTTTTCCAGGAAGGAAGCGGCTTTTTGGGGTTGGTTGAGCTTGCCAATGGCTTGGGCAATGGCACTTAAGGCATAAGCTTTGGAATAGGAATTCTGAATCTGGTTGGCAAGTTTCAAGGCTTGATCGTAATTTTCATCCTTAGCAAAGGCGACAAGCACTATTGATTGATGCTTAGGACTCGTCCGCTGACTCACATCAGTCAAGTCCCAGCGAATTTTAGTCAATTGCCCGGAAGTTGTATAATTCGACCAACCCCAAATCCCCACCGCCAGTAAAAGGATACTCCCAATCCCCCCCAAACTCAAGTAAATTCGCTGCTTACTACCTTGACGCAGTGCTACACTAGCT
>JBPCQW010000055.1:0-9768 GCA_050997715.1 Hassallia sp.
GAACGCAAGTTCAATTTTGAAGTCAATCGCTTGCGTTTACCCAACAACGCCGAAGGAGAATGGGAGTGTATTCGTCAACCTGGTGGCGCTTTAGCCGTACCTGTAACCCCAGAGGGTAGACTTGTACTTGTGCGTCAGTATCGTTTTGCAGTTCAAGGACGCGTGTTAGAATTTCCCGCAGGTACAGTCGAACCGAATGAAGAACCTCAAGAGACGATTCGGCGCGAAATTGAGGAAGAAACTGGCTATCGTGCCAATAAATGGGAAAAACTAGGAGAATTTTTTATCGCTCCCGGTTATTCTGATGAAATTATCTATGCTTTTCTAGCGCAAGATTTAGAAAAGTTAGAAACACCGCAAAAACAAGATGAAGACGAAGATATCGAAACAGTCTTTTTCACCCCCGAAGAACTAGAGAAAGCTATTCTCGATGGTGAACCAGTAGATGCGAAATCGATTTCTAGTTTTATGCTAGCGCGTCCATTTTTAATTTAGTTAGGAGTTGGGTAGAGACGTTCCAATGGAACGTCTCTACGAAAGTTAGGAGTTAGGAGCTAAATGAAATTGGACTTCATCGCTGACAAAACTAGCTTATGCAAGACTTTAGACAAGAAATAAATGCCAGAGCTTCTATAGATTTGGAACAGCGAAGGAATTGGTATTCTCCCGTTGCTGATGTTTATTACAATGCAAGACCGCACTATCCAAAGGAACTAGTTGATAAGTCTGTGGCTTTAACCCAACTTTCCTCAGATGCATCGATTCTTGAGGTTGGTTGTGGTCCAGGAAATGCGACGGTGGCTTTTGCTGAATTTGGTTTTTCAATGACGTGTATTGAGCCAAACCAGGATTTTTGTCATTTGGCACAAAACAACTGTGAGCGATATCCAAAAGTTACAATTTGCAATACTTCATTTGAGGAGTGGGAACTAGAAGCAAAACAGTTTAATGCCGTTCTATCTGCCAATGCCTTTCACTGGATACCGCCAGAAATTAGATATACCAAGGCAGCAGCGGCAATGTGCCATAACGGTTTTCTTATCCTACTATGGAATCTGACCCCAGAACCGAAATACGAAGTTTACCAAGCGATTGAAGAAGTGTATCAAGCTTATGCTCCCCCATTTGCCCGATATGACGGTGCGGAAGTTCAAGCGGAGATTTTGAGGGGGTTTGGACAAGAGATTTTAGACTCTAATTGTTTTAAAGAGTTGGTTGTTGAGCAAACTGCGTGTGAAATCACCTATAGCATTGATGACTACCTCAAGCTTTTGAGTACCTTTCGGAGACTAGAGCCACAAGCGAAAGAGTTACTATTTGCAGAATTACGGGAGAAGCTAGAAAAATTTGGAGATAGCGTACAACTCTCGTTTCTTTCTGCTGTTCATGTTGCCCGCAAAGACAGCTAAACTAATGACAGCATGAGCGAACTTTTACCAACTTAGACAAACAATTGATAAGCTTTTCGTAGTGAGCGCTGAAGCGCTCACTACAATTTATCTTAACTAGCCTCAGCAGCGGTGTAAACGCTGACTTGTTTGCGGGTTTTGCCCTTTCTCTCAAACGTTACCACCCCATCAATTAAGGCAAACAAAGTGTCATCGCTACCGATACCAACGTTGTTACCTGGGTGAAATTTTCTGCCGCGTTGACGTACTAGAATGTTACCAGCCCGGACAGTTTCACTACCGAAGCGCTTCACACCTAGACGTTGAGCATTAGAGTCACGTCCGTTACGTGTACTACCTGTTCCTTTCTTATGAGCCATAATTTCCTCTTTTGTAGTGGGGAGTGGGGAGTGGGGAGACAAGGAGACAAGGGGACAAGGGGAGCCAGCGCGTTGCGGAGGTTCCCTCCGTTGTAGCGACTGGCACAGGACTTGGGGGAAATATTTGTTCTTCCTCATCCTTTTCCCTTTACCCCTCCTCAAAATGCCCTATGCCCTTAATATCTATTATTCAACAACAGTTGCTTCAACTGGTGTTGCTTCTGCTTCTTCAGTTTCAGCAGTTGTACCAACTGGAGCAGTAAATACCGTACCATTCAAGTTGATAGAATCAATCATCAGCCTAGTGACTTCCTGCCGATGTCCGCGCTTTTTGCGGGTTTTCTTTTTCGGCTTCATCTTGTAGACTAGAACTTTGCGATCGCGAAAATGTCGCATCACTGTTCCTTCTACAGTTGCCCCCGTCACTAACGGCTGTCCAATAGTAACTTCACCATCGTGCTGCACTAACAACACTGCATCTATAGTAACTTTCTCTTCGGCTTCGATATGAAGTAGTTCAATATCGTAAAAGCGACCTGGTTCAACTCTTAGTTGTTTGCCACCAGTTTCAATGATTGCGTAAGTCATGGAATAATTATCCTTGAAGATGCCGTACAGGTAGCTGGATTTCATCTCTTGTGGAGTAGCGATAAACCGCATGAATCCAGCTTTTGCTGTGTATCTACCTGATCCGAGCAGGAATTAAACAGCCAATTTATAATTGTATCTATACACTCTAGTTAAGTCAAGAAAAATTTCAACATAGCAAATCTCTATTAATTTAACTTGATTTGCGAAATGTTCATTTTTGAGTGTGTAGCTATTAGAGACACAGAACAACACCATAAACTCTGAGCAACAAGTAATGTTGCTCAGTTTTTTTATCCCACTCTGAAAACTCATGAGTTAGGATGGCTGTATTTTATTTAAGTTGTTATGAAAAGAATCGAAGTTGAACAAAGAGCGATTTTTGTAGGTTTGGCTGGTAGCCACGGCTATGGTTTAAATCGTCCGAGTTCAGATTATGATTATCGGGGGGTGTTTATCGCACCCAAAAGATATTATTTAGGCTTTGACCGCATTGAACAAAAAGATGCTGGTTGGGATGAACCAGGAATCTTTCCGTTTTTGGATCGAAACAAAGACACTGTTATCTACGAATTAAGAAAAATCATCCAGTTACTATCGGGAGCAAATCCCAACGTTTTAGAATTGCTGTGGTTGAATGAATATCCTGTATTAACGAACGTAGGACAGCATTTAATTAACCACAAACAGCTATTTTTGAGCAAAAAGGTCAAGCATACTTATTCTGGTTACGCTTTTGCTCAAATCAAAAAAATGGAAAGTCATCGCAAGTGGTTGTTACATCCACCGCAAAATAAACCACTACCATCTGATTTTGGCATAGAAGAAGAAGCAACTCTAAGCAAAGATGAGTTAAACGCTTTTTTGGAGTATCTTTATCTCTTAATTAGAGGAAGAATCGAGTTTTTAGAAGAAGCCGAACAATTATATCAGTTGTTAACGGCTGATATCGACTTCAAAGGAATGTTGAAACAATATACTTTACCGGATGAGACTTTAGACTATACACAAAACTTAACAAATAGCCGCAAAGACTTTATTCGTTTGCTTCAAAAAAGTCAAAGTTACCAAGTTGCTTTAAGAGAATGGAAAGCTTACTTATCTTGGCAGGAAAATAGAAATCCCGCTAGAGCCGAAATGGAGAGAAAATCAGGTTTTGACCTCAAGCATGGGATGCACTGCATTCGCTTACTACGTAGTGGAGTAGAGATATTACGTACAAAAGAAGTTATTGTAGATAGACGAATTGCTGGTGATGCACAAGATTTCAGAGCAATTCTCAATGGTGAGTATTCTTATGAGCAGGTAATGAAAATGGCAGAGGATTTAGTAGCTGAAATGGAAAGTGTTTACCAAGAATCAACTTTGCCAGATAAACCTGACTTGGAGCAAATTAATCAATTGTGTATGGAATTAGTGGAAATGCAGGGGTGGTAAGTCAGGAGTCACAAGTCAGGAGTCACAAGTCAGGAGTCACAAGTCAGGAGTCACAAGTCAGAAGTCAGAAGTCAGGAGTCAGGAGTCAGGAGTCAGGAATAAAAATCATAACTCCGCTCCGACCGTAAAGACGTTCCACACCGAACGTCTCTACAACTGCGCTCCTCCTAACTTTTTAAAGCGTTTTAATGATGTCGGCAAAGCCATATATGCTGATGATGAGCAATAGCACTGCTGTAATTTGAGTGATTCGCGTTTGGGGTGAGGGAGCGATCGCTTCTCGCACTAAGATGGAAATAGACGCTCCAACTACTAAACTCAACCCCAATATCAAAAAGGGTCTATCGGGTATAACAGTCGCAATTGCTAGCATAGCGATCGCTAACATCAACATCAATAGCTCTACAAACCGAGGTGGGTTGTATTGACTAGATATCACAAAAGTCTGAAACCAAAAACGCCAAAATCTCATCACTGGGGATTGGGGACTGGGGACTGCTATTAAGGGAGTGGGGGACAAGGAGACAGGGGGACAAGGGAGACAAGGGAGACAGGGGGGATAAGGGGGACAGGGAGAGCGCTTGGGTTGCAGGGGGAAGAATTGTTATAACTCCTAACTCCTAACTCCTGACTCCTAACTCCTAACTCCTGACTCCTGACTCCTGACTCCTAACTCCTAACTCCTGATTTTTGACTACCGTTTGCTTGTGTAGTATCTTCGGCTACTTCTACACCAAAGACGCGGCTAAAGGTTTTTTCGACTTTGTAGCCCGAATCAATCGATTCTAAAGGGTCTTTCCGCAGTCTGTGACGCAGACATAGAGTAATTACGCGGTGAATATCATCAATTGTTACTTCGGTACGTCCTTCAAATGCAGCGATCGCTTTCGCGGCACGGTTAGATACAATGTCACCACGCAAACCATCTACATCCAATTGCGAACAAACTTCGGAAATCTTCACCCGCAAGTCATAATCAATTTTTACTCCTGGCAAAAGCTTCTGAGCATTGACAATTTTCTCTTGTAGTGCTTCTTGACTAGTTTGGTTTTTGTCAACAAATTCCAGTGGATTTTGGTCAAATTCCGCTCTTTGCTCCACAATTTCGACTCGCAAAGCTGGTTCTTTCACTGTGCGGATTTCCGCGTGCATTCCAAAACGGTCAAGCAATTGAGGACGCAATTCACCTTCTTCCGGGTTTCCAGAACCTACTAGCACAAAACGCGCCGGATGTCTAATAGAAATTCCTTCACGTTCTACAGTGTTCCACCCGCTAGCGGCAGAATCTAGTAGCACGTCTACCAAGTGGTCATCGAGCAAATTGACTTCATCCACATAAAGGATACCCCGGTTAGCTTTTGCTAAAAGTCCCGGTTCAAAGGCTTTTACACCTTCAGATAAAGCCTTTTCAATATCGATACTACCGCAAACCCTGTCTTCTGTAGCTCCTAGTGGCAAGTCTACCATGATGACTTTTTTCTGAACTACAGGAATTTCGGCTCCTTGTTCTATTAAAGCGCGAACTTCATCGCTCATGATATCAGGGTCGCTGGGGTCACTGTTGAAGGGGTCATTGGCAACCACGGGGATTTCTGGCAACAAATCAGCTAGCGCTCGGATGGTTGTGGATTTGCCGGTGCCGCGATCGCCCATAATCATTACACCACCAATTTTCGGATCAATCACATTTAACAGCAGCGACAGTTTCATTTCTTCCTGACCGACAATTGCCGTAAATGGAAACACTACCCGACGCGTATTAGCCGTGGTTTGAGTTGTAGGACTCACGCTTATTACCTTATCAATATTTTTCTTATTACAGTTTTTTATTGTGCCACAGTTACGGAATAAGAAGCCAGGGGCTTTAGCTCGTCTTTCGGTAAAATTGATGTAAGAGAATTTGCTCCCGCAACAATCATGGCTACAGCAGTCAAAGGCATCACCTTAGAAGAATTCCTCCAACTAAGAGAAACCGAACCTCCTTCTGAGTACATTGACGGTCAAATTTATCAAAAACCCATGCCACAAGGAGAACACAGCCGACTTCAAGGTAAACTTGTTGCCACTATCAACGAAGTTGCAGAACCTGAAAAAATTGCCCTTGCATTACCCGAACTGCGCTGTACTTTTGGCGGTGCTACTATAGTTTCCGATGTTACCGTATTTTGCTGGGAACGCATACCCCGCACTGAATTAGGGAGAATTGCCAACCGCTTTGAAAGTCATCCCGACTGGGCAATAGAAATTCTCTCACCAGACCAAAGCCAAACCAAAGTTCTCCGTAATCTGCTGCACTGCTGTAAAAATGGCACAGAACTAGGGTGGTTAATTCTTCCAGATGAAGCCAGCATCTTGATTGTATACCCCAACCAACGCATTGAATTGCTTGCAGGTATGGACCCACTCCCCATGCTTAGTAATATTGACTTACCCCTAACCGTCGAGCAAGTCTTTAACTGGCTGAATATTTAAACCAAACTCTCAACCGCTGTATCATTCAAATAGCCTTAAACTATATCATGTTAAAGTACGATCCATTAGCTTGCTTGCCCTCTTCTGAGGAACTGCCCGACTCGGACGATACTCCTGTGGATAATCAACTGCAACATTTAATGCCAAATTTGCTGGAAGCCATATTAGCTATGGCTTGGGCAGATCGGATGGATTGGTTTTTTGGCGTTGATATGGGAGTATATTATGACCCCAATCTACCGCCAATAGTACCAGATGGATTTTTGAGTTTGGGAGTTGAGCGGTTTTTTGATGAAAACCTCCGTCTGAGTTATGCAATTTGGGAAGAAGAGCAAGTTCCCATATTTGTGCTGGAAGTAGTTTCTCAAAGTTATCGTGGAGAGTACACAACCAAGAAAGACGAGTATGCAAAGCTAGGAGTTTTGTATTATGTAGTCTACAATCCCACTCGCCGCCGCAAGCCACGTTTTGAAGTTTACAAGTTAGTAAATGGCGATTATCAATTACAAGATAGCAATCCTGTATGGCTACCAGAGGTTAATTTGGGAATTGGTATGGAAACGGGAACTTATCAAAGTATTACACGGGAGTGGTTATATTGGTATAACGAGGATGGAAAAAGATTGTTAACACCAGAAGAACAAGCAAAACAAGCTCAACAACGTGCCGATATATTGGCGGAAAGATTGAGAGCGCTTGGTGTAGATCCTGATTTAATTGCTTGAGAAATTCGCTGTTTTCATATTATAGCGATTTCCACATTCATGAGGTACTTCAAAGAAATAATTAACCGCAGATAAAGGCAGATAAACGCCGATAAACGCAGATAAATTTGTACCTCAGCAGACTAGGAAACGCTATAGACATAGGCGTAGAAATTAATTATGCGTTGCCGGAAACCTTTGTAGAGACAAAGCATGTGGAAGGTCTTTACGTCTTTTCTACCAGATGTCTATTGATGTAAACACCATCAATTTTATTTTCTGCGATCGCCTGATATTATCACTACCTACGAGAGATTGTGATCGCTCTCCTAAATTAGGGGAACTGGACTTAGTAATGAGAGCTTTATTTAATAGAGTATTTTTACCCTATGACAAAGTGATGTTTGGTTTCTCAGGTTATTTGATTGATTTAAAAAAATCTCACCTTTCCATGTTGGGTATTGAAAGGAATCAAGCGATCGCTATAGATAATACGATAGAAAAGTTCAAAGTTTTAATAAGGGTTTAAATCGTGTATAAATTGTATAAGTTCTACTAAAACATTCAAAAGGTAGAGGTTATATTGGGCAAAGTTTGTAACTGTTAAGTATGCGGCAAGAGTTAGCCGACTGGATCAGATTCTCCACTAAGGATGCTGAGAAATATCGTGACGGACTGACAACGGCAAGCATGGAAATAGAAGGATTTTCTGGCTGGGTGGTGCGGAACTTTTACAGTAAAGATAATGTGATGAAAAAGGATTTCCGAGAGACAGGGCTTGATAAAATTAAACAGGAAGTATCGGAATCGGCAGGTTGGATTCTCATTACCAGTAAGGAAAATTCGGTGGCGAGACTGGTAGAAACTGGCAGACGAATGCAAAGGCTTTTTCTGAAAGTGCGGGAAAAGAGTATAGCCATTCATCCGATGACTCAGATATTGGAAGAAGCCTCAACGAGACAAACTCTAAATCAATCAATTGGCATTAGCGAAAATATTCAATTTATCTTGCGATCAGGTTATGTGAAAAATTATCTGTCGCCAGTTTCACTACGCCGCCCCGTTGATTGGTTTATACGGAAATGATGGGGAATTTATCATAAGTCATCTTTTTTCAATATCATCAGATGTCGATGTTCTTGTCTTTCAGGAGGATGAAATCTATGAAATGGCAACAATTAATTCTGGTTTTTATAGCCAGCATTTGCTTAATATTTGCCGGCAATGCCCTGGCACAGACTGATATCAATATCAATAATACCAACCTGATTCGCTTTGGTGGAAGTGTCATCGTACCAGAGAATCAAGTTGTTGAAAATGCCCTGGCTTTTGGGGGGAGTGTGACGGTATCCCCTAATGCCAGAGTTTTGGACACTGCGATCGCTTTTGGCGGAGATGTCATACTGAAAAAAGGAGCGCGGGTAGAAGCTGATGCTTACTCTTTTGGCGGCAAAATTGTACAGGAACCAGGTGCGATCGTTGGTGGTGAACGCGCTACATTCAGTGATAGACATGGCATGATCTATGGTTCCAATCGAGTCAGAATTAACTTCTTCGCTCAGTATTTCTTCAATGCCATTTTTAGAATTAGTGCCGCTGTAGTAGCAGCTATTCTCGGACTGATTATTTTGCATACCAGCCCACAGTTCCTGCATTCTTTGGCGACAAAATTGGGTCAACACCCTATTTTGACTGGTCTATGGGGAATTGGGGCGATTGTCGCCATTATCTTTTTCACTGTGTTTCTGGCGATTACGCTCATTGGTATTCCCCTGATTCCACTCCTAAGTCTAACTGCGATCGTCACTTCTCTAGTAGGGTCATTAGGTGTGGCACTTTTTGTGGGTCAATGCCTGCTCAGTAATGGCAATTGGTCTTTACAACAGCAGTTCTTGGTGGGTTTGGCGATCGTGACAGTCTTGACACTAATTCCATTTTTCGGAGGGTTAGTAGTTTTCCTAGTCAATCTGTTGGGCTTGGGTGTCATTTTGCTGTGGCGATTTGGTAGAGAAAAACCTCAAATAGCTACTTAAATCAGCTATCTAAACTGCAAATTAAACAAAGTTAAGGCTTTAATTATGGATTATTGACTAATTCAGCAATAAATTTACTGTATTCATCTTTCATGAGTAAATCTATATCTCGTCTAATGCTTCGCCTTAATGTATGAACAGTTTCACCTGTTATGGGATTAAATCCTTCCTTTTGATATTTTTCCCAATAAAGTCCTACACCTCGCTTTTGCCAGTTAGGTAGTTGATTAAAATTAATTCCATGTTGGAATAACAGTTCGTTTTTATCAGCAACAGATAATCCTTTCATCATCGTGGTTGCTTCAGTTACGTTTTTACCATCATGACGCAAGCACCAATAACAATGAGCATTTAAAGCATTCCTGTGAGCATCTTCATGTCGCCACCGAAAATAATTCACCACTTCTTCTATATTAGGAAGCTGGGAAATGCGACAGTCAAAGCAAGCAACATCACCTAACAACAAAGAAAATTTAGCGCTTGCTTCCCCCGCTAAAACTGAGTTAAGTTTTCTGAGTTTGCGGTTAAAAGTAGTCTCGTGTTCAGCAAAAAGAAGGGAAATCTCATCACTTTGAGTATAAGCATACTTAATATCTATGCCACAATTCATTAGATGCTCTATCGTTGTCAGCATCATCTCTCGAAAGTGGATATCATAGGGAGATTCAAATTGATGTACTTCTTTTGTCAGGCGAGTAAAACTGCGTCCATCTAACCTAGCAACTATGTGAAGTCCCGGCAGAACACAATAATCGTGGGATGTTTC
>JBPCQW010000067.1:0-4352 GCA_050997715.1 Hassallia sp.
TTATTTTTAGAAATAGAAGATTTTTACGAAAAACTGCAAGCTGGGGAATTTGACGAACCGCTAGCGCTTGCAGCGACTCTTCAGAAATTATCAGGTGCAGCCTGGGTACAAGTTGAGGAACTTTATCAGCCAGCGATACGGATTACATAGGCTATATTAAACACTCGTGATAAATCCTCACGAATTTAAATTACTTACAAGCGATCGCGTTGCAACGCGCGATCGCTTTTATTTGAATTGAAATCTGAAACGCTGTAGACTGCCTTGTAACAGGCATTATAAAATCTTAACAATGCTGAATTACAAAAACGATACCACATGGCAGCCGACATGGAAACACGGGAAAACCCAAACCATCCGAGTGCCGATCGCACTAGTACCCAAGATTTTAGAGTACGCCAGGGCGCTAGATTCACTTCATGTGATTGATACAGTACTAGGAGCCATTGACGAATACATTGAGTTGAGATGCCAACAAGGGCACCATCCTAACCAACATTCTAGGGAAACAAATATAAACGCTCGTACCTGGGATGAGTTGCGGAGGTTTCGCTCGTTGGTGGAGAAGGGGGGACTGTCTTGACTAGCCTAACTCCGAACTCCTCGGATTAACTGCTTAATCTCCTGTGGTGATTCACCATCGGCGATCGCCTGAATTACTATTTCCTTTCTTTTCATGGCAGTGCTTGATCTGACATTCCCCCCAGGTATGTGGCAGTGACAAATTTTACCTTTTATCTTCCAACAGTAACGATAGTATTTATTGTCTTTGCGGTTGGAGGGAGAATAAGTTTCGACCCAGTGACAATATTCTAAAACACTGGTATCGCGTTCCAGAACATGATCTATATGTTGTAGTAATTCAGCGGACGGCTCAGATTCCGGGCTTTTCTGTTCTGGAACGGTAGTTAATGTATCTTGTTCCAGAACAGTTACTACTGATTGAGAGGTAATTTCTAGTTCGTCCCAAGAAGCATCGTAAACAGCAACACGCGGATCAGGTTGAACGAAAAATAGTGGTAATTGTTCGTATTTCATGATTTCCGCCTACGTTGAAAGGGAACGATCGCATGAGTTAATGTTTCGGACATCTCACGTAGGGCGGCTGACCAAGCAAGGGCTTCAAGAGGGGGGAGGCTCTCAAAGTCACACTCGGCAATAAATCGCTTTCGTATCCAATTTTTAAAAAGGTCTACTTCGTCTTGTTTACTTTGGGGATTCGTCATAATCTGTTGATCAGTGTTTAAAGTTGCCGTCTTCAATAAGTACTGAAGACGGTTTTTATACGTAATATTCGTACAAGAGAGAATCTACGCTTATGATTCCCAAGTGTTGTAGTACTCTTTGATTTTCAGGCTCTAAGTAATATTTGTTTTGCAAGCAGTCAATTATCCAGCCGATACGATTAGGAATGCGATCGCGTTTGTTTCGGATTTTGAGAAATCCTAGGGATATTTTGATTTCTTCAATTGGATAGTAAAAAATTTCACACTTTTCTGGTAGCTGTATATCTGCTGTTTTGCAAAGTTGTTTGATTTCTTGCTTTGTCTCTGGAGATACCTGGGGTTTAGTCCTAGTACTATTAGCTACCTCCTTCTCTTTAGGATCTATAGAATGCTGCTGCTGATAAACCGTGTCAAGATTTTTCGATTGGTTTTCTATGGTTTCAGCCTGCGTTTTGGAATTGGAGTTCTCAAATTCGGACTTTTTTTCTGAGGTCTTGTTACGTGGTTCTAACCAGTCTAAGGGTTTTAT
Organism: Hassallia sp.; assembly: GCA_050997715.1. Classification (GTDB taxonomy): domain Bacteria; phylum Cyanobacteriota; class Cyanobacteriia; order Cyanobacteriales; family Nostocaceae; genus Hassallia. The sequence continues at coordinate 1,756 of JBPCQW010000067.1, forward strand.
TATTAACTTGAATTCGTGCCAGTTGTACTGTCTAATCAGTTTCAATAACTTGCATTCAAGCAGTTTGTTAAAGGCATTCTTCAGCTGCTTATAACAGTAGGGTTTACCCCTTTCACTCTCAATCCAATCGTTGAATTCTTTCAAACTTGGCTCGATTCTTTTGCCGACTTGCCCATAACATATCAGCCAGTGCCAGAGTTTTTGGGCTGAATTTGGGATTTTGTATTGGAGGCAGTATTCATCGTGTTTTTTTGTCCAAGCTGTCACACGAGGGACAGGTTTGTTGTCATTTTGTGGCATAATAAAATTGAATCGATTTTATTGAAATAGCTTGATAAGAGCCTCCCATCGCCTAGTAAGTCTTGGGGGCTTTTTAATTTTTGCTCATTGGACGCGATCGCACTTCACCGCGGCGCACCCATTAAAAAGCCGTCCCTACCTTGTGAGGCGGAACGGCTTTATTCGGTATGGTCTTCGGGAATATCCGAGGTTAAATCATAAATTTCTTGTTTAAGTGCTGCAACTTCCTCTTTGAAGATATTTTCTATGGTCTTGCTTTCGTCTAGTCGCGTCTCAAGACGGTGCTGATGACCCTGCACATAGGATAAAAAAGTCTTTTCTATCAGTTCGAGACGCTTAAGGATTTTCCCAGGATTTGTGTTTCTGCTGCTATCTGACCAAGGGGTATCTTCTCCTGTGCTATCAAACGCAGCATTTCCGATCTGGTCAGTCCCCTCATCTGGGCTATTTTGTCCATATTCTCCCAGTCGTACTGACTCATTCTTACGTTTACTGTTTTTGCGTCGTCCGCTAACGTCTTGGGTCGTGCCATTCTTTGTTTTCACTGAACTATAGCCTCATTTTATCTTTACAAAATTTTTTTGTATATACAAAACTGTTGACACGTTATGTCTTTGCATTATACTAACATTAGATTCGTAAAGACAAAACAACCCTCATCCTCACCCCAACCGCAACCAAGCAGAGATGGCAGCCTGTTAGCCCTCGTGGCGTGATAAAGACCTGCCAGCAGTTGAAGTGTAAGATTTGCTCACCAACAACCCCACCCAAACTTGAGGATGAACAACCAAGAACTGATAAGAACACTGGATCGCGATCGCCTGCTATCAGTCGTCGAGCTAATCTCACGGGCTTTGATATTTGAAGATGACTACTTCGACGATTTAGGAGTCGCCCTTACTCTCCCTGATGAGGTGTGGGATTACTGCAAAGGTCTGACCAGTTATGAGCGTTTAAAGCTCCTGCAACTGATAATCAACACCCTGGTTCACGAAGCCGAACAGTCTGCTGTACGGCACTTTCAGACGTTATTACCACTAAAGCCCAACCAATGACTAGCAGATTTTTTGAAACCACAGACATTGATGGAGACTTACTGATTTTCAACCTAGAAGGAATAGCACTCGCTTTAAAGGACGATGATGGCGTTGTGACCATCCGCTTCGTGGGAGGTCCGTCCACAACACTTAGCGGAGAAAATGCCGATAATTTTTGGGAATTCTTATCAGGGGCGTCCTACCAGGTTCCTGAACCGAAAAAAGCTTAATCCTTTCGTAGGAGGTTACAAAAGACGAAAATCAAAAAACTAGAGCAAAAATACTAGCATTTACCTGATAACGTGCCAGCAGCAAACTGTGGGCGCTACAGGGCGTGCGTGCGCTGCTGGCAGTTTCTTACACGCCATTTCCTGCAAGGAGTGTCGGCGTGTTCATGCAACTATATCGATATATGAGGAGATGCCTATGCAGCAGTAGTGATCACGATTTCTAACCACCCAATTTTCCGATGCAGTAAAGCACCAGCATTCTGCTTGTGGTTAAATGCTGGTGCGTTTTTTAACAAACCTACACAATAAAAATGCAACCAAACTACAAACCCAACATAAACCCGTGGGCAATTTTTCGCTGCTTTGAACCGACCCGCCAAGTTTGTGTAGCGCGATTTCGTCGGCGGTGCGAAGCGGAGGGGCATGTCAAAACCCTACGCGGACTTATACCAGGTGGGAGTTTTCAGCTAGTTTTCGATCCGCTGGGAGATAACTAAGGATAACTCAAAAATCAGGCGATCGCGCTTTTTGTGGAGTGCGATCGCGCAGTCTTTGCACGCCCGGATTTCTGGTCAGAATCAGAACTGGTTGCATTCTCTACCTGAGACTCGGAAACGGTAGAGCGGGAGCAGCGCCCTGTAGTTGTGAGGTGAACGTATACCGAGAAGCTGCGCTGTTAAAGAGGACTAGTTCGTCGGGGTACTTGACTGCTGACTGTATCCGAAACGTGACGGCGTGGAGAGACACGCTTTTTATTCTCAAGGAGTGCGATCGTCCTTGTGTCTATTTACTAGGGCATAAACTCATGATGTTTGACGAAAATTCTTTACCGCTTGAAACGTGCGACAATTGCGGGTCAACTCATGTTCGATTTGACCCAGAATTCGGATTTTATAAATGCGAAAATTGCGGGACGGTCTGGGGATCTGATGCCGACGATCCAGATTACGACGAAATAACGCCTGATGAGCCGGACTAACTCACCGGCGAAACTCCCCCACGTGGGGGAGTCGCGGATCGAGTCCAAATC
>JBPCQW010000083.1:0-3680 GCA_050997715.1 Hassallia sp.
CGGAAATACTATGCCAGTGTACAGCCTGCGGAACCCAAAGAAAAGTATTTAAGTTTAATCTTTTAAACGGCAAGACAAAAAGTTGTGGTTGCGTCAAAAAAGGAAGCCTTCTAGAAATAGGTACAACTTTCGGTAGACTAACAGTAATTGATAACCAAGAGATAAAACAACTAGGTAGGTTAGCAAAAGTCTTGGTGAGATGTAGCTGCGGGACTGAAAAATATGTGTACAAGCATAGTTTAATCAGCGGCAGCACTAATAGCTGCGGTTGTCTGAGAAGAGAATTATCGCTCAAAATTAATCCAGAAAACTTGAGAGAATACCATTCTTGGAACTATATAAAACAAGCTTGCTATAATAAAAATCACCCTTTTTACAAAAAACATGGGGGATGTGGAATTGAAGTACATCCATCTTGGAGAGATAACTTTAACCAGTTTCTTCTTGATATGGGAAAAGCCCCAAATAATACAATAATTGCTCGTATTGATACCACAGTAAATTACGCACCCGGCAATTGCTTTTGGAGCAATCGTAAAAAATATTGGCAAGAACTCGAACGAGCAGAAATAAACAAGTTTATCAAAAACTTTTATATCAGTATCGGTCAAGATAAAAAAGTTAAAATATCTGAATCAACTATTCGCCTAATATTAGAAGAACACATGAATGGAGAGGCAAATATAAATAACATTGCGCACAAATTCAAACTTAATCTAGATGATGTAATAAATATCATTTTCAGCTTCGGCATATAATCACTACTTTCTATTTACATATAGGTGGATGAAATTATAACAGAATAAATATGAAATATAGAGTTGCTTGGATGAGCAAAAAACTAAAGTTATCTGGGTATAATTGGCGATTTAGCAGTAATTCATCTCTTGCTGAATTAGTTCTGCTAAACCAATTTCGCTAGACATCTCAAAATCCTCATAGAAAATTAATATCGTTAAACGTTAAAGTTACTACAGCACTGGGATATTCACTGATGTCAGGTTTTGACACATTTTACATAGTTCCATCCTTTGCTCAAGCGTTGGTTTCATGGTTCGGTTTTCATGAGTTGAACGTGGGCGATGCCTTTGGCAGGCGCTCTGCACCATCGCCAAAGTTATACACTTTACTATACGTTAACGTGTCAACGTGTTAATGTGTTAATGTAGGAAAAACGAGATAAAAATCGTTGTATTTCGGCAACCTTGGTGCGTTGGTGCGCCAAGATTGTACTCTAGCGCGTAAATTAGGTTCAGGACAAAAACTGTATGGTTCTGAAATGCCTAAATACGTTGACCTTTCTCGCTATTGGACAGAAGACAAAAATTTATCTATTCAAAAAGCTAGGGAAAAGACTGGGTTAGATAAGAGAACCCTGTCAGCTGCCAAAAAAGGACAACTGGAACGGGGGCAGTTTGAAACTTTGTTTAAGCTTAGAGATTTGGCTTCTGAACTAGCGGGTAAACCACTAACACTAGAAGAAATTTTTGAGGATGATTGAAGATAAAAACTATAAATCCCCTAGACCTTCCTTGGGTCATGTTGGAAAATCGCGTCCAACTGCCCAAAACTCCTTGCATATATTTTGCAATTGATTCTCAAAATGCAGTGCAGTATATAGGTAAATCAATTGTTACTCGGAGGCGTTGGATGCAACACCACCGCTACAATCAACTTTTAAGCATGGGTAGAGTAAGAATTGCAAACTTTAAGTGTTAACAATGCTCAACTTGTTGATGAAATTGAATCTGCTTTAATTGCCTGGTTTAACCCACCTTTAAATAAAACTCAGATAAAAGGTAAAGGGTATATTGCTGTGAGAAAAGTCATAGATGTAAAAATTTCAGGACTGGGCGATCGCATTCGTCAAGTGCGGGAAGCGGAATGTGGGTTGGTGCGATTCGTTGATTAGAGAATCACGGTGTCAGTCCGTACATAACTAATCCAGTGAAACTTAGGTAAAACTAAGCACTGAACTCTCAGGTTGATGAAGGTGCAAGTCCTTCCCGCAAGATTCAGGCGTGACTCTTTACCTGCCCACACTGAGTAAGCTCAACTCTTACAGGGTGAAGCTGGGAGCAGGGCACAATCAGACGGCTGTTATGGGCTGACACTGGTGCTAATAGGGAGTTCCTACGGTGAAAACAGAGTCTAGAAAAGTAACCTACATTCAAGCAGGGCATAACTTTAAAAACCCCTGACTTTATCAGAGTTAAAACCCGCAGCAAATTTAGCCCAAAAGCTGCAAGAATCTAGGGTTTCTGATGGTTAAATTGACTACGCCTAACGGAACAAACAATCACTTGAGGGAACGAATAAAAACGATTTTGAGAGTCCAGGGGAGGTCGAACCCCCGGTAGGCGAGATGAGACGCGGAACTCTCTCAAGTCGGGTAGGATGCGGCGTAATTGCTGCAAGGTATTCAGAAAACACTTAATGGAGAAGAGCATGATTAGGCACAGTGACGACACTAGTGAATCTTGGAAGAAGTTGCCCTGGAAGAAATTCCAGAAAGACTTATTTCGCCTACAAAAGAGGGTGTTTAAAGCGGTTCAAGCAGGAAACAAACGGAAAGCGCGGTTTTTGCAAAAACTTATTCTGAAATCCAAGGCAGCTAGATTTTTCGCAATTCGACAAGTAACTCAGCTAAATGCAGGGAAGAAAACAGCAGGTATTGATGGTAAGAAATCCCTCAGTTTTTCAGAACGTTTCGAGTTAGAAACTATACTGAAGAATGAAGGTGGAAATTGGATACATCAAGGACTAAGGTCAATCCCAATTCCTAAAAAGGACGGGACAACCAGAATGCTTAAAATCCCCACTATCGCGGATAGATGCTGGCAATGTCTAGCAAAATACGCCTTAGAACCAGCACAAGAAGCCACTTTCCATGCCAGGAGCTACGGTTTTAGAACAGGACGTTCGGCACACGATGCTCAACAAACCTTATTTAACAACCTAAGCTCCTCAGTCAATGGAATAGATAAAAGAGTTATCGAACTAGATATTGAGAAGTGCTTCGATAGGATTTCACACTCTACTATTATGGATAACCTGATAGCCCCTAAAGCAATCAAAATTGGTATTTTTCGATGCCTAAAAGCAGGAATAAATCCCGAATTTTCCCAACAAGGAACGCCTCAAGGCGGAGTCGTGAGTCCCCTATTAGCTAACATCGCCTTAAATGGGATTGAAAGTATTCACCGCTACCATTCTAAAGGTAAAGGGATAAGAATCACTAACAAAACCTCAGAAGAAAACATTACTTACCCCTCCGTTCGGTACGCCGACGACATGGTAATAGTGCTTAGACCTCAAGACGATGCAAACGCGATACTTGGAACAATTGATGAATTTTTAGCAGCAAGAGGAATGAAGGTAAGTGAGAAGAAGACCAAGATAACCGCTGCGACAGATGGGTTTGACTTCCTTGGCTGGCACTTCAAGGTGCAGAGCAACGGTAAATTTAACTGCACTCCCTCAGTGGAGAATTTTAAAAAGTTCCGTCAGAAGGTAAAAGCCATCGTTAATTGCTCGAACTATGGTTCTAAGGGATTCGTAACAAGTTAAGGAAAAGCAGGAATTGTCAAGGGTAAAGGAAAAGGCGATAAATCAAGGGTTTGAGGTTTTTGTCGTATTGTTTTTACAACATCAAGGTTTTTATTTTCTGGAGATGCAAA
>JBPCQW010000096.1:0-6874 GCA_050997715.1 Hassallia sp.
TAAGCTTGCAAGTACTGAAATTCAGTGTTACTGATGGGGTCGGTGGTAATTAATTCACTCGTTAGTCGCACTGCACCCACTTTAGTGCTGGTGAGAACTCGTGCTTGGTGACTATCGCCTAAAATTATTTCTGTGGAACCGCCGCCAATATCAATGATAATGTGAGGCAGGTCATTAAATTCCATCCCCGACAGCACACCCAAGTAGATGCGCCGCGCTTCTTCTTGACCAGAAATCAAGTTAACGCTTAAACTCAACGATGATTCTACTTTTTGCAAAAAATCTTTACCATTGGGAGCTTCACGCACAGCGCTAGTTGCGACCGCAATGATTGTTTCCGCATTGAGACTTTTTGCAACTTCTTGAAAGCGTCCCAAAGCAGCGATCGCTTTAGACATTATCTCTGGTTTAAGTTCTCCAGTTTTAATATCGCGATCGCCCAATCTCACAGTTTCTTTTTCTCTGGCAATAATGCTAAAAGCTGGTAATGTTGGTTCAATCCGCACAACTACCATGTGCAGAGAATTTGTCCCTAAATCAATGGCAGCAATAATCCGGTGTTGCTCAACTGTTTGAGTTGGAGTACTCTCCCAGCTAGCTGAAACTAAATTAAGTCCCATATTTTGTATTTTCAATACTTTTGAGTAAGAATTCCTAATTAATGCTTAATAGATGCTCAAATACCCTGTATGCAATGTTTTGATTATGACTTTGAGCATGATTTTATACTTAGTTTTAATACTCAATAGATGCTCATAGAGATACCTTATCTATTTTACTTAAAGTAAAGCGCAAAGTAATTTGAAAATACTACCCCTCTAGGTTGGCTACCTGGTAGTGGTATTAGTGTACTATTATGGGATTGCGCTAGCCAGAATTTAGAGGCAACGACTGCGATACTTAGCAAACAGAATTAAACATTCTCAAAAATAGAATTGAGAAATTAATCAAAGTTAACAATCTTAAAGAGACTTAATTATGAAAACCGAACACCAACGCGAACAATTAATTAAAGATATCAACGTACTGCTAAATCAAGCTTACGATAGTACCCTAAATGAGATTTACGCACTACTTCTAAAAATCGAATATGAAGAGGAAGAAGAAGATGTAAAAGCCTACGAAAAAGCTAAAAAAGACGCTGATATTGACGGCTCAGTGTCATGGGAAGAAGCTAAAAAAGAACTTAAAACTGAAAGAAAAAAGGAAGTTAAGGCAAGAGACGCGATAAATCGGCATCTCTACAAAGGACTGATTATTGTAAAGACGGCGATTTATCGCGTCTTTGTGATCTATAATTTTTATCAAAAAACCTTATCTGAACCGTATTGTAACGTCATCTGTCCAGGCAAGGTTGCTTGTTGAAGCAAGAATCCCCACCGATACTGCGTCAGGCAGGGTAGGGAGCGTCAAAAATAGCAAATAAAGCTATTCTATAGATGTAAAGATGTATGAATTAAAGTATCTATAGTTATTTTTGCTATCTATGCTGACGACACCAGAAAGCAACACCGAACCAATGTGGCTTGTGATTATCCGACTATTGCGATGGCACAAACCAGAAGGACGGTTAATCTTGATGATTCCTGCTCTTTGGGCTGTATTTTTGGCAGCTTCAGGGAAACCACCTTTACCGCTAGTTGGCGTCATCGCTTTAGGAACGATCGCCACAAGTGCAGCTGGATGCATTGTCAATGATTTGTGGGATCGCGACATCGACCCACAGGTGGAAAGAACTCGCTTGCGTCCTCTTGCTTCTCGTGCGCTTTCGATAAAAGTTGGTATTGTTATCGCGATCGTTGCGATGTTTTGTGCAGCAGTTCTTGCCTTTTATCTTAACCCGCTTTCTTTTTGGTTATGTGTGGCAGCAGTGCCCGTAATTTTGCTTTATCCAGGTGCGAAAAGAGTTTTTCCTGTACCGCAGTTAGTGCTTTCGATCGCTTGGGGTTTTGGTGTGTTGATTAGCTGGAGTGCGGTAACGCAAAACCTCTCACAAGCGACTTGGTTACTTTGGGGTGCGACTGTGATGTGGACATTAGGATTTGATACAGTTTACGCGATGAGCGATCGCGAAGATGATCGGCGTATTAATGTTAATTCTAGCGCTTTGTTTTTTGGCGATCGCGCACCTCTAGCAATTGGAATTTTCTTTGCTGCAACCATCTTTTTGCTTGGTTGGCTAGGTGTTTTAATGCATCTAAAGTATGCATTTTGGATTACCCTGGCAATTGCTGTTGTAGGCTGGGTTTGGCAATATCTTCAATTAATCAAGAAAGACCTCCCTAACCCTGTTTACGCTCAAATGTTTAAACAAAATGTTTGGATAGGTTTTATCATCCTTGCAGGAATGATTGCCGGGTCTTTCTAATTAGATGTAAATATCTATTTTATCATCAGATGCGAGTCACAAAGTATGCATCTGTTTTTTTATTTCCTTAAGTCAAAAATGCCAACATTTATCTTATTCTTAGTTGCTGCATTAGGAGAAATCTCCGGTTGCTACGCTTTTTGGGCAACTTTCAGACTGGGAAAAAGCACACTTTTAATTATTCCCGGTATCTTAGCTCTAATTATTTTCGCTTTTACCCTAACTAAGATAGATGCTTCAAACGCTGGCAGAGTCTACGCTGCCTATGGTGGTATTTACATCTTCTCATCTCTGGTTTGGTTATGGTTAGTTGAAGGTGTAAAACCAGATAAATGGGATTTACTTGGTGTGACAATTTCCTTAATAGGAACAGTTGTGATTTTATTCAGTCCGCATCGCTTATAAAAAATTGACTTAAAGTACTTATTTTAGAAGTATGGAAAACAGGTGTTTTTCGTACTCTACTCTTGTACGGATTATATAGTAACAATCGAATAATAATGATTATACTGACATCAGAACATTTCCACAAAATATAAAAATGGAAATGTCTTTTTTCAGCCCACAGAAATAAATTATACTATAATATGGCTGGAATATTGAATGGTTCTTACTGGTTGTTCAGTCTATATCAGGGGGAAGTTCTTTGTTATTTATCAAAATGACTGCTGATTGGTTTGAATAGACCGCTTGGCTGCATACCTTAGCAAATGGCATTATTCCCACTCCAAGTGTACGTGCAGTAAGTTAACTCTAATAAGCCAAATTATTATTTATAGAGACAAATTATGAATATTAGTATCATCGGTGCAGGCAATGTAGGTCAAAAATTAGCTAAACTCATTCACGATGCTGGGCACGAAGTCTTCATTGGGCTGAACGACCTGACTAAGAAACCCCAATCGGCACCTTATCAGTATGGCTCGCTTGAGGAAGCAGCGCAATTTGGCGATATTGTGCTGTTCACCGTTCCTTACACAGCATATGCTGAGATATTGCCCAAGCTGGCTGCTAATTTGCAAGGAAAGACCGTTATTGACGTCACAAATTCGATCAACGCAGATTGGTCTCCGCTACTGCTAGGAGAAGAAAACTCAGGAGGTGAAACAGTTACCCAGCTATTGCCGCAGTCATACGTCGTAAAGGCATTTAATACTGTGTTTGCCGACATCATGACCAAAGAAGGCTTGAACCGTCATGGGCAAGCAGTCACAGCATTTGTTGCAGGAGACGATCAAGAGGCTAATCAGGTGGTGTGCAAGCTTGCAAGTGAAATAGGCTTCGCACCGATTATAGTAGGACCCATGAAATGCGCTCGATATCTAGAAGCTATGGCACATCTTAATATTCAAATTGCAGTCGGCATGGGTAAAGGCACTAACGGGGCACTTGTATATCACGAGAAAAGCTTCTAACAATACAGCGAATGCTATGATCGATAGACATCTCAGCTACAATTTGCATTTGCGTTAAATTTCACTGCAAAACCTGAAACTTTCCCCCCCTCCTGAACGAGAAAATTGTTCAGCATAACGATGAACCGATCGCTGATCCAAAATAAATAAGCGCGATCGGGTGGATGGTTGCTCAACCTACCTATCTACAGTCCAAAAAAGCTTGATCTTTGAACGCCAGTCCGCTCAAGTCGAGCTACTGCGTTGGGCGGCTCTGCCGACAGTCACGCATGTGGCGTGGGCGGGTTTCCCACGCGGCTGGCTCCCCTTGACTCAAGACTTTTGACAGCCATAACCTTTATTTAGTGTGCCAGTTGCGTAAGTCCTGAAAACATTGAGCATCCAGATTTTGAAGGTTAGTGTAAATACTTACAAATACTGAGATTTTTGTTGTTAGCCCCAAAAGTGAAAATCCGATAGCGCGATCGCCTTGCCAAAAAAAAGCGTTAAACTTCATTGCAAAATAAAAAGATAGCCAAAACAACGTGATAACTTTTGATGATGTAAAGAGACGACACAGATAAAGGAGAACACAGTGGCAATGGAATCAAATTTATTAACGAGCAGAACCCCAGTGCAAGAAGATTTCAGCGAATACGTTGCCCACTTACAGCTTCACATGGCTTTGCAAGCTCGCAATCTGATTCCAACCCTCACTTCAAAGCTCGAAAACAGTCGTGAAGAACTGCTTCATCAAACTCAAGCCAATTGTGAAAAGCTTATTTCTCGCCAAGCGCTCTAGAAGATACAAAAATTAAGTAAAATTAACATAAAATAAAAGCAGACTTTGTTGGTTAAACCCTTGCTGGTGTCTCCATGAAGTCTGCTTTTTAAGTATAAAGTTACGAAAATCACTATGATTGGAAGTACGGCAACAAGTAGAAAGCCGTTAAGATAGTTGCATTACTTTCCTCACCTTCCGGGTTTGGCAGTTTAACGGGACGAATCGCTTTCCCGCCAACTGCCTCACCAAAAGCAGTTAGTTAAGGCTGAATGGCGGCTCGAATCAAAATGACTTCATTAATTCCTCGAAATCTTAGCGTAGTTATCCGACCAGTACAACACCGGGACTTGGACGGACTAGAACGCCTATCTCAAGAATCATTCGCGGAACATACCCCGAAGGAAGCTAGTTTTGCCATAAACCAAATGCAATGGCTGCGTCGCTGGTATGGGTTTCTCAAATTTTTGAGTTTGTTTCCCAACCCGCTGAAATATCGCCTTTGTGCTTATGTAGCAGAGCAAGGGCGGACACTATTAGGCATGATTCAAGTGTCACCCTTTAACCGCACACGCAGTACTTGGCGTGTAGAACGAGTCATGCTCGATCGCACTGCCGATAAGCAAGGAATTGGCTCACAACTTCTGCGTTATTGCTTTGAGTCCATTTTAGAGGCTCGCACTTGGATACTGGAAGTCAATATTAATGATAAAGAAGCCCTAGCACTTTATCGGCAAAATGGATTTCAGCGTCTAGCAGAAATGACTTACTGGGAAATTGCACCAGAGTTGCTTGAAGAATTGGCATCTTCAGAGCCAGATTTGCCAAATTTATTGCCGGTGAGTAATGCCGATGCCCAGTTATTGTATCAATTAGATACGGCTTCAATGCCGCCTTTGGTGCGACAAGTTTTTGATCGCCAAACCCAAGACTTTAAAACGAGTTTGTTCGGCGCTTTAATTGACGCTGTAAAGCAGTGGGTAAGCAAAACTGAAGTAGTCACCGGCTATTTATTTGAACCGCAACGCAAAGCAGCGATCGGTTATTTTCAACTTTCACTAGATCGTAAAGGTCAACAACCACATGTAGCCACGCTGACTGTTCACCCAGCATATACTTGGCTTTATCCAGAGTTGCTGTCTCAGTTGGCTCGCATCGCTCAGGATGTGCCCAAACAACCGTTGCAGTTGGTTTCCGCCGACTATCAACCAGAAGGAGAAGAGTATTTAGAGCAAATCGGCGCACATCGCCGAGAACACACTTTAATTATGTCGCGCTCAGTCTGGCATAAGGTTCGCGAGTCTAAATTTGTCTCCCTAGAAGGAATTCAACTGCCGGAAGTACTCCAAGGATTGCAACCCGCACGCAAACCCATACCGGGTGGGATGTCATGGGAGCAACCAAGAAAGCCCCAGTTGCCAGAGAGAAAAGTAAAAATAAATCCTTCTGCTGAATCGATTTCTTTTTCACGCAACAACTGCAACGTAGAACCACCCTTGAAGCCGGAATCAACAGATGCAAAGCCGGAGTGAGTTTGGGGATGTTGAAGAGACTTGGAGACAAGGAGACTTGGGGACAAGGAGACTTGGGGACAAGGGAGACTCCTGGGAGACTTGGGGACAAGGGGGACTCGTTGGAGAGAATGAGAATAATTCTTTCTGCCCATCCCCCCCTCTCCTTGTCTCCCCCTCTCCCCCCATCTTGGCTTTAGGCTTGGATGTCGGTAGTAAGCGTATTGGTGTGGCAGGATGCGATCGCACTGGTTTGATTGCGAGTGGGATGAATACCATAGAACGCAAATATTTGCAACAAGATATAGAAAAAATACAACAACTCGTAAATGAACGCGAAGTAAATGTTCTGGTAGTCGGTTTACCTTATTCTATGGATGGTTCTTTGGGGTTTCAGGCGCGACAAATACAAAAGTTTGCCAAAAGGCTGTCTAAAGCTCTCAAATTGCCTGTGGAATATGTAGATGAACGATTAACTTCATATCAAGCAGAGCAAATGCTAATAGCCGAAAACCGCTCTCCATCCCGCAATAAAGGCTTGATTGATCGCATTGCCGCATGTTTGATTTTGCAACAATGGTTGGATGTTAGGCGTAAGCACTCCACAAGGGAGTAGGGCAGCCCTTGAGTATTGATACTTTGAACGTGATATTCTGAAGTCTGTTAGCCAGCACTTGATATACTGCGAAAGCTATTTGATAGTTAAGCGATTTCTACAGTGGCTGGGAATTAGAAAGCTCCACACCTCGGCTATGTTTTCCTCACCATTTCCTGAAGAAAATGACAACGCTCATGATGCTGGGTCGATCACTTTGACAGA
>JBPCQW010000105.1:0-3555 GCA_050997715.1 Hassallia sp.
GAGCAAGTGCCAAAGCGACAACATCCGCATCTAAACCGTCAATTACTGCACGCGCTTGAGAGCCAGAACCACCATAGCTCTCTCTAATCACTAGATTCTGACCTTTTTCCCGTTTCCATTTCAATAGGGCGATCGCTATTCACTCGCTTAGAGAACTCCCAATTGAAAGAGAAAAAATTTGGAGATTATCTCTTGCGTTTTTGGTTCTAGCCTTGTAATATCTATTTCACGGTATGTATATCAAGAAATAGTAGATTAACAGGAGTATAAAAAATGAGTTTATGGCAACGCCGAGTTAAGCAATCGGGGCAGACCATTGAGCATTTGAGCCGCAGACTCAAGTTGCGTTCCTTCAAAGGCTTTATATCGATGTTTTTGGTGGGAGCGATATTGAGTGTAGCGATCGCCTCCTGTTCTGGTGGAAATGGCGATAATGCCAATAGTGGTGCTGGGACTTCTGGTGCTAGTCCTGTTGCAGCTAACAACAAAGACGTTGAATTAACCCTCGTTTCCTTTGCCGTCACCAAAGCCGTTCACGAAGCAATTATTCCTAAATTTGTCGAACAGTGGAAAAAAGACCATAACCAAAACGTCACCTTTAAGCAAAGCTACGGGGGTTCTGGTTCCCAAACTCGCGCAGTCATCGACGGTTTAGAAGCAGATGTAGTCCACTTAGCACTAGCATTAGACACCCAAAAAATTGAGAAAGCTGGATTGATTCAGCCAGGGTGGGAAAAAGAAGTCCCCAACAATGGCATTGTCTCAAAATCAGTTGCCGCATTAGTTACCAGAGAAGGGAACCCGAAAGGCATCAAAACCTGGGCAGATTTAGGTAAAAATGGTGTCAAGCTTATTACCGCTGATCCGAAAACATCAGGTATTGCGCGTTGGAATTTCTTAGCATTATGGAATTCAGTAGTTAAAACCGGTGGAGACGAAGCGAAAGCCACTGATTTTGTCACCAAAGTTTATACAAATGTGCCTCTTTTGACCAAAGATGCCCGTGAAGCTAGCGATGCCTTCTTCAAGCAGGGTCAAGGAGATGCCTTAATTAACTACGAAAACGAAATTATCTTGGCACAACAAAAAGGCGAAAAAGTTAACTATATCGTCCCTGATGTCAACATATCCATCGACAACCCGATCGCAGTCGTAGACAAAAACGTTGATAAGCACGGCACAAGAGAAGTTGCAGAAGGTTTTGTCAAATACCTTTATAGCCCCGAAGCACAGCAAGAATTCGCCAAATTGGGATTCAGACCAGTAGACGAGACAGCACCTGCAACTAAAGAACTTGCCGGCAAATATCCCAAAGTCAAAACCCTCGGTACAGTCGGTGACTACGGTGGATGGGATACCGTGCAGAAAAAATTCTTCGCCGACGGTGGTCTTTTCGACAAAATTCAAGCTCAAAAGAAATAGTCAATGGGTAATGGGGAGTCAGGAGTCAGGAGTCAGGAGTCAGTAGTCACGAGTCAGGAGTTATAAAAATTCTTCCCCCACTCCCCCACACCACGCTTCCCCCACTCCCCTGCTCCCCCTTGTCCCCCTTGTCCCCCCCCTCCCCTCTCATCAAAATGGCAGTCTCCTCACCTCCCTCTCCTCGGCAACTCATTCCCCCAGAACCTCCGGTGTGGAAGAGATTCTTAAGTAATTTGTCTAGAATTCCTTGGACGTGGAGAATTACTGTGGGATACCTCACGGTAATGTTGTTCGTCCCGATAGCCGCGATGTTCCTGAAAGCGGGTACTGAACCCCCGGCTAAGTTTTGGGAAATCGCGACTAGTCCGATCGCACTGGCAACTTATGATGTGACTTTTACAACGTCAGTAATTGCATCTCTGTTGAATGGAGTCTTTGGTACTCTGATTGCTTGGGTTTTGGTTCGTTATAAATTTCCCTTGAAACGGATTGTTGAAGCTTCAGTAGATTTACCTTTTGCGCTGCCCTCAGCGGTTGCGGGGTTAACTCTGGCAACAGTTTACAGCGATAATGGCTGGATTGGATCGTTGCTAGCACCGCTAGGCATCAAAGTATCTTTCACTCGTTTGGGTGTAGCGGTGGCAATGACGTATATCTCGCTGCCCTTTGTCGTGCGGACGGTGCAACCTGTACTTCAGGAAATGGAACGCGAAATTGAAGAAGCTGCCTGGAGTCTAGGTGCAACCCAATGGGAGACTTTCCAGAAAGTGATTTTTCCGCCTTTATTTCCAACCATTTTGACTGGTATTGCCTTGGGTTTCTCCCGTGCAGTTGGGGAGTATGGCTCAACTGTGATTATCGCTTCCAATACTCCGTTTAAAGATTTGATTGCACCTGTACTGATTTTCCAGCGATTAGAGCAGTATGACTATTCTGGGGCAACTGTAATTGGTACTGTGTTATTGCTGATTTCCTTGGTGTTGTTAGTGGGAATTAATCTTTTACAAGCTTGGGCAAGAAGATATGACACAAAATGATGCCTCTTTTCCGCCTCGGATTCATTCAGGTGCAGCAGATCCAAAGCCGGAAAAACCTGTTAAATCGAGGGATTGGGTGCCAATTATTTTAATTGGGATAGCGATCGCCTATTTAGGTTTAGTTCTCTACATCCCTGCTGCTAACGTCTTTTTCCAAGCTTTCAAAAAGGGGGTTGGTCCATTTTTCTCCAACTTGACCCATCCTGCCTTTCTTCATGCAGCTTGGTTGACACTGATACTAGCCGTAATTACTGTACCTTTAAATACAGTATTTGGATTATGTGCAGCTTGGGCGATTACCCGTCACAAATTCCCCGGTCGCGCTTTCGTCCTCAGCGTTATTGACCTCCCTTTTTCTATCTCGCCGGTTGTCGCAGGTTTGATGATTGTACTGCTATACGGGCGAAATGGATGGTTTGGTGGCTGGCTTCAGGAACATGGTATCAAGGTTATCTTTGCCTTTCCGGGAATGGTGCTAGCGACAGCATTCGTCACTATGCCCTTTGTTGCCCGTGAAGTAATTCCAGTTTTAGAAGAATTCGGCAAAGACCAAGAAGAAGCAGCCAGAACCTTGGGTGCAAAAGATTGGCAGATATTTTGGCGCGTCACTTTGCCAAGTATCCGCTGGGGCTTATTATATGGCGTAATTTTGACAAATGCCAGAGCAATGGGTGAATTCGGAGCAGTATCGGTAGTTTCCGGAAACATCGGTGGTAAAACTCAAAGTTTACCTTTATTTGTGGAAGACGCTTACAAGCAGTATGAAACTGAAGCTGCCTACTCTGCTGCTGTATTGTTAGCGCTGCTAGCAGTTGTCACCTTGGTGTTGAAGGAGATTCTCGAACGCAAAACCCGCATTAAAGACGTTGAATAGGATGTTGGTTCTTAATTGGAAAATCCCTAACTCTTAACTCCGCTCCTCCTAACTCGTAACTTTTAACCACTATGGCTAATGACATTGCGATCGCTCATAAACGGATTCGCTTAAGAATTCCTAAAGACTATCACTCTCAACCTGTGATTTCTCGCTTGGTATCTGATTATGGTTTGACTGTGAATATCACGGCTGCTGTTCTCGGCGCCAACGCTGTTGGTG
>JBPCQW010000107.1:0-3969 GCA_050997715.1 Hassallia sp.
ATACTGGTATTGGTATTGCCCCAGAGGATCAACAAAAGCTTTTTCAAACGTTTCAGCAAGTCGGTAACGATCGCGATCGTCAACGTCAAGGTACAGGATTAGGTCTTGCTCTGTCAAAAAATTTAGCCCGACTTCATGGTGGTGATATTACAGTTGAGTCTGAGTTAGGAAAGGGTAGTAATTTTACTTTACTTTTACCCGAATCGCTAGTATGTGATTTAGTGGAAAAAGTTGTGGAAGAATAAAAGCGATCGCTATTTTCACGATTACTTTATACTTAATTATTTTTTGATAAACTAAATGCTAATTTTTGGAGACACTGAGTTAAAAATAAAGCTCTTAGCTACCGAAAATACTCGGTTGTGAAAACATAGCTTTGTAAACAATTCATAAACTCTCAATAGTCTTTACAGTAAGTTTAAAAACGATTTTATATTTAGCTATAAGATAAAAATAGTTGTGTCGCTAGTAAGACGCTCTGGACTAATATGTAAATTACTCTTGCACATCATGTTTATAACAACAGACTCTAAAAACTGGCTACAGCAAAGCCGTTATAGTAGTCGGGGAAGTGTGTACTTATTCGCTCCGATGGTCAACTTCAACATAATGGCTGAAGTTGGTGACACTCCACCCTAGATGTGCATGTATTTACTTGGAAATTTTTAGATAAATTCAATAATTACATCCAAATGAAGTAAGAAAATTTTACTTTTATGTTGGTATCACTTAAACGGATGTAATTTAGTTGAAATTGCTGCTTTGGTAATAGAATAACGCGCATCAAAGAGTCTTTCAAATCTGCATGTATAGATTAGTAATTATGCAGTTAAATTCTTGAGACGCAAATTGACTCTTATTCGTTTCTTAATTAGTTCCGAATACATAAAGCAGTGTCTCTAATTTCTAGTAAATATCAATATTGAATACTAACTAGCGAGTTGCTTTTTAGCAAATAAAGCATTTATTAGACAGCTTCATCTAACAATTAAATAATACCTGCGTTTAATTCTCAAAGATACCTTTTGGTTTTTGAAAGTTTGAGCAACCATTAGGTTTGTATCTGTACTTTTTAATTACTATACATTCCTAGAATGCAGATTATAAAGTATATCTGACAACGCAGGACAGAATGCAAACATCAAGAAAACTATTCATCTGGATGAAAATTATTATGAATGATCAGGGTTATATCTCAAAGTGGAAAAAAATCCAAGAAACTGTTTTAACTAACTTGTTAAGAGGTATACCTACAAATTTCGTGGGTAGCAAATTACGAACTTCGCTGTATCGTAATATTTTTGGTAAAATAGGTAAATCAGTTTATATTCAATACGGTGTTGAATTCATCAACACTCCTTGTATTGAAATAGGTAATAATGTGCAAATTTTACGAGGTGTTAATCTCGATGCGAGTGGAGATAAAAACAATAAAATTTATTTAGCAGATAGAGTTGGACTTAACTATGGTGTTGATATAAATGCGTTAATAAATACGTCTATATACATAGATGAATCTACCTTCATCGGTCCTTATGTTTGTATTGCTGGTCCCGGCAATATTAAGATTGGTAAAAACTGTTTAATTGCGGCGCATACGGGAATATTTGCTAATAATCATATTTTTTCAGATCCCACCCAGCTGATTGGCTTACAAAGTGTAACTCGCGAGGGAATTGTGATTGAAGATGATTGTTGGTTAGGTTCTGGAGTGAAGGTATTAGATGGAGTCACTATCGGTAAAGGCAGTGTTATTGGTGCCGGTTCTGTTGTTACCAAAAATATTCCTCCTTTTTCAGTTGCTGTAGGTGTTCCTGCACGAGTAATTAAAAGCCGTAATGTCAAATTGGCAGAATCTTCAATGTTAAGGTTGACCTAAATTTGTGCAAATCAAGCCTGATAATTTGATACACAAACAGGTGATTATTTCTTAGCATTTAACGCAATTTAATTATGGTAATGATAAATTTTGCGTAATTAAATTGCAGTTTTAAAACTGAATAAATCATATCATAAAAGATAGAGAAGGAAATTGATTTCATGATTCAATCAATAGAAAAAGCTCCAGAAAAGCGGCTGCGTCTTCAGTACTTAGATGGCTTACGTGGATTGGCAGCGGTGTATGTAGTACTTGTCCATATCGAACCATCTCTAGGAGAACAATTGCCTACTTGGTTGCAACTGTTTATGAAAACCCTAAGATATGGTGGCGTTAGTGTTGTAATTTTCATTGTACTTTCTGGCTACGTTTTGATGGCATCAGTAGTTCGCTCGCCAAATGGTTATGTAGCTGGGGGCTTGTTGGGTTATATTAAGCGGCGATCGCGTCGAATTTTACCACCATACTATGCCACACTTTTTTTCTGCGTCTTACTAGCAGCAGCAATATTTCTACTAGAAAAATTTACTAGTTTTCAATGGAATGAAATAGCTGGTAAAGGTCCATTTTATCCTTACTTTTCCTTTAGTGATTTCTGCTATCACCTGATACTAATTCACAATCTTATTCCAGATGCCCACATGTCAATTAACCCACCATTGTGGACTGTGGGTACTGAATGGCAATTATACTTTTTCTTTCCGCTGTTATTACTACCTATATGGCGGAATTTCGCATTAACTTCAGTTGTTATCGCGGCTTTTTTAATTGGAATAGCACCTTTATATCTTTTCAATGGATTGTTTGAAACAGCTAGTCCTTGGTTTCTTGGTTTATTTGCCTTGGGAATGGCAGCAGCAGATATTGGACTTTCGCAAAAATCGAAGTTAATTGCTATTAGAAATTCTCTGCCGTGGAATTTGCTGACAATTATATTTACTTGCGTAGCGTTTTTGACTGAGTGGCGACGATTGGGATTGCATATATGGATTAATCAGACTTTTTTTGGTCTGGCAGCTGCTTGTTTATTTATTTACTGCACCAAGTATGCGGATGCCGACAAAAAGCTACCTTCAATTCTACGTTTATTTGAGCATCCGATTGCGATCGCACTAGGAGTATTTTCTTATAGTCTGTATCTCACTCATGGACCAGTATTAGTGCTGGTACGTTACTTTCTTTTTAGTCTGCAATTATCTCCAGTAATATTTGCCGTTACATCTTACACATTAGGTCTGGCAACGTCGTTAGTAATTGCTTATTTCTTTTACTTGGTCTTTGAGCGACCTTTTATGTCTGGTTTCTTAAAAAAGCGGAAAGTAAAAGATGCAATTAGTTGAGATTTACAGAAAACTTAGAAATAAAATGCAGCTTGTTTGTAGGAAAATTTACTTTCCTACATTTTTTTTGTTAATCTTATAATATCAAAGCGCTTTTTGCTACGTCAAAATAAAAGCAAAATTACTCTAGCCGCAGTAAAATTTTGTAAGCTATAACCTGAAAAAGACAATGATAGATGGGTAGAACAAGTGCGAAAAAATCAACTGCTTTACATCTTATTTGCACTTAGCTTACTAAGCATTTTAGGCTTTTCTTACGTCTCGGAACTCTCAGAGCGATCGCCAATCACTAGTTGCCGTGAATGGGGATTTTTTTCGTCAAAAGGTGATAAATATTACACTCATCCAGAGAAAATTGTGGTAAAGCCTTGGGTTGGTCCGCATCATGTTTATGGTCTATTCATGATTCCTAGTACATATCGCAATGACTTTTTCTTTACAGTGACAATAGATAAAACTGAGGTTCACTGCGGAGTTATGGATGAAGATCATAGAAAATTTGCCGGGGGAGTAAATACCAAACCAGGATATTATATGATAAAGGGACTTTTGAACACACGGGTTGCTCTTCGGTTAATTATCCAAGGTAAAGAAGATCAGTTAAAGCAACCACAAAATTGGAAAGTCGGTTACGTCGATAAAGAATAATGGGATTTGTTAGTGGTTAGTTGTGAAGAAATACAGCAGATTGCGTTGTTATTAAATACACGTAGAGACGTTCCGGTGGAAAGTCTCAGAGCGGGTTTTGGG
>JBPCQW010000139.1:0-6153 GCA_050997715.1 Hassallia sp.
GGATAATTTTGACATAACGACAACTAAAATGTTAATGCATTAAATAACGACATTTAATTTGTTAAACTATTTTCAAAGTTACATGGAAATCAAAAAGGCTATAATCCTCACCGCACAATAGTTATAGCCTTTTTAATTCGGCGACATTAATTTGTTAAGACGACATTTAAATAGTTAACCGACACGCGTGAAGTGCGATCGCTCATAAATTAGAAGAGTGAAAATTTTGCTGTCGGATTGATTGCCACCAAACGCTGACCAACTTACCCAAATTCAAAGCGAAATTCAAGCTGCTAATGGGACAGCTTTGATTTTTACGGCTGATGTGACGACGCTGCATCTATCAAAGATGCCTTTGCACAGGTAAAATCGCAACTTGATGAGCCAGAAGTTTTAGAACTTGATTTGCTACCTGCTGTAGAGAAATTTTAGTTTTTTCATACACTTACAAGCAATTAATCAACTACTGCACGGCACATAGTCTATTAATCACCCTAATTGTCTGCCAATTGGCGGACTTTTTTCATTGCAAGTCGCTTATACCCTTTAATGAGGAAAGTCAGCGTTGGATGTCAAATAAACCACCGCTTACCGGATATTCGGTCGTTAAGATGGTATTTGATTTATACGTCAACGCTTTCCTTAGTAAAAAATCTCAGGAGAAAATTAATGGCACAAGCAAAAAATGGTGATACTGTAATGGTTCACTACACAGGCAAATTGACAGATGGCACAGTATTTGATTCTTCTACTGAGCGTGACCCTTTGCAGTTCACTATAGGTGCAGGAGAAATCATTCCTGGATTTGAAGAAGCAGTTATGGGGATGAATACTGGTGAATCAAAAACTACAAAAATCCCCGTAGAGGAAGCTTACGGTTCACATCGTCCAGAAATGGTAGTAGAAGTTGAACGCGACCAAATGCCCCCGGAAATGGAACCAGAAGTAGGTCAGCAGATGCAAATTCAGCAACCCTCTGGACAAATTATTCCGGTGACAATCACTAATATCTCTGACTCTACAGTTACTTTAGATGCCAATCATCCATTAGCTGGAGAAGATTTAATCTTCGATATCGAACTTGTAGATATTACTGCTTAAAAGTTTATTTCCCTTTCGGCTTGAACTTCAGTTAAAGTCAAGATGGTGAAATACCAGTCTTGCAAAAGTTGAACCTTAATAGTTAAGGTTCAACGCACTTTTGGAGAAAGTAATTGTTTTTGATAAGGTTTGATTGAGAAATTCCTTTATTTATTAATAATAAGCCAGCTGAAATATATAAACGGCTTTTCATACATCATCAACAATTGGTTTATCTTTTTTCTGGGGATTTTCTGAAGAATGTGTTTCAGTCGTTTGGTCAGCATCTAAAGAACGCTGATCAGAAACAAGGACTAATTCTGTCTCTTTGTTAGATTTATTTCCCCATTCATCTAAAACATCTTTAATTAAGACTTCTTGTACCCAAATCTTTGCGACAACGGTTAAGGGTAACGCCAAGAATAATCCCAGAAAGCCAAAAAATGTGACAAAGAAAAGTTGAGAAATTAAGGTGACAGCGGGAAGCAATGATACCTGACGTGCCATGACAATCGGGGTGAGGAAATTGCTTTCTACTTGCTGAATAACAAAGTAAAGAACAAATACAGCAATGGATTTCCAAGGTGTATCTAAAAGTGCGATCGCCATTGCCGGAATTACACTTATCGTTGGACCTAGGTTAGGAATCAAGTTCAAAAATCCCGCCAATACTCCTAAAGCAAGCGCTGCTTTTACACCTAAAATTGATAAGCCAGTTACACTTAACAATCCCACTACACTCATCGCAATGAAAGCGCCTACTACCCATCCCTCTAATGAAACTTCACATTTATCTAAAATTCCATCCACCCGTCGCCGATAAAATGAGGGAAACAGCCGTATGAACACTTTACGATAGGCTAGGGGAGCGGCTAAAAACATTCCTGTTAAAACTAGCACTAGCAATATTTTCAAAACTACTTCTAAAGTGCCAGAAACAAAGGTAAAAGAGCTTCCTAATGCGCGATTTATTAAAGGTTGCGCTTGTTGAATCAAGCTATTTACATCAGGTATATATGGTGTCAGTTGAGTTGGAATGCGAGTTTCTGCTTGATTCAGCCAAGTATTCAAGCGTTGAAACCCTTGAGGAACTCGAAGCGTTAGTTCTTGGAACTGCTGTGTAAAAGGCGGTACAATCAGCCAGAAAAAGCCTACGACGACCGCAAGAAAAGTCCCTACCGACAAAAGGACGGCTAGTCCCCGTGCCATCCCCATGCGTTGCAAACGTTTCGCTAGCCGATTCAAGGTAGTGGCTAATACAATGGCGGCAAACATCAGTAAAAGTACTTCCTTTATTTGCCACAATATGTATAAAGAGATAACAAGGGCGATTAAGCCGATCCATTGACCTAGATTCACAGGCTGTCTCCGAGATGTTGGCGAGATGCGTTTTCGATTCAATGCAGCTAGATTAGCTGATTTTTGCAATTTCCGCCTGTATCTGGGGAGTGGGGAGACAGGGAGATGAGGAAGCAAATTCTCTCTTGTCCCCCACTCCCCTTGTCCCCTATCCCTTACTGGGGAGTCGCGACAGTAATGCGATCGCCATAATCAAACTCGGTGACAAAACCATAATTAAGACGTTGGTTGTCGTCCCCCCAATCCCCAAACTCGGACAGATATATCTAATCAGCAGCGAGAGCAAAGCCGACACTACAAACACTTTCACCACAAATCCAATCTGATTTTCCATAATTCAGTACGGCTATACACCTTTTTCTGTAGGGTTGACACTAAATAAGCCTGCACGCCCCAGTCTCTACAATAAAAACATAGTTACAAAGCTTTACATTTACAAAGAAGGGGAGAAGGGAGACAAGGGAGACAAGGGAGACAAGGGGGAGTAATAACTCCTGACTCCTAACTCCTGACTCCTAACTCCTAACTCCTGACTCCTGACTCCTAACTCCCCCACTCCCCAAAACTTAGAGGGTACATCAAAAAAATGCCTGTAGAAAAAAAGAACAAAAGCCCCATCAAAGCGCCGAGAATAAGGCAGTTTGGCGGCAGTTTCCTGATTTTGCTGACTATTCTGTTATTGCTTAACTTTATTGTTCCTAGCTTCTTCGGTACGCGATCGCCACAAGTTCCTTATAGTGATTTTATTACAGCTGTGGAAGCTGGTAAAGTAAATAAGGCAATTGTTGGAAGCTCGCGCATTGAATATTCAATTCCGACGCAAACCCCAGATGGTAAACCAGCAGAACAAGTCTTCCAAACTACACCAGTAGCTTACGATCTTGATTTACCGAAGATTCTCCGCGAGCATAATGTACAATTTGCTGCACCACTACCAGATCAAAATGCCTGGATTGGTACTTTGGTTAGTTGGGTGGTTCCACCGTTAATTTTTATTGGCATTTGGGGCTTTTTCCTCAATCGTCAAGGTGGTGGTGCGGCTGCATTGACGGTAGGTAAAAGCAAAGCGCGGATTTCTTCTGATGGCAGCACTGGTGTCAAATTTACAGATGTGGCTGGTGTGGATGAAGCCAAAGTCGAGCTAGAAGAGATTGTTGATTTCTTGAAAAATGCTGATAAATATACCCGCTTAGGTGCGAAAATACCTAAAGGTGCGTTGCTGGTGGGACCTCCAGGAACGGGTAAGACAATGTTAGCAAAAGCGATCGCTGGTGAAGCTGGTGTACCTTTCTTTAGTATCTCCGGTTCCGAGTTTATCGAATTATTCGTTGGTGTCGGTGCTGCACGGGTGCGCGATTTGTTTGAACAAGCGAAAAAACAATCTCCCTGTATCGTCTTTATCGACGAGTTAGACGCACTCGGTAAATCTCGCGGTGGTGCTGGTGGGTTCGTCGGTGGTAACGATGAACGCGAACAAACCCTGAATCAGTTACTGACGGAAATGGACGGCTTTGATGCCAACACAGGTGTAATTATCATCGCTGCTACCAACCGTCCAGAAGTGTTAGATCCAGCTTTACGTCGTCCGGGACGCTTTGACCGTCAAGTTGTGGTAGACCGTCCTGATAAAATTGGTCGGGAAGCTATTCTCAATGTTCATGCGAGAAACGTTAAATTAGCTGAGGATGTAGATTTAGCTACGATCGCTATCCGCACACCTGGGTTTGCTGGTGCAGATTTAGCGAACTTGGTAAATGAAGCCGCATTATTAGCAGCGCGTAAAAATCGGGAAGCTGTGATTATGGCAGATTTCAACGAAGCGATCGAGCGGTTGATTGCCGGTTTAGAAAGGCGATCGCGCGTACTCAATGAAACTGAGAAGAAGACTGTAGCTTATCACGAAGTTGGTCACGCCATCATCGGTGCATTGATGCCTGGGGCTGGTAAAGTTGAGAAAATCTCGATTGTGCCGCGTGGTGTGGGTGCTTTGGGTTATACAATTCAAATGCCGGAAGAAGACCGCTTCTTGATGGTTGAAGACGAAATTCGCGGACGGATTGCAACTTTGTTGGGTGGACGTTCCGCTGAAGAAATCGTTTTTGGTAAAGTCTCCACAGGTGCGGGTGACGACATCCAGAAGACCACAGACATGGCAGAACGTTACGTTACTGTTTACGGGATGAGTGATAAACTTGGTCCAGTGGCATTTGACAGAACGCAACAACAGTTTATTGAAGGTTACAGCAATCCGCGTCGCTCGATTAGCCCGAAAGTGGCTGAGGAAATTGACCGCGAGATAAAGGAAATCGTGGATAATGCTCACCACATAGCTTTGACCATTTTACAAGATAACCGCGACTTGTTAGAAGAAACCGCAGAAGAACTGCTGCACCGCGAAGTTCTCGAAGGTGTAGAACTGCGGGAAAGACTAGCAAGAGCGAAAGCACCAAGCGAACTTAATGAATGGTTGCGATCGGGGAAGGTGTCGGAAGATAAGCCGCTGATGCAATATGTGTTGAATTAAAATTCGTAGTCAGCACTTCAGTGCTGGTTAATAAAGGCGATCGCTTCTTTGTTGGGCGATCGCTTTTTTCATGCTATATTCCCCGATCATGATGTCAACTGAGATTTAGTTCCTGATTTCTCAATTTTGACGCCGGGAAGCAAGTAGTTCCTCAACCCATCGCCGATCGCCTTGTGATAGTGTTGGGGGAGGAACTGCTTGTTGGTAGTCAATGCGGATAGCGTAACCGCCTCGCTCATAAATACCGCTAACGATAGATTGTAAATTTACAGTTATTACCTCTTGAGGTTCTTTGAGGGGTAGTAAAAACTCAGGAATCACCTCACGGATTGTAAAAGCATATAAATCTGCTATGGGGCGCCGCTCATGCTGACTGACTACAATTCGATAGTCAGTTATGGAATCAACCCCTTTCATTGCCATTGGTTCATCTGCTCGAAGCAAGTCTATTTCAACTAAATGAGACATACTTCCTAAAATCGAATGACGCTTCTGTTCGTAAATAGAGCGTCCTTTGCCTTTGCGTTTATTTTTAGGTGATAAAATTTCAATGACTGTAATTACAGCATCTGTTTTAGTTTCCCTCACTTCCAGATATTGCTCTTTGACTTCCACCGGCATGGGCAAAGTGATTTGTTGATGAGAGCCGATGATTGAGTTAATTTGGTCAGAAGGCTTCCTGCTTATTGATGAAAGGACAACTGCATCTGGAATTCCAATTAATAGCTCCTCATCAGCAGTGTCTAGATAAGTGCGCGTCTCCACGCCAATGTAGTATTTGGGTAGCAACTTTGGGGCAAGGGCATCTGCGATCGCTACAATCAAACGGCTGTGAAACTCTGACCAGAAAATAGGCTGCTCTAGGTAGGGGTTCATTCCCGGAAACGGCGATCGCATAATCGACCTCACGGATGGAAGCTATCTTGATTTTAACTGCCGGATTGCGTTTCCCTGTGGATGGAAAATCACAAATCCTTTTTAAACGCAGAGGGACGCAAAGGTAAACGCAAAGGTGAATCCAATACAGTTCGGATAATGTTTTTTGATGAAAATTATAGATCACAAAGACGCGATAAAGCGCCGGCTTTACAATAATCAGCCCTTTGTAGAGACGGCGATTTATCGCGTCTCTTGCCTTAACACCAAGCGTATTGCGACTTATCCAACAAATCGCGTCTCTTGCCTTAACC
>JBPCQW010000143.1:0-4418 GCA_050997715.1 Hassallia sp.
ATAATTTCATCAGAATAACCGGGAGCGATAAAAAATTCTCCTAGTTTTTCCCATTTATTGGCACGATAGCCAGTTTCTTCTTCAATTTCTCGCCGAATCGTCTCTTGAGGTTCTTCATTCGGTTCTACTGTGCCTGCCGGAAATTCTAACACGCGTCCTTGAACTGCAAAGCGATATTGACGCACAAGTACAAGTTTACCCTCTGGGGTTACAGGTACGGCTAAAGCGCCACCAGGGTGACGAATACACTCCCATTCTCCTTCGGCTTTGTTGGGTAAACGCAAGCGATTGACTTCAAAATTGAACTTGCGTCCTTTGAACAACAAGCGTTGTTTTAGCAGCTGCGGTAATTCTCTACCTAATGGCATAGTGAAGTTTTATTGTCTAATAATACACAAATAATTCCTGAGATTGATTGTCAAATCAGGCTTTTTCTGCGTTTATCGGTGGTAATCTTAATTGCCCATCCATAAATGTACATCAGAACTGTCTACCTGTTTAACTAGTTCTTTAATTTCACATTGAGAAACTGGTTCAATTAAATTTGGGGCGATTTCAGCTAGAGGTACTAGTACGAAAGCTCGATCGCACATCCTCGGATGGGGAATTTGCAGGGCTGGTGTATCGAAAATTAAGTCATCATATAATAACAAATCTAGGTCAAGCGATCGCGCTCCCCAGTGTTCAGTACGAATACGCCCAAATTTGCTTTCAATGGCTAACAAAGTTGCTAATAAGAACTGCGGTGTCATTTCTACTTGCAGAATCGCCGCGCCATTCAAGTAATCTGGTTGTGGTGGTCCTACAGCTTTGGTTTGATACCAACTTGATGTAACTTCTAGGATAATACCTGGTGTTTGAGCTAAAGTTTCGACAGCTGCTGCTAAAATAAAACTTCTATCGCCCAGATTGCTACCGAGAGCGATCGCACTTCTGTTCATTAATCTTATTGAGTCACGAACACTACTGAACATTAGTGTATATACACCAATTATTAAAAAACATTGTTTCGTAATGAATTCAGTTAATTATTTATGGGATATCATACTAACACAAACGTGGTGCTATAATCCCATTTTTTTCATCGTGGTTAATTTGTAACTACTTTGGGCGAGGAAATGACGTGGCAAAGTTTACATCCTGGTTCAAGGGACGATCAACTAAATTGAGTAACACAGACACAGAAAAACCGGGATTGCCTCACGGCAATAATACGGAAAATTCCTCTCACGATTTGATACCTCCTGGTAATCAAAACCCCAGCGAGGAATCTACAAATGAAACAGCACCAACCAGATTGGGAAAGGTAAAGCAGTTACTGAGCCGGGTGAAGAGTGTATCATCTGGAATCATTGCTAAACTTCCCGGTAGCAAGAAACCGCTTTATCGTCGTTATGCGTTTTGGTTAGGCTTGGGTGTGAGTGGTGGAATCGTCGGTATCAGTCATACTGTGTGGTCAATAGATCGCACTTTGCCGGATAAATCTGAACTAAACGTTGTTGTCCGCGAACAAACACTGACCATCAAAGCTAGTGATGGTAGTATTTTGCAACAGCAAGGAGAAGCGACCAGAGAAAGGTTAAACATAGAGCAAATTCCCGATAACCTGAAAAAAGCTTTCATTGCCTCAGAAGATAGAAGATTTAGGCAACATCATGGAGTGGATGCCCAAGGTATTGGCAGAGCCGTTTTAAATAACTTGCGATCGCAAGACGTGGTAGAAGGTGGTAGCACCATCACCCAACAGCTAGCGCGAATTCTCTTTCTCAAACAAGAAAAGACAGTTTTGCGTAAGCTCAAGGAAGTGCGACTCGCACAGAAAATGGAGCGAGAATTATCTAAAGACCAAATTCTCGAACGTTATTTAAATCTGGTTTATTTGGGTTCGGGAGCTTACGGAGTCGGCGATGCTGCTTGGGTATATTACAGCAAATCAGTAGATCAACTGACACTGCCAGAAATGGCGACAATTGCCGGATTAGCCCCAGCACCAAGCGTGTACGCTCCAGATCGAAATCCGGAAGCTGCCAAACAGCGGCGAAATCTGGTATTGCAGCGAATGCAAGAAGATGGTTTTATTACCGCCGCCGAAAGACAAGCAGCGACTCAAGAACCAATAAACTTGAAAAGCAGTTTGCCGAAGCGATTGCAAGTAGAAGCACCCTATTTTACCACCTACATTCAGAAAGAATTACCCAAGTATGTTTCTCCCGATGTGCTGGCGGGTGGCGGTTTAGTGGTAGAAACTACTATTAACCCAACTTGGCAGAAAACCGCAGAAGAAGCAGTTGCCAAAACACTGCGAAATGAAGGACGCTGGGAGAACTTTAAACAAGCAGCAATGGTTGCTATTGACCCCCGTACGGGTGAAGTTAAGGCAATGGTTGGGGGAAAAGATTTTGGCAAATATCAATTTAACCGCGTTACCCAGGCACAGCGGCAACCTGGTTCAACATTTAAGGGATTTGTTTACGCGACGGCGATCGCTACAGGGAAAAATCCTTATGATGGCTATGAGGATTCACCTTTTGTAGTCGATGGCTACGAGCCAAAAAACTACAGCGAAAACTTTCACGGCTGGATGAACTTGAGAGATGCTCTCACCAAGTCAATTAATATTATTGCGGTGAAAGTGTTGATTGATGTCGGATTTGAGCCAACAATCAAGTTAGCTCATGATATGGGGATTAAATCTCCATTGAAACCGACTTATTCTTTGGCTCTTGGTTCTAATGAAGTGAATTTGTTAGAGTTAACCAGCGCTTACGGCACCTTTGCAAATCTTGGGTTACATACAGAAGTTCACGGAATTACCCGCATTCTCAACCGACAAGGTAAAGAAATATGGAAAGCTAGTTATCAGCCTGTGCAGGCTCTCGACTCTGAAAGTAGTGCGATCATGACCTGGATGCTGCGGAATGTCGTAGAAGATGGTACCGGTCGCGCTGCCCAATTAGATCGACCTGTAGCTGGAAAAACAGGCACTTCTGATGAAGCCCGCGATTTGTGGTTTATTGGTTATATTCCCCAATTAGTTACAGGAGTTTGGCTAGGTAACGACGATAACAAACCTACTTGGGGTAGCAGTGGTAGTGCTGCTTCAACTTGGCATGAATTTATGGAAGTAGCTGTAAAAGGAATGCCGATAGAAAAGTTTCCCTCAAGACCTAAGTTAGAAGGTCGTAAAGGCACCATCAAAGCGCAGCGCGTCAAACCCAACCGAATTGTTAATCGCTCTATTCGCGATGATGACGATAACTCAGATGATTCTGGCAACAATAGAAGGCGAAGTCAACGAGTAAATTCTGATAATTCTGATAATAGCGATCGCCCATCCAGAAAACGCAGATATAGAAGCTATTCTCAAGAAAATCAGCAAGAGGATACCCCAAGACGCAGCCGAAGACGCTATCAGCAGCAAGATGATAATACATCTTCATCGAGAAGGCGTCGCTACAGAAGCGAAGAATCAAATTCTAGTGCTTCTTCTGGATCTTCTTCACGACGTCGGTCTAGACGAGTAGAATCAGATTCTTCCTCTTCGTCACCTAGAAGAACTCGCACCTCTGCACCAGAGTCAAACAGTAAACCCAGTTCGTCAAATTCTTTACCAACTCAGTCTTGGCGGGATAGACTTAGACCCAGCGGATCTTCTGAAGGAAATTGATCGGGAAAGGGGGAGACAGGGAGACAAGGGAGACAAGGGGGATAAGGAGACAGGGAGACAAGGGGGACAAGGGGGACAAAAAAGATAATTTTTTCTCCCCATCCCCCTTGTCCCCACTCCCCCACTCCCCCACTCCCCCCCTCCCTCTCTCTCCTACGGGGGATGCGTGTGATACGCTCTTTTTATAGGGTCTTAAGTAGTGTTGCCGACAATAGGAGAAAATACTCGTGCATTTATTGATGCAAGCAGCAGCTGACTTGGCTGCAAATGGTCCCCATTTTCCAGTATCTGCCGCTTTGGTATATGTGGTTGGTTTTATTGCTGCTGTCACGATTGGTTCAATCGCTTGGTATAACTCCAAGCGTCCCCCCGGTTGGGAAAGCAAAGAGCGTCCTGATATTGTACCTGAAGTCAAAAAAGAAGAAACTCCAGGTGTGGGTGAACCGAAGTCTTAAGGAGTTGGGAGTTAGGAGTTAGGAGTTAGGAATTAAAAACTCATAACTCATAACTCATAACTCTTTTAGTTTTGAACCTCAACCCAACGTCTATAAAGTTTCTGAATTTGTTTGAGAATGGCATTATGACCGGGTTGAGTCGAATAATTTGCCGTGGATAATTGTTGTAATTTTGTTAAGAGTCTTGCTTCTTCAACTGCTACTTCACCATCGCTGTAAATTAAGCCACTGATGGCTTCAATCAGTTTTTCATAATCTTCGTTGGTTGGGCGATCGCCTAAATAATCTTTCACCCA
>JBPCQW010000159.1:0-23286 GCA_050997715.1 Hassallia sp.
CGTAACTCTGTCTATTAACTCCCTTGCTTGTGCGATCGCTGTCTCTTCATCTGAAATTACTAACTTGATAGTCGCAATGCCAATTGGTAGCGAAGCAGTTTCACCTAATTCATCCAAATAAATGCGACTGACTCGGTGACTTGCGAAGAACTCCCGGTAATGTCTTATATCTCCTGTATCTACACTCCGGGTTGGATAGATAACAGCAGCAAACCAATCATTTTGGGGTTTATTCTGACGAAGATATAAACATATTTCTGCAAACAATCGAGAGTAAATTTCTGAGTCTGGCTGAAATTGAACTTCAACAAAATAAATTGGGTTTTCCTCTGTTTGTGTAGGAAGAAAAACCCCATCAATTCTGAATGCTGTTTGTTTAATTTCAACTGACGAAAATTGATAGAAGTTGGCTTCTTCTGGAGGTTCCCCGATGAGTTCAAAAAAGATGCTGGGGAATTCTTGAAATAGGCGATAAAATATGCTGTCGGTTTTCACGATAAAGTTATTTAGTATTGCATAATATTGAGTTTTAAACGCAAAGTAACGCTAAGTTAAGCGCAAAGGTACGCTGAGGTTATTGTGATTTAACTGGGTGCTGAACAACCTAGAATAGTTTTACCTTGTTTCTCTTTATCAGCTAATTCTAAATTCAATTCCAGCAGCTTCTCTAAAATGTCGTCGTTAGGATTAAAATCATAAGCTTGCATCACCAGTTTATCAAGTTGTTCATGCAGTTTATAAAGCTGGCTCGTTGGCTCATTAAAAAACTTATTATAGAGCGTCGTAATTCCCCATTGTTTAGCTTCCATATAAACCGCTGCGCTGTCAACTTCTCAATTTTGCGCTTTTCCAACTCCAGCAATAATTCACCCATGCGACGTGCAGCGCGTTCTGTCACTACTAGCTGGTTATTTCTGAATACAGGAGTTTTGTCTCCCAATTCCATAAATGCAAAGGCTCCTGCCCTTTCTGGCAGTTGCTCTAGGGGAATTACATCTACGGGTGTATCTAGTTGAATATCAAAGTCAAAAATCCAGAATTCGTCAAAATTGCACAACAACACATAACGCGGACGATCTGGTACTAACCGCGTCCAATAATCAAACGCTTGGGAATAATGCTTAGTTAAATCTTCCCCGCGCTTTTTCATCTCAATTAATACGCGGGGTTTCCACACCAAATCAGCAAAGCCAGTTTTACCCTTCTTGCTGCTTTTTTTTATCGCTTCTTCGTAACTCGCTCCCGCTTCTAGCGCTCCCTCATGTCCAAACGCTCGAAAAAACCGATCTAGAAAGGTTTGCGCTTCTTTTCTTTCTTCACCTTTGATGTGCTGCTTACAAAAATTAACAAACTTGTGGAGACTTTCAGGTGTAGCTGCTACCATTTTGGATTTTTGATGCTTGGGGAATAATCAGTATTTTCAACTATTCCTTTGTGATAAATTCATCAATCCAAATGGTATTTTATATTTAGGAAATTTGCACTCCCTCAGGCTTCTAGGGTGTCGGGCTGTTGGGTTTGTGGTTGTAATGAAATGGGCGATCGCTCCAACGCTCAAAATTCAACTAGCTTTCACTTCATCACCCGCAGACTCAGCCACAGCAGCCAATCTCGCAGCAGCAGCTTGAACTATCTGAGCCACTTGAGACAAAGGCATGTGATTGATTTGTCTTAAAATCACACTTAAATCTGAGGTTTCTGGTACTGCTCTGCCTTCCAAACAACAGAGTAGCTCTTCCAACGTATAGCCTGCGCGAGTCGCTATCTGAGCCAAATATTCGGTGTCTGGCACATTTACACCCTTTTCCCACAACTGTACAGCAGTAGCAGAAACCCCCAAAAGCTTGCCAAAAGCTCTTTGACTCATTGAGCCACGAGCTAATTTGATAATTTCAATCAGTTTTTCTCTGCTTTCTATTTTCACTGCTGATGTAGCTACTCAACTGTACTTATAAGTTTAGTGAGCAAGACCTAAAACTTTACTTTTATGTTGACATGCAAACTTGTAGCTGGTATTATTAAAAGTAAGGTTGTAGGTAGCCAATCTTCCTTTAGCTATTCAGGTAACGAGGCTACTCAGTTTTTCGGCATTGCTGCCAATAAGAGGGGGTGCATCATGGTTAGTCGGACACGCAAGAAAACACAATATCGCCGCAAAGGTCAAAGTTTAATAGCCGCTAATAAAATTAAACCACAATTGTGGCACATTTCGGAAGCAGAAGCGAAAGAAGCACTTATAGCCCAAGGGCAGCGTGTCCAGAAAATCAAGAAAATCCACCGCCTAAAGCATCAAGTTTGTATTTCTTATTGGAATGAGCAAGGTGGTGTATGCAGCAGCTTTTTCAGCTACCGGATTTTTGCGCGTTGGCAAAAGGAAGCAGAAAAGGTAATTTATACTTGTCCTACAGTGAAGGAATGGACGAGATTACAACGCATCATGCGGTATGAATTCGCTTATTACAATTATTTTCGAGAAATCGAAGATGCACTTGACACCGCATTAGAAAACCGCTTGTGTGTCTTGAAAGCAACATCACTACAAGCGGTTATTACAGATATTTAGATAGAGACTTCCGCCGGAACGTCTCTACCGCGCCTCATAATTAATTACTACCGCCGGAAGTGGCGAGTTCCGCTAACCTTTCCTGCTGGTCTTGAGAGATACAAGATTGAATTAGGGATTCTAAATCACCTTCCAAAACGGGGTTAAGCGAATAGTTTTGACCAAGACGGTGGTCGGTGGCGCGGTTATCTTTGTAGTTGTAGGTGCGAATCTTTTCAGAACGCGAGCCGGTACCTACTTGCGATCGCCTCATCGAAGTTACTTCTTCTTGTTGTTCGCGCAACTTAATTTCATACAACTTCGCCCGCAGAATTTGCATAGCCCGTTCTTTGTTTTGTAACTGGCTGCGTTCCTCCGTACAGAAAATCCGAATTCCGGTAGGTTTGTGCATCAAGTCAGCTGCTGTTTCTACCTTGTTGACGTTTTGCCCTCCAGCACCCCCAGACCTCGCCGTGGTCATTTCAATGTCCTTAGGGTCGATGTGGATTTCCACCTCATCCACCTCTGGCATAATCGCCACAGTGGCTGTCGAGGTGTGAACTCGTCCCCCGGCTTCGGTTGCCGGCACACGCTGGACGCGATGCACTCCAGCTTCAAACTTCAGCTTGCTGTAAACGCTATCACCCTGAATTTCCAAAATCACTTCTTTGAAGCCGCCCATCTCACCTAGAGACTCGCTTACCAGCTTCACTTTCCAACCTTGAGTATCAGCATAGCGGGAATACAGCCGCAGCAAATCCCCAGCCCAGATACTTGCCTCATCGCCACCAGTACCGGCGCGAATTTCCAACATAATGTTTTTATCATCATTCGGATCGCGGGGTAACAGCAACACCTTCAAGCGAGTTTCTAAATATTCTATTTTCTGCTGAAGTTCATCGACTTCCAGTGCTGCCATTTCATGCAATTCTGGATCGCTGTTTGATTCTTTTAAAATCTGACGCGCTCCTGTCAAGTCTTCAGTAGCAGTTTTCCAAATTTCATAAGTATCTACTACCTCTTCTAAAGAAGAGCGTGACTTAGCGATTGTTTGATACTCATCCGGATTTCTGGCAGTATCCGGATCGCCAAGACGACGAGTTAATTCATTAAAAGTTTGTTCAACGGATTTTAATTTATCCAGCAGGTATGATTCAGCCATGACGAGTCTTTGCGCTCCTTTAAATAACAAATTGGCTCAGGAAAAAAGACAATCGACCCCGAAAAATACAGGGTCGTCGTTAACACTGCCCAAGCCAACCCGCTACTTTTTCGTTTTGCCGCCTGCGCCTTCTTCGCCTGACGATGAGGACATACCGTACTTGCGAAGGAAGCGTTCTACTCGACCTTCGGTGTCAATCATCTTCTGGGTGCCCGTATAGAATGGGTGGTTTCCAGACCAAACATCTACGTGCAATTCTGGCTTAGTTGAGCCAATGGTCATTACAACTTGACCGTTGCAGTAAACTTTAGCTTCTGGATACCACTGCGGATGAATCTCTGGTTTAGCCATTTTCCTTTCGTGGTTAATCTATATAAATTATAACTTTTTGTTGCCTCAAGCAAAGGCGCAAAGGCGCAAAGAAAAAGACTTGACGACTTAGCGGCTTGGCGTGAGAGAATTCAAAATCCAAAATTGATTATCGTTTCGAGTACTGAGGTGCTTTGCGGGCTTTGTGCAAGCCGTATTTTTTCCGCTCTTTCGCCCGTGGGTCGCGGGTGAGGTAGCCTTCGGTTTTCAAAGGTGGGCGGTTTTCTGGGTCTAGCTGACACAAGGCACGGGCGACTCCTAAGCGAACTGAATCCGCTTGTCCAGTTAAGCCGCCACCTTCAGCTTTCACCAAAATGTCATATTCGTTTTCCAGTCCCAAAGTTTCTAGGGGGGCTTTGATGACTCCTAGGTAGTTGGCGTTGAATTGGAAGTATAAATCTCCAGGTTTACCATTCACGGTCATCTGACCGGTACCTGGAACTAGGCGTACCCGTGCTACTGAGCATTTACGGCGACCAGTACCCCAGTAAACGGCGCGACCGCTGTTGGTATCTAGTGCTTGCATTAGTTTTCGGCTCCAGGAATTGTATTAATTTGTAATTCTTTAGGTTGTTGCGCTGAGTGGGGATGATCTCCACCAGCGTAAACTTTCAGTTTGGTAAATAACTGCTTGCCAAGGCTATTTTTCGGGAGCATACCTTTGACGGCGTGTTCGATAATCCGTTCTGGTAAGCGGTCTTGCAGCTTGGCGAAGGTTTCGGTTTTCATTCCACCGGGACGACCGGAGTGGCGACGGTAGAGTTTTTGAGTACGCTTTTTACCTGTGACTGTGACTTTCTCAGCATTGACGACAATGACGAAGCCGCCTGTGTCCATGTGAGGTGTATATTCTGGTTTATTTTTGCCGCGCAAAATCATGGCGATTTCGGTTGCGAGGCGACCTAAGCGTTTGTCGGTGGCATCTACTACGTACCACTCACGCTCAATGGTTGCTACGGGAGGAAGGTAGGTTTTGTTTGTTGTCATTTGTTAATTGTCCTTTGTCATTTGTCAAGAGTCACGCATTCAAAAGTCATTACTAATAACCAATGATTAATGACTAATGACTAAAAACTAATTTTGGTAAGGTGTCGTACCAAACTTCTTGGGGAAAGGGAAAATCTGGATAGCCGACTCGCAACAAGCATAATCCTTGGGGGGGTGCGGCATATTTGACTTTTTCCCGATGTTGCTCTTTCCAGATTTCTGTAAAGTTAGAAAGCGATCGCTCTTGTGAACCTACTTCTACCAGCATTCCTACCAACAGCCGCACCATGCCATACAAAAATCCATCTGCCTGAATTTCAATATGAAGAAATGATCCTGTACGATAACACTCCGCTGCTTGCACTTCTACCCAGGAATGCTTGCGCTTTGAACCCGCACGGTGAAAAGCAGCTAAATGATGCTTTCCCATCAAGGGTTTAAGGGCAGCCTGAATTAAAGCTTCATCCAGGGGTGCATAATAATAATGCCAACTAAAGGGTCTAACGAACAAGTTCGGTCGGTCTTCAGTGTAAAGCGTGTAACGATACCGTCGATAAGCTGCGCTAAAACGAGCGTGCCAACTGTTACTTACACTTGCCGAAGCCCGAATCAATATATCTTTGGGCAGATAGCTATTAAGAACTGTTGCCCACTTGTCGGCAGGGATTCTACCTGTGGCATCAAAATGAGCTACTTGAGCAGCCGCGTGAACTCCGGAATCGGTTCGACCTGCGCCGTGTAGTGTCACATGATACCCAAGTATAACTGAGATAGCTTTTTCTATCTCATCTTGGACAGTGCGCTGTTGTAGTTGCCGTTGCCACCCATGAAAATGAGTGCCCAGGTATTGAATTACTAGGGCTACTCTATAAGTTGGTGTAGGGTGGTGGCTTTCTAACATAGGAATTTGGTCAATTGTCAATACTCAAAAGTCATTTGTTCAAAATTTTTAACTAATGACCAATGACTAATGAGTCAGACTAATTCAATTATTGCCATTTGTGCATTGTCACCCCGACGCGGGACGGTATGCAGAATGCGAGTGTAACCACCTTGACGAGTACCATACCTGGTGGGGGCTTGCTCAAACAAAGCATGAACTAGTTGTTTGTCGAACATATAGCCAAGGGCTTGACGACGTGCTGTCAGCGAGCCATTTTTGGCTAGGGTAATCATTTTATCCACTTCGCTTCGCAAAACTTTAGCGCGAATTAAAGTGGTGGTGATCCGACCATGACGAATCAGCTCGGTGGTGAGCGATCGCAATAAAGCACGACGCTGGTCGGCTGGTTTACCAAGTTTTTTGACGCGACAACGGTGACGCATAATCTTTTTGTTAGTTGGAACGTTGCTAGTTGTTAAATGTTCAATTGTTAGTTGTTAGTTGTTTATCAGTCAATAACTAATAACTACTAACTACTAACAACCTACTATGCGTGTTTGGAGCCTCTTTCCTGTGGCAGAGTAATGCCTAAGCGTCGCTGTAAAGCTTCTACCACTTCTTCTGCCG
Source organism: Hassallia sp. (assembly GCA_050997715.1). Taxonomy (GTDB): domain Bacteria; phylum Cyanobacteriota; class Cyanobacteriia; order Cyanobacteriales; family Nostocaceae; genus Hassallia. The sequence goes on from JBPCQW010000159.1 coordinate 6,571, forward strand.
ATTTCTGACCGAAGTTTTTGATTTCTAAGAGGTCTTCTTGGGTAAAATCCAACAAGTCTGCTACAGAGTTTACTTGTGCTCGTTTGAGACAATTATAAGCTCGTACAGAAAGTTGCAATTCTTCGATGGGAATCTGAGCGGTTGGATCGTCTGGGATATCCGAGTTTGTATCTACTGGATCGAGGGAGATATCTTTCAACGGATTGAATAAATCTACCAAGATAGCAGCAGCAGAGGAAAGTGCTTCTTGAGGTGAGATACTGCCATTTGTCCAAACTTCCAACAGTAGTCGGTCTTTGGGTATGGAGTTATCTCCACGGAAGTCCTCAACGCTATAATTAACTTTCCGCACTGGCATAAACACTGAGTCTATTTGAAGAAAGTCTAAAGATGTAGCTTCCTCACGTCCTCGCTCTACGGTGCGATATCCTTTGCCTTTCTCAATGCGGAATTCCATTTCCAGCTTGGCACCCTCTGCGATGGTCGCTACATACTGGGTTTGGTCGATGACTTCTACTTCACTAGGCAAATCAAAATGTGCCGCAGTGATTATTGCAGGACCTGTCACAAGTAAGCGACCAATCTGGGGTTGAGAAGAATAGTTTTTCAGGATAACTTCCTTCATTTTCATGAGGATTTCCAGTACGTCTTCTCGCACACCCGGAACTGTGGCAAACTCGTGTGAAACGCCTGCAATCCGCACTGCGGTAACTGCTGTACCCTCTAGATTAGATAGTAAAACTCTTCTTAGGGCGTTGCCTACTGTTGTTCCCTGACCGCGCTCTAGAGGTTCTAGGACAAATTTACTGTAATGGTTCCGACTTTCTTCTGTATTGGATTCTACACATTCAATTTGAAACTGCGGCACGGAGTAGCCTCCCTTCTTTTAAGGTGCTGCTAAAAGGCAAATCAATTGCCTCGTCTTTATTTACTTAATGCTTTGGAGCTTCAAGCAAGCTTTAAAAAAGCTTACCTGCCAATGTTGGTGTTTGTTGCTTCACGAGTAGCTTGTGGACGATGCAGCTAAAACGCGATCGCCCAAGTGGTAATGTCTAAACTCGACGACGCTTCGGGGGACGGCAACCATTGTGAGGAATTGGAGTAATATCCCGAATCAGTGTAATTTCCAATCCGGCTCCTTGCAGTGCCCGGATAGCGGTTTCTCTACCCGCTCCAGGACCGCTAACCATGACCTCAATTTGACGCATTCCAGAGTCCATCGCTCGGCGTGCGGCACTTTCTGCGGCGGTTTGCGCGGCAAAGGGAGTTCCCTTTTTTGCTCCTTTAAAACCGCTAGAACCAGCACTTGCCCAAGAAATCACATCTCCGTTTTGATCGGTAATGGTGACAATGCTATTGTTGAAAGTAGACTGGATGTATGCCATTCCGTTAGGAACGTTGCGTTTTTGCTTTTTGCTGCCACTTTTTTTAGTTGGTTGTCGCGCCATAATATCGGTCTAGTTGAATAATGGTAATAGTTGTTGTAACAGAGCCTTGAAAATTTATTTGCCCGGAGCTTTCTTCTTACCTGCCACTGTCTGCCGTCTGCCTCGACGAGTTCTGGCGTTGGTACGAGTTCTTTGTCCTCTGACTGGCAAGCCCATGCGATGACGACGACCTCTGTAGCTGCCAATATCAATCAGACGCTTGATGTTCAGTCCCTCTAAACGCCGCAAGTCACCTTCTACTTGATAGTCGCTCTCGATGATTCCCCGTAGCGCTGCTACATCCGCATCACTTAAGTCTTTGACACGAATGTCGGGATTGACACCAGTATTAGCTAATATTTCTTGCGATCTAGATAATCCAATTCCGTAGATATAAGTTAGACCAATTTCTACGCGTTTGTCGCGTGGAAGGTCTACTCCGGCAATACGTGCCATTTGTTGCTTTCTCCCTATTGTTCTGGCTATGAATGCTGTTCTTTTCTGCGTGATGGTGATTTTTATCACTCACCTGTCAAAGGCTATCCTTGACGTTGTTTGTGCTTGGGATTAACACAAATCACCATTACGCGCCCGCGACGTTTGATAACGCTACACTTTTCACAAATTTTCTTGACTGAAGCTCTGACTTTCATGCCGTTCTTAATTGACTCCAAATAGTGAATTATAGCATTTTTAGGTAATTTAGTCAGTTAAATTTTTGAGAAACCCCAAATATGGTTGTTTATGGTAAAATTCTCTACATATACTTACTTCTTCGGTCTGTCGAGAAGTGATTCTGCCTTTTTTATGGTCGTTATTATCCAACTTCACTTTGAGGCGATCGCCGGCTAAAATTTTGATATAGTGACGATGCCGGGGAAGGTAAGCCAAGATATTAGACGCATTGTTAAGTTTAACCATAGAACCAGTAAACTTTGACAAAAGAGCCATTTTACCCTTCCACCTCGCCTCTGTCTGTGGTAAGACAAGGCGTGATAGTAGCTTCAATTTGAATTGCATCTTGGTTGGGCAATAATATTTACCTCCAGCATCAAGTTGGACAATTACCTACTTTTTCCGCAGTCGATAAGTAATTCTACCCTTTGTCAAATCGTAGGGAGTTAACTCAACTTTGACGCGATCGCCAGGTAAAATCTTGATATAGTTCCGGCGAATCTTACCCGAAATATGAGCTAGAACATTAAAGCCATTGTCCAGGTCAACACGAAACATGGCATTTGGTAGGGACTCTGTGACAGTGCCTTCCATTTCAATCAAATCTTGTTTAGACAATTTATTTTTTCCTCAATTCAACAATCTCCTATTCAGTTGCAGTAATTAGATATGCAAGAGAACACAAAGGAGCGATTATATCAACAGTTTCTTAATATATTTTAGCGAAATTTTCAATTCATCCTGCCTTAAACGGGAGTGGCAGAGTGGGGGATGGGGAGATTGGCAAAGAATTATTCTTTTTGTCTTTTTGTCCTCCTTATCCCCATGAGTGAAACTAAAAAGCGATTACCTTCTTGAGTTCATGAGTAACTTCTTCTTGGGATTGATTACCATTGACGGTGAGAAGTTGTTGTTTCGATCCGTAATAATCAATCAAAGGTGCAGTTTCATTGCGGTAAACTTCTAAGCGACGACGAATCACCTCTTCGGTATCATCTTTTCGTCCGCGATCAAGTAAACGTGCTACCACTACATCATCTGGGACATCCAGATTTATCACCTTTTCACCGCCTGGATGTCCCATATGAAGCAGCAATTCCTGCAAAAAAACTGCTTGCGTTACTTTGCGAGGAAAGCCATCTAAAATCCATCCAGACTTAATATCTGGTTGACTAAGACGCTCCTGCACTAGCTCCTGCATTAGCTGGTCGGGAACTAACTCGCCGCTATCAACGTAATTTTGAGCTTTGATTCCTAAAAGGGTTTGCTCTTTCATTGCTTGACGCAATATATCACCCGTGGAAATATGGGGAATATTGCAGTCGTAAGCTAAATTTTGAGCTTGAGTTCCTTTACCAGCTCCAGGTGGTCCCAAGAAGATTAATCGCGTCACTATTATTTCACCATTCCTTCATAGCGCTGAGAGATGACGTAAGTTTGGACTTGTTTTGCTGTTTCAATCGCTACACCAACCAGAATTAACAACGAAGTTGCGCCAATTCCTTTAAAGGTTGGCACACCCAAAGAGCTTTCTACAGCGGTGGGGATAATCGCAACCAAGCCTAAAAAGATCGCACCTAAAAAAGTTAGTCGATTCGTCACCCGCTCAATATACTCGCTCGTTGTTTTACCCGGACGAACGCCAGGAATGCTAGAACCCATTTTTTTCAAGTTCTGCGCCACATCTACTGGGTTAAGAATCAACGAAGAGTAGAAGTAGCTGAAGAAAACAATAGAAACGAGGTAAATCAGCGAGTATGCCCAAGGCGCAGAACCACCCGGACTCAGATAATTGTTAACAATATTAATCAAGTCCGGATTTTTGGTAAAATTCGCCAGCAAAAGTGGCAAACTCAAGATGGCAGCGGCAAAAATAATCGGCATAACACCGCCTTGATTTAGCCGTAGGGGTAGATAACTACGTTGCTCTGCCAAAACACGCCGACCAACTTGACGACGAGCGGAAATAATTGGGATGCGCCGCGTTCCTTCTTGAACAAAGACAATCCCAACAATCGTTGCCAAGAACACCAAGACTAGTACAATCACGCGCCCGACTATTTCCCGACCGCCTACTTGCACCAAGTCGATGGTATCGCCCAAAGATTTTGGTAGTGAGGCGACAATATTGACAAAAATCAACAAAGATGCTCCGTTACCAATGCCTCGCTCAGTGATTAGTTCTGATGCCCACATAACGAACATTGAACCAGCCGTAAGAGCGATCGCTGTTTCTGCTACGAAAACTGGACCGGGTTCTTTAGCAAATTGCTGTAAGAAAAATGCCGAGAACGCAGTACTTTGAATAATCGCCCAACCTAAAGACACATAGCGTGTAATTTGGGAAATTTTTCGCCGTCCAGCTTCACCTTCATTTTTCTGTAAATTTTCTAAAGCTGGAATCGCAGTCGTGAGCAATTGGATAATAATGGAAGCATTAATGTAAGGCAAGATGCCCAAGGCAAAGACTCCCAAAGTTGAAAGTCCGCGTCCTGAGAATATGTCTAACAAGCCGAATATAGCGCTATTACCCTGAATCGCTTGGCTAAATAAGTCGCGATTAATTCCAGGTATGGGCAAATAGATGCCCAGGCGAATCAAAATTAAAATACCGACGGTGACAAGCAGCCGACCTCTCAGCCCTGCTGCTTGCGCCATCTGCATAAAAGTTTCTTGAGCCGTTGGGGCTTTGTCTCGACTAATCATAAAGGGCTACCTTTGAAGTGTGAAGTACTCTCGTCAAAAGTATAAAATGTGAAGTATATATTTTTTATCCTTCAGCCTTCTCCTACGGAGACGCTTCTCTAGCAGAGGCACACGGCTACGCGAACGTCATTTATATAACTTCACAACTTCCACCAGCTGCCTCAATTTTGCTTCGAGCTTGGCTTGTGAAAGCTGCCGCTTTAACATTGAGTGCAACGCTCAATTCCCCATTGCCCAAAATTTTCAATGGTGCTTTGGCACTAGTAATAATACCTGATGCCTTTAAAGATTCCAAAGTAACTTCTGTATTGGCAGCAAGGGAGGATAGTTTCTCTACATTAATCGTAGTGTAATTTTTACGATTAATAACTGGAAAGCCCTTTAACTTAGGGATACGGCGATACAATGGCTGTTGACCACCTTCAAAACCAGGTCGGGTGCTGCTACCAGAGCGAGATTTTTGACCCCGCATACCTAAACCAGCACTGGCACCTTGACCGGCAGAAATACCCCGACCTACACGCTTACCGCGTTTTTTAGAGCCTTTTTGAGGACGAACATCATTTAGTCTCATAATTTTGTCAATGGTTAATGGTCAATGGTTAATGGTCAATCGTCAATAGTCAGTAAACTTTTGACTTTTGACTCTTGACTTTTGACTTCTCAAATGTAGAGATTCTCAATGGGAACGCCTCTATCTTCGGCAACTTCGGCGAAGGTACGCAAGGTAGATAGGGCATTAACTGCGGCTCTAGCATTGTTAAGTGGATTGTTAGAGCCAAGTTGTTTGGCTAAAATGTTGCGAACTCCAGCTAACTCTAATACGGTACGGACAGCACCACCGGCAATTACCCCGGTTCCTGGAGATGCTGGTCGCATCATCACTTTCGCACCACCACCTGTGCCATCAATCGGATGGGGAATAGAGTTAGATTTGGTCATGGGGATTTCGATCAGATGCTTTTTGCCGTCGGCTACGCCTTTTTTTACGGCACCAATTACATCTGAAGCTTTACCTACACCCACACCAACTTGACCGCGTTCGTTACCGACGACAACGATCGCTCGGAAGCTGAGTTTTTTACCTCCTTTAACGACCTTACTAACACGTCGAATCTGAATCACCCGTTCTTGCCAAGTTGTCTCTTCTTTCTTGGCGCGTTTTGTTTTGTTTTTACGCTCAGTTGCCATAATTAATGCTATGTAAGTTGTTGGTTGTTAGTTGTTAGTTGTTAGTTGTTATTTGCTGATTGCTCTACTATCGACTAACCACTAACTAATTACTAATTTTAGAAATCTAAGCCGGCTTCTCGCGCTGCGTCAGCTAAGGCTTTGATGCGACCGTGATATAAATTACCACCGCGATCAAAAACTACTTGAGTTATGCCTTTTTCAAGCGATCGCGCTGCAATCAACTTGCCAACTTGCACACTAGCTTCCCGGTTCGCTCCTGTAGCCAAATTAGATTTCAAATCTGGTTCTACACTCGAAGCTGCCACAATTGTGTGATGCTTGGTATCATCAATTATCTGAGCATAAATATGCTCGTTCGAGCGAAACACAGCTAAACGCGGACGTTCTTCAGAACCGCTTACTTTACCACGGACGCGTCGATGGCGACGCTGTTTAGATTCTTTGCGAGTAAGTTTCATTTTTACTTCTTACCTTTACCAGTCTTACCAGCTTTACGTCTGACCACTTCACCGGCGTAGCGAATACCTTTACCTTTATAAGGTTCTGGTCGGCGAACTTCGCGAATTTTCGCTGCGGTGTTGCCTACTATTTCTTTGTCATACCCGCTAACGATGACGTTAGTGGTACCTTCAACTGCAAACTGAATTCCCTCTGGTGGGGCAATTTGCACTTGATGGCTATAACCCATATTCAAAATTAGGTTACGACCTTGAACTTGTGCTCTATAACCTACCCCTTGAATTTCCAACCGACGTTGAAAACCTGTGGAAACTCCTTCTACCATGTTGGCAACCAAGGTACGGCATAAACCGTGTAGCTGCCGAGATGTGCGGGAATCATCGCGTCGATTTACTTGTAATATTTCCCCATCTTGAGAGACTGTCACATTAGTCGGCAGGTCGCGAGAAAGTTCACCTTTGGGACCTTTAACTACAACCTTTGTGCCGTCAATTGTTATTTGTACTTTAGCGGGGACTGTAATTGGACGTTTACCAATTCGAGACATAAATTTTTATCCTTTGTCTTGTTACGAGTTATGAGTTATTCATTCATGAGTTATGAGTTTTTATTTTTAACTCTTCACTCTTAACTCCTCACTTCTCGCTCCTAATGACTACCAAACGTAGCAAAGTACTTCACCACCCAGGTTCTGACGTCGCGCTTCGCGATCGGTCATGATGCCACTGGATGTAGAAATAATCGCAATGCCAATACCACCTAGTACCCGTGGTAATTCTTTTTTGTTGGAGTAAACTCGCAAGCCTGGTTTGCTCACGCGCTTTAAGGCAGTGATTAAAGGCTGGCGATTTTTACCCTTGTATTTTAAGGCAATCACCAAGTTACGTTTTACTCCATCTTCGGCTTCTTCGTATTCTGAAATAAAGCCTTCTTCACGAAGCACTTTAGCAATACTACGGGTCGTTTTTGTCGCTGGCACTAATGTTGTTTGATGCCTCGCCATAGTAGCATTGCGGATGCGCGTCAGCATATCTGCAATTGTGTCGTTAGCCGCCATCGTTCCCTCGTATAACTGAACTTATTGATCGCGAAAGGGCATTCCCATTTCTTTGAGTAAAGCGCGTCCCTCTTCGTCATTTTTTGCGCTGGTGATGATGGAAATATCCATACCACGTACTTGATCGATTCTGTCGTACTCGACTTCTGGAAAAATTATCTGTTCTCTGACGCCGAGAGTGTAATTTCCTCGACCATCAAAGCTTTTAGGACTAATGCCGCGAAAGTCTCTAATTCTGGGCAAAGAAAGGCTGATTAGTCGGTCGATAAAGGCGTACATTCGTTCGCCTCTAAGTGTCACCATGATTCCAACAGGCATTCCTTGACGAATTTTGAAGCCAGCGATCGCCTTTTTCGCTCGTGTGACTACCGGTTTTTGACCTGTAATCACGGCAATTTCACTTAACGAGGCTTCTAATGCTTTTGCGTTGGAAGCCGCTTCCCCTAATCCCCGGTTCACGGTGATTTTTAGTAACTTTGGTACCTGATGAATGTTGGTGTATTGAAACTGATTCATCAGTTTGGGGACAATTGTTTCTTGGTATAAATTTTTGAGTCTTGTTGTCGCCATATTTTTTTTCCTGTTTATCCCTGGTCTTGGTCAGGGAAGAAGTTTTGAGGTTTGAGTTTTGAGTTTTGAGTTAAAGTCAATTCCTAACTCTGAACTCCTCACTCCTAACTATTTATCAAGTATCTCGCCGGTTTTCTTTAACATCCGTACTTTCTTCCCTTCTTGGGTTGTGGTGTAGCAGATGCGACTGGCAACATTTTGCTTAGTAGAATAAAGCATTACGTTGGAACTATGAATTGGGAATTCTTGGGTAACAATGCGTCCCGATTCACCTTCGGCTTGGGGTTTGACGTGCTTAGTCTTAATGTTGACGCCTTTGACAAGGACTTGGCTAACTTGGGGAAGTGCTTTGACTATTTCACCAACTTTGCCTTTGTCTTTGCCAGCAATCACTTGCACGGTGTCGCCAGTTTTGACGTGCATTTTATGAAATACTTTAGGTTTCGGCTGTTTTGACATTACAACACCTCCGGAGCCAAAGAAACGATTTTGGTAAAGTTTTTCTCGCGCAATTCCCGTGCAACTGGTCCGAAAACCCGCGTACCTCTGGGATTACCATCTTTGTTGATGATAACTGCGGCATTATCGTCAAAGCGGATACTCATGCCGCTATCACGAATCATAGCTTTGCGGGTGCGGACAATTACCGCTTCCACGACATCAGACTTTTTAACTGCCATGTTAGGAATGGCATCTTTAACAACGGCGATAATTTTATCGCCTACACCGCCATAACGACGGTTTCCTCCGCCTCCGCCTAAAACGCGGATACACATTAATTTGCGGGCGCCGCTATTATCAGCGACATTCAGATAGGTCTGGGATTGAATCACAATTTTTCTTCCTTGTGGCGTTGGATCGAAAACTAACAACTATTAATTAGGTCGTAGCTTTAGTGTTGAGGATTTCTGTGACTTGCCAGCGCTTGGTTTTGCTCAGGGGTCTAGTTTCCTGAATGCGAACGCGATCGCCCACTTTACATTTGTTTTCTTCGTCGTGGACTTTATAGCGCTGGGTATTTACTACAATTTTGCCGTACTTGGGGTGAGGAGCGCGGTTTTCAATGGCGACTACCACTGTTTTCTGCATTTTGTCGCTCACTACCAAACCAACTCGTTCTTTGACTGCCATAATCTCCTACTTTTCTTCTTTAACCAATTCAGTTGCTTTTTGTTTGCGCTCTGTCTCTACTGTCAGCAACTGGGCTAAACGGTGTCGAGCATGTTTGAATTGATGCGGTTTTTCTAATTGTCTGGTTGCTTTTTGCAAACGCAATTGAAATAGTTGCTTTTTCACAGCAAGAATTTCATCAGACAGTTTTTCGTCACTTAATTCTCTTGCTTCTGAAACTTTAGGCAGAGGCATGACTTACTCCTGCGGCTCCGATTCGGAGCGTGAAATGAACTTAGTTTTAATTGGTAACTTAAAGGCTGCCAAGCGCATGGCTTCGCGAGCGATTTCTTCAGTAACGCCAGCAATTTCAAATAAAATCCGTCCTGGCTTGACGACTGCGACCCAAAACTCAGGCGAACCTTTACCAGAACCCATCCGGGTTTCTGCGGGACGCATGGTTACAGGTTTATCTGGGAAAATGCGAATCCAGATTTTACCACCCCGGCGGATATAACGAGTCATTGCTCGACGCGAAGCCTCTATTTGCCGGGCGGTAATCCAAGCTGGTTCTTGTGCTTGGAGGGCAAAATCGCCGAAATTCAGGTCACTACCACGGGTAGCTACACCGCTCATCCGTCCGCGTTGTTGTTTGCGGAATTTAGTTCTTCTAGGACTTAACATGACGCTTGGACTAGGGATTAGGGATTAGGGATTAGGGATTAGGGATTAGGGATTAGGGATTGGGAAAGTTTTTTCCCAGTCCCCAGTAAACAGTCCCCAGTCCCGATTTATCCTTCATTTGAACGATCTTCAAATTGTTGGCGACGGCGTTGTTGTTGACGACGACGAGGTTCGCGATCGCGTGTTGTTGGTTGGGAAGGAGTTTCTTCCTGTCCGGGAATAATTTCTCCTTTAAACACCCACACTTTGATACCGAGAATACCGTAAATGGTTTTTGCGGTGCAGCAAGAATAGTCAATATCAGCCCGTAACGTATGTAGAGGTACTCTACCTTCACGAGTCCACTCTGTCCGGGCAATTTCCGCACCGTTGAGCCGACCGCCAACTTGAACTTTAATGCCTTGCACACCAGCGCGTTGAGCGCGTTGGATGGCTTGACGCACTACCCGACGGAAGGAAACGCGTCGTTCCAGTTGTTGAGCGATGTATTCCGCAATTAAATAAGCATCAGCATCAACTCGCTGTACTTCAACTACGTTAATCCGAATTTGGCGATTGCCGCCTAACAAATCTTGAAGTCCGGTACGCAATGCTTCAATACCTTGTCCACCTCGACCTACAACTACACCCGGTCGAGCCGTGCGTACTTCTAAGTCGATTTGATCTGCTTTGCGCTCAATTCGCACTTCCGAGATGCCGGCGTTGTTTTGAGCGTATCTACCTAGCTTTTTTTCTATGTAGTTACGCAGTTTGTAGTCTTCTTGAAGAAGTTCTGGATAACGGTCAGGAACAGCAAACCAACGTGATTGGTGTTCTTGAGTAATACCCAGTCGAAAACCGACTGGATGAATTTTTTGTCCCACAAATAATTCCTCTAAAATTTCTGACTGTACGCAATTTTTTTTACCGAGACAAGCTTATTCAGCCTCACCAGTCGCAACTGCTACTGTGATGTGACATGTCGGCTTGCGGATTTGATAAGCTCGACCTTGCGCTCTTGGTTGGAACCGTTTTAGGACTGGACCTTGATCGGCGTATGCTTGAGTAATCACCAGTTGAGTGCGATCTAGCCCCGCGTTATGCTCGGCATTAGCAGCAGCGCTTCTAATCAGCTTTAATACTGGTTCGCAGGCACGATAGGGCATGAATTCGAGGATAATCAGCGCTTCTCGATAGGATCTGCCGCGAATTTGATCGAGTACGCGACGCACTTTCAAGGGAGACATGCGTACAAAACGGGCGATCGCTTTTACTTCTTTAGTATCAGTTGCCATAAGTTTTTACTGCCAAATTTTAGATTTTATCTCCCTGCTTTTTTGTCACTTTTTCCATGACCCCTGTATGTCCGTGTTGGGGCAAATTCACCTAATTTGTGCCCTACCATTTGCTCATTTACAAAAACTGGTACGTGTTGGCGTCCGTTGTGAACAGCGATGGTATGTCCTACCATTAGGGGCAAAATTGTTGAAGCTCGCGACCAAGTTTTAATAACTTCTTTTCTGTTGATTGCGTCGAGCTTTTCAATTTTTTTGAGTAAATGATCCGCAACGAAGGGACCTTTTTTTAGAGAACGACCCATAATTATATTTTGGATTTTGGATGCGTGGATTTTGGATTTATGATTTTGGATGATTAGGAATCTTATTAGTTTTCAGAGATTTTTTTTGCTAATAAGTCAAACCCAATCAAAATCCAAAATCTCAAATTTTAAGACTCACGTCCGCCGCGTCCGCGTTTAGAAGACTTACGACGACGACGTACAATTAATTTGCTACTTGGTTTCTTGCGCTTGCGTGTCTTCATACCCAAGGTAGGTTTACCCCAAGGTGTCACAGGACCGGATCTACCAATGGGAGCGCGACCTTCACCACCACCGTGGGGGTGATCCACTGGGTTCATGGCGCTACCTCTAACTTTAGGACGGCGACCTTTCCAGCGGTTTCTTCCTGCTTTACCTGCACTCAGGTTTCTCGCGTCGGTGTTACCAACTTGTCCGATGGTGGCGTAGCATTCGCGCCGAATCATTCGGACTTCACCAGAAGGCAGTTTGATGGTTACGTAATTTCCTTCTTTTGCCACAACTTGCGCGGTAGCACCGGCGGAACGAACGATTTGACCGCCTTTTCCTGGGGTCAACTCGACGTTGTGAACGCTAGTACCCAAGGGAATATTCGACAAAGGTAAGGCGTTACCATCTTCAAAAGGCGCATCAGGTCCTGCAATAACTGTTGTCCCGACTTTTAAGCCGTTGGGATGAAGAATATAGCGTTTTTCGCCATCTTGGTAAAACAAAAGGGCGATCCGGGCGTTGCGGTTTGGATCGTATTCAATCGCTTGGACTTTTGCCGGAATATTCCGTTTATCGCGTTTAAAATCTACGATCCGGTAAAGTTGTTTGTGTCCGCCACCCCGCCGACGACTAGTAATTCGTCCTTGGTTATTTCTACCTTTAGGACGATGCTTGTGTGTCGTTAATGACTTTTCCGGCTCACTTTTAGTAATTTCCGCAAAGTCGGAGATAGTAACTTGGCGAGTACTGGGGGTATAAGGACGATAAGAACGAGTACCCATAATCTTAGTTTTGAGTTAGGAGTTTTAAGTTAGGAGTTAGGAGAATGGAGTAGAAGTTAAGAGTTAGGAATTGATTTAACTCATAACTGATAACTCATAACTCCTAACTTTTTTACACTTCTGGGAATAGAACTTGTCTAATCTTGTCTTCGTCCCCAGCTGCCACTGTAATAATGGCTTTCTTGTATTGGGGTTTGTAACCAACAAATTTACCAACTCGCCGCTTTTTGCGAGGTGGTCTTGAGGTATTCACTTTCACAACCTTGACATTAAACAAGCTTTCAATTGCGGCTTTGATTTCTGGCTTGGTTGCTTTAGGAATTACTTCAAAAGTGTATTTATTCTGCTCCATTGCAATCGTCGCTTTTTCGGTGACAATTGGGCAACGCACTAAGTCGGGCAGATAACGGGGGTCAAAGTTAGGCACTGTAGACCTCCTGAATTTTTTCTAAGGCTGGTGCTGTAATTACAATTTTGTCAGCGTGCAGCAAGTCGTAAATGTTTAGTTGGTCAGCGGCAATTAACTTTAGTTTTTCGATGTTGCGAGCTGACAAATAAACGTTTTCGGTGCGTTCTGACAAAATTAAAAGTGTATTACTTTCTGGTTGTGAACCCCAACGCGCGATCGCCTGTACCAATTCTTTGGTTTTTGGGCGTTGAAACTCGTTGCCAAATTCTTCTACTACAATCAAATCCTCAATCCGACTGGCAAACGCTGTCCGCAATGCTAAACGCCGCTCTTTGCGGTTCATCTTCAAGTTATAATCTCTGGGCTTTGGTCCAAAGATGACACCACCACCACGCCACAGAGGTGAACGAATTGAACCGGCACGCGCTCTTCCTGTACCTTTTTGCCGCCACGGTTTGCGACCACCACCTCTAACTTCTGCACGGGTTTTTGTACTGGCAGTTCCTTGGCGAGCATTGGTCATCTGTCTCACTAAGGCTCTATGCACAATATGAGACGCCGTTGTTTCTTTGGCAACTCGCAAGTCGAAGCTTTTCTCTGCGACTTGTTCTCCTTGCCAATTTTTGACTACATACTCAAATGTCATTTGTCTTTTGTCCTTTGTCTGTTGTTAGTTGTTACCACTAACTACTAACCAATAAATGACTAATTACCAACTTTTTTCGCTGGAATAATACTTATCAATGCTCCCGGCTTACCAGGAATTGCTCCCTTGATTAGCAATAAGTTACGTTCCGGGTCTACTCGCACTACAGTCAGCTTACGAATTGTGATGCGCTTCCCACCCAAACGTCCTGCCATCCGCTTACCTGGATAGACACGACCGGGTGTTGTACCTGCACCAATGGAACCGGGTGCTCTATGGTTTTTGGAACCGTGTGACATGGGTCCACGACCAAAGTTGTTTCGTTTCTGGTTCCCTGCGAAACCGCGACCGATACTTTTACCGCTTATATCTACAATTTGACCTGCACTAAAAATATCTGCCGTAATCTGTTGACCTAAAGAATACTCACTAGCATTATCAATGTGATATTCCCGTAAGTGACGCAATGCCGGGGCTTCTGCTTTTGCCAGATGTCCCAGCAACGGCTTGTTTAAAGCCTTTGGTTTCACTTCACGATAGCCAACTTGAATGGCAGAGTAACCGTCGGTCTGTTTTGTTTTTACTTGTATTACTGTGCATGGTCCCGCTTGGACGATGGTTACAGGAATGGCTACTCCTGCTTCGTCAAATATTTGGGTCATGCCCAGTTTGGTGCCGAGAATACCTACAGACACAGTTACTGGCTCTCCTTATCTACTTACTTTTAAAATCGGATTCACAAACACACACCAGTTTAAATGCCCTGTTTCGAGCATTTTGCAGCAAGTGGACGCTTGCCGCAGCAACAAGCGTATCTTTAATCGCGTTGCTGAATCCGTTTATTTTCACTCATTTATTCACCAAAATAGGCAAAAATTTCTTCCCAATTGGAAGTCATTAATGATTGAGATTGAGTTTGCTCTTGCTTTATAGCGCAAGTGCTTTGTGCAGCAATGCTTCGTCCAAGCGATCGCTCTGGCACTTTCTGGCGGACACTGCTCTTGACGAAAAAGTGAAAACGACTTTCGTCGTGCTTCATGTGTCCGTATTGCAGTGGGACTTAAGCATACAATTGCTGCTCAGTATCCCTTGATTGAGACTGATGCTATATCATCAAACCCAGATGACTGCTCAGTTTTAACTTTACTAAAAACATTAAGCGATCGCTTAATGTTTCGCCTAGTCTCAACGCATGAGTGAACGCGCTTTTTTCCTTAGGTTGTGCTTTGGTTTTTATTCCTAGCTCCTAAGTTTACTCAAGGCTTTATTAGTTTATCAGCTTCTTACCAATCCGAGCCATTATATCACATTTGGAAGCAATTTATCACCTTTAAATGCTAAAACTAGCTACGAATGCTAATTAGAAGGAAAACTAATTTAATATTTTGCTCACAATCTAATAATATAGATCATCTATTTACGTTTGTCTATAATTTTTATAATTTTTTTGCGAGCAGAAGGTGCAGCATCGCCTGATGACTCTTATCTCGCGGTTCATGTTGCACACAAACAGAGCTTACCAATAAAGTAGACTTTGTTCGTAGAGCTAGAGGCTTAAGCCTGACAAGGCTCTTAGGGTTTTAGAGAATGACTAATATTAGAAAAACCTATATTATATGCAGGTTAGGTGATGACAGTGGGTTGGGCTAATCTAACTTATAAGTTTGTTATCTAACTAAATATATCGATTAACAGTGAATAATAGAGATATCGAAGTGGGATAAGACGAAAATCTATGGCACTAATTACCACTGGCAAACCTTTAATTCGCGACCTGGAAAAATTTGGCGCTCTTGGCGTCTATGCACCTTTGGAAGGAGGTTTTGAAGGTCGGTATCAACGCCGACTGCGTGCGGCTGGTTATGTCACTTTGCATATTACCGCAAGAGGACTGGGCGATTTAGCTGCTTATTTGACGGGAGTTCATGGAATCAGACCTCCTCACCTGGGTAAAAAAACTACCCCTAATGGGGCAGCAGTAGGTTTTGTATACTATGTACCACCGATTATCAACTATCAGCTAGAACATCTACCACCAAAGTCAAAGGGTCTTGTGTTGTGGATTATTGAAGGGCATATTCTTTCCAATCAGGAAGTAGAATATTTAACGTCTTTGCCTAGTATAGAACCACGAGTAAAAGTTATTCTCGAAAGAGGAGGCGATCGCTTCTTCCGTTGGACACCTCTGGAGAAAACACTTTTGGCTAGCTAGTTAGGAGGCAGGAGTCAGGAGGCAGGAGTCAGGATTTAGGAGTCAGGAGTCAGGAGTCAGGAGTTAGGAGTCAGGAGTCAGGAGTCAGGAGTCAGGAGTTAGGAGTTAGGAGTCTAATAACTAATGACTCTTGGCTATGGACTTTTGACTTCTAACTCTTTAAGCATTTCTATGGTGCTGATGCGAAAACCGCAGGATGTAAATAACCGTCGTGCTGCTTCGTTGACGGCTGTGGTATCAAGTCGAATTTGCTGAACTTCCATTTCTTTGAAGCGTTCGACAGACAACATCACCATTTGTTGCGCTACTCGGTTTTGGCGATATTCTGGTTCAACCCAGATATCGTGAATAAAAGCATATTCCTGTAAACGGTAAATTGGAATTTCTCGCTCAACTGTGGCTACTAGAAACCCCCCCAATTTACCTTCATCTTCCGCTACTAAGAAGACGCTGCGATCGCTACTATTCGCTAACCGCGTTAACCATTTTTCATAACGCTGTTCTGGATCAGGTAAAAATCCATATTTGGCGGTGTCCCAATTTTCATGCAAGGCGCAAATTTTAGCAACCATTGGTAAAACTTTGGGTACATCGTCTGATGTGGCAGTGCGAATTAGCATTTTGGATAATTGGCTTTTTGCAAATGTTAATCTTGTTGGTGAGCAAAAATGTAAGCACCCCAGAGAGAAAGAGCGATCGCCATCACTAACAAAATCGGTATACTGTACCAAGGAAACTGCGACAATGGCAAATAAGCAGCTGCACGCAGTCCTAAGGTGGCATAAGTAAGCGGTAATAAATAAACTACAACTTTTAAAGCTGCTGGTAATGTATTTGGGTCAAAGAAAGTTCCTCCCAAAAAGGACATGGGGATAATGATAAAGTTGTTGTAGAGTCCGACAGCTTCAAGCGATCGCACGCTTAACCCGACAATTACCCCCAAACCAGAAAAAACTGCACAACTCAGCACCAGCAATAACAAAAACAACGGGTGCA